>JAKPKY010000012.1 GCA_029553505.1 Planctomycetota bacterium
ACGAAGCGGTCGTTGTAGACGAAGTCGCGGTTGCCGGTGTTGTAGGGCGGGTCGATGTAGATGCACTTGACGCGTCCGGCGTGGGTCATGCGCAGGTAGCGCAGGGCGTCGAAATTGTCGCCCTCGATGACGAGATTCTGCCACGGCGCGGCGCCGACGCTGTGTTCGGGCTGAAGGTCGAGGGCGACGAAGTCGGCGTTGACGGCGTGGTCGCGGTCGATCTCGTTGGCCTCCCAGACGAGGCCAAAGCGGGTGGCATCGCGCCGGTCGCGGGCCTCCAGGAGCCGGACCAGCTCATCATGGGTCAGATGGTCGTATTTCGCCATGGGCGCACAAAGGGCGCGGGAGATGGCCCGCGTTCAGGTTGACGGTCGGAGTGTACCACCGCCCGAGGCCGGAATGCCAGCCGCGTTTTTCGCATGTTGCGCGTCTCAAGCCGCGAGTGCTAATGCAATAGAAGCGGCTATGGTGGCGCCATGCGAACTATCGCCTTCCTGATGGCGAATCACAACCGGTTTCATCAACTGATCCTGGAGGGGGCGTGCCGGGCGGCCTACGGCCTCAACGCCGCGCTCTGGCCGGTCATCGCGGGTTCGTCCGAGCTGGATGCTTGGATAGAAGACGACGCGTGCGCTCCGCCCCGTGTTCAGGAACTGGAGGTCGCCCTTGTCAACGGCGACCGCAGTGCGAACGTGGCGGAAGGGAGAAAGAGGGCCGCGCCCGGATCACCCTTGAAACGCAGTAGGCTGCGGGACTGCGAGGCGATGGGGTAGGAAATGAACAGGTTGACGTTTCATCCGTACGCACCGAGTGGCGGACGGGCCGGTCTGTTCACAACGTTTCAGCAGGTCTCCAGCAAGTCGTTGAGGTAGAGGCGGGTGGCCAGGCGGCAGTCGAGCGTGTGGCCGGCGCGGTAGGAGACGACCGTGCCCGCCAGACGCCCGCGGTCGATCAGCGCCAGCGCCGCCAGCAGGTCGAGGGTCGCGCGGTGCCACACCGCCTCGAGCGAGCGGCCGTCGGGCTGGATCAGCAGCGGCGTGTTCACGTACCGCTTTCTGCCGTGGATGAGGATGTTGTCGTTGGTGTAGCCCAGGTTGCGCGTGTCGGCGAACAACAGGCCGAGCGTGTGGCAGTAGAGCATCTGCGAGCGGGTGGCGTTGGTCCGCGCCTGCGCGCCGTAGCGGAAGGCCGCCGGCGTGAGGTCGAAGCGGATGCGCTGCCTGCCGATGACCGAGGCGAAGTCGATCGCGCAGTCGAGCCGCAGGCGGCGGTCGCCCTTGGCGGCGGGGAGGATGGTCACAAAATCGCCGCGCGCGCCGCCGATCGTGACCGGCTCCTTGACCGTCACGTAGGGGGCGGGGGCGTCCAGTTCGACCACCCCGGCGCGGTCGAACGCCTCGACCAGGTCCATGCTGCTGCGGTCGAAGAGCGGCGGGTCGCCCGCGTCGGTCTCGACCAGCA
>JAKPKY010000014.1 GCA_029553505.1 Planctomycetota bacterium
GTCACGTTCGGCGGTGGCGACGGCGATCCCCTCGCGGAGTTGGGTGAGGTGTTCGCGGGTTTCGTCGAACTGTGTGCGCAGCTGCTCAAGTTGGGCGGCGTCGGTCCGGGCGGCGTCACGTTCGGCGGTGGTCGCGGCGAGGCCCTCCCGGAGCTGGGTGAGGTGTTCGCGGGACTCGTCGAACTGTGCGCGCAGGTCTTGCAGTTCGCCGCGGACTTGGGCAGTGGCCTGCTCGGCTGCGGCGGCTCGTGCGGTCTCGGCGCGGGCTTGTTGGTCGGCGGCTTCAGCGCGCTGGTCCGCCTCGGTGCGGGCTGTCTGGGCCAGGTGAGCTTCTTGGCGCGCGGCGACGGTGGCGGCCTGGGCGCGTTCGAGTTCGTCGTTCAGACGACGAGTCTCGGCTTCGAGGTTCTGCCTCGCGGTGCGTTCCTGGGTCAGCTCGTCGGTGAGTGCCTCGATCCTCGCCTGGAGTTGGGAGGTGGTCTCGCGTGATTGATCCAAGTCGTGTCGCGCCTGCGACAGACTCACCTCGAGTTCTTGGGCGTTCGAGGTCGCTTCGAGGGCTGCGGCGTCGGCTTCTTCTTTGTCCGCGACGGCCGCGCGCAGCGCCTGTTCGGACCGGATCGCCCGGCCGTTTGCTGCTGCGACCTGCTCAGCGGCCTCGCTGGCAGCGGCTTCGAGCTGCGCTTCGGCGGCACCGGGGTCGGCGAGGGTGCGCAGCTCGCCGAGGAGTTCGTACATCTGGCTGACCAGATGCTCAGCCATCCCGGTCACCTGGGCGGTGATGAGACCGGCCCGTTGGCGCGCGGCGTCCATGGGGCGGGCCTCCTCGGCCGCGGACGCTCCCGCGGTCGCGCGCTGGCGGGCCCGCCAGGCTGCTGCGCGGGTGTGGTCGGGGTTGTCGCAGTACTCCGGCGGCCTGCCGACGCCGGGCTCCCCCGGCTCCGCGGGACGGTCGCACCCGGGGTAACGACACATGCGCTGGGTCGCGGTCTCACTCATACCGTCACTCTACCATAGGGCGTGACGTTACGAAATTACGAAACAACGAAATACGTAATAGGCGTCGAGGCCGCCACTCTTTACTGCGGCGGGGAACCGGGAGAAGGATCGGAGGTGGTCTCTTCGAGCCCCCCCCGGACGGAAAGGAAGCTGATGAGCGCGGTGCACGAGCCGAACTGGCATGACCGCGCGGTTGCTGCTGCGGCGGACGCATG
>JAKPKY010000078.1 GCA_029553505.1 Planctomycetota bacterium
TTCCGGCACGCCCAGCTGAATCATGACCTGCTGGCCCGCCGCACCATCGAAGACCAGCCAAATCCGCTGGACCGCCTCCGTGACCTGTTGATACGCCACCTGCGACACACCCGGGTCCGCGACCGGGACCGCCGTTTCCGCCGTGTCGTGCGTCCCCGCCGTCGGGATATACCGGTGTGCCCACGCCCCGGGCGCAGCCAGCACGACCACCACGCCCACCCAATACCAAGCTCTCCACTCCATCCCGTCATCCTCCGCGGAACACCCGCTTGTTCGCGCCCCCGCGGGCGGCCCAGACCGGCCGCGCCGCCCCCTTCACTGCCCCAGCTTTGCATCCTTCTGCTCATCCGACCTCAGACGCCGGTTCGCCCGCGCCAGTTCCTCGAGCAAGTAACTGCGGTGGTTGGTAGGCGTCACATTGATGAACGACTCCTGGTCAGGCAGGTCGTAGTTCCACAGAGCCGCCAGGGGGACGCCCGTCTCCAGGATCGCCTCCAGCATCGCAAGGTTTTCCTCCCGCGCCCGGGCGGGGCCGCCGTCCTTATCCGTGTCCGAAGCCCCAAACTCGCCCACGAACAACGCGCGCCCGGTCTTGGCCGCGGCCGCCATGCACGGCCGGAGGATTTCGGCGTATGAGGTCGTCTCCTGGCCGAACCGCCCCTGCTTGTCGAACGGGTACACATGGACCGAGACGAGGTTCATCGGATCCGGCGTCACGTCTATCAGGTTACACGCAAACTCCTCGCGCGAGTCCGGGTCCCAACGCCCTTCCGTCCGCAGGTGCTGCGCCGCCGGGCGCGGCAGGCTGTGGCCGGTCGTGATGGCCCGATAGGGGTCGTGCTCGCGCACGGCCCGCGCGAATTCCCGCGCCGCCGTCACGATCATGTCATGAGTCAGGTCGTCCGCCGCGCTCCGAGCGTCCGGCGTCCCCAGCTTCACATTCACCCACGGGCGATGCTCGGCCGCGTTGGGCAGGTCCGCTTCCAGGCTGAATTCGTTGCCCAGTTCCCATGCCCAAAGCGATGGCGACGCCGCGTACCGCGTCACGACTGCCTTCACGTATCGCCGCATGAAAGCGATGGTCTTGCTCTCCGGGTTTCCCCACTGGCTGCGCGGCTCACCCACAAGGTCCGGCACGCAAGCCGTCCACCAGAACAGGCTCGGCACGAGCCCCAGTCCCGCCTCCTCCGCGGCCCGAACCACCGCGTCCAGACGGCGGAAGTATTCCGTTTCGTCTTCCTCGTACAGCTTCCATTGGGAGGGCCAGAAACCGCCCGCCGCGAATCGCACGAACGGGATGCCCCGTCCGGCCAGTTCCCGGAACCCTTCGCGGTAACTCGTGTCGTCGCCGCGCTCGAGCGTCCGCAGGAATGCGCTGAAATAGTTGATCCCGACGCCCCGGTACTGGCGCCCGTCTTTCAGCAGGACGCCGCCCGGCCCGACCGTCAGCCCCGGACG
>JAKPKY010000133.1 GCA_029553505.1 Planctomycetota bacterium
CGCCTCAATTGACAGAGCCCCGAAGGGGCGAGGGAGAATCGTGACCGGCTTTTCCGATGCCCCTTCGGGGCTGGCGCGGAAAGAATTCGTGTCCGGGGGTTCCGCGCCGGCCAACAGCGCCGTCGCGTCGCCCCCGGCTACCGTCCCTCGCCCTTTCAGGGCGAAAGAGAGAAGGTGGGTCATCGGCCTGTTTCTCCTCTCCCCTGGCTCTGTTGAAGACATCCGTTCGCTGGATGGGTGGCACGCTTTGCTCGCAAAGCGTGTTGCCGAATTTGGGGAGAACACGGCTTGCAAGCAAGCCGTGCCACCCCCGCGGGGCAAATCCCAAATCCGCCCTTCGACAAGCTCCCCTCGGTCTGAGGCCTCGGGATCGAAGACAGGGCAAGCAATCCGAAATCCGAACGATTCACCTCTCCCCTCTCCCCTCTCCCCTCTGGTTTGTGGGCGTGGGGCGCGGCATAATGTGGCCCGCATGTCCGTCGCCCTGACCATCCTGGTGGACAACCATTCCGCCGACGCGGCGCTGAAGGCGGAGCACGGCCTGTCGCTGCTGCTGTCGTCGCCGACGCGGCGGGTGCTGTACGACGCCGGCGCCACGGCCGAGACGCTCCTGCACAACGCCGCGCAGCTCGGCGTGCCGCTGGAGAGCGTGGACGCGGTGATCCTCTCGCACGGGCACTACGACCACACGGGCGGGCTGGAGGCCGTCGTCCGCTGCCGGCGCGGCATGCACGTCTACGCCCATCCCGACGCGTTCGCGCGGCGCTGGGCGGAGAAGCCCGGCGAAACCCTTCGCGACATCTCCTGCCCGCATCACCTGCGCAAGCTCTGCGAGCTGGGCGCGGTCATCCACGCGGTCAAGGCGCCGGAGAAGCTCGACGGCTGGCTGGTGCTGTCTGGTCCGATCGGCGGTCCGCCGGCCGGCCCGGCGCACTTCGTCGTCCGGCGCGGCGACCAGATGTGCCGCGACGGGTTCGAGGATGAACTGTTCGCCATGGTCCGCGGGCGCAGCGGGTGGGCGGTGGTTTCCGGCTGCTGCCATCGCGGGGTGCGGAACACGCTCAAGGCCGCCCGGTTCCTGGCGAAGGGCGAGCCGATCGTCGCGTTCGTCGGCGGGCTGCACCTGGGCTCGGCCACGGACGAGGAGATCGACGAAGCCGCAGCCGCCCTCGAAGCCGCCTCCGGCGACACGCCCCTGGACCTCTACCCGCTCCACTGCACCGGGCAAAAAGCCGTCGAGGCGTTCCGCAAGCGATTCGGCGAGCGCGTCCACCCCGCGGCCGGCGGAACGAAAATCGAGTGGTGAAATTGTCAATTGGCAATTGTCAATTGACAATTGAAAGACCTACGTACTTCGAACTTCGACCTCCGACCTTCGACCTCCGAACTTCGACCTATTTTCTTCCCCCGATCACCGCGTCGGCGAGTTTGCGGGTTTCGGCCACCAGCGCCTCTGCCGCGGCGCGGTCGCGGGCCTCGGCCATGATCCGCATGATCGGCTCGGTGTTCGACGCCCGCACGCTGACCCACGCTTCGGGCAGGTCCACGCGAAGCCCGTCGCGCTCGTCGAAGCGCGCGCCAGGCCGCGCGGCGAAGTGCTTCTTCGTCTCGGCCGCCACCCGCGGCGCCACGCCCGCCGGCGCGGGGAACTTCGTCTTGAGCATCACGTACGCGGGAATCTCCGCCGCCAGCTCCCCGAGCGGTTTGCCCGTCTCGGCCATGTACTGCAACAGGTAGGCCATGCCCACCAGGCTGTTGCGCACGGGCACGACGCGCGGCTCGATGACCCCGCCGTTGCCCTCGCCGGCGAAGAAGCACCCCTCGCGCTGCATCGCCTCGACGACGTTGGCCTCGCCCGTCGGCGCGCGGACGACCTCGGCGCCGGCGGCAGCCGCCACGTCGTCGATCATCCGCGACGTCGCCAGGTTCGTCGCCAGCTTGCCCTTGCGGTGACGCAGCACGAACGCCGCCGCCAGCGCCAGCGTGTATTCCTCGCCGATGAACCTGCCGCCCTCGGCCACCACCACCAGGCGGTCCGCGTCGGGATCCTGCGCGAACCCCACGTCCGCGCCGTGCTCGCGCACCGCGCGGCACAGGCCGGCGAGGTTCTCCTCGATGGGCTCGGGCGTGTGGGCGAACTCGCCGGTCGGCTCGTCGTTGAGCAGGATCGTCTCGCAGCCGAGGCACTCCAGCAGGCGCGGCGTGACGATGCACCCCGCGCCGTTGATGCAGTCGACCACCACCTTGAACCGCCTCGCGGCGACGGCGGGCACGTCGCAGACTTCGCAGACGGCGGCGAGGTGCTCGTCGTGCGTGCGGTCGTCGCGGCTGGCGCGACCCACGCGCTCGGTGGGCATCAGCGAGAATTGTCGCGACTCCCAGAGGCGCTTCAGCTCGGCAGCGCCGTCGAACGTCAACCCCACGCCGATGGGCTGGAGGAACTTGATTCCATTGTACTTCGGCGGATTGTGCGAGGCGGTGACGATCACGCCGCCGTCGCAGGCGAGCTTGCGCGTCATCAGGGCCGCGCCCGGCGTGGTGACCACGCCCAGGTCGATCACGTCCACGCCCCCGGCCAGCAGACCCGCCGACAGGGCGGCGGCGATCATCTCGCCGCTGCGGCGCGTGTCGCGACCCATCGCCACCTTGCGCCCCGCGCCGAGCATCGCCGCGAACGCCAGGCCGAACTCCATCGCCACCTGCGGCGTCAGCGTCTCGCCGATCGTCCCGCGCACGCCCGACACGCTCACCATCAACCGCTCCGCCATCATTCGCTCCTTGCTGTGCCCGAGACGGCCATTATCCCCACGCACGCGGGCAATGCAATGGAAGAGGTGGAGAGTGGAGAGTGCTGAGTGGGGAGTGAAAAGGACAGAGCCCCGAGCGTGAGCGAGGGGTCGCCGCGAGCTGCAATGGGAAAGGAACCCGGAACAAGGAACAGGAAACCCGGCCCGCGCGGCGGCTTTTGTTTTCCCCGTGTTCCTTGTTCCTCAGTTCCCGGTTCCTTCTTACCGCAGCCGTTCGATGCGATACACCGCCGGCCAGAGGCCCGTGACCTGCTCGCACGGGTAGCTTCGCGCGGGGAACTGGGGGTTGAGCGGCTGGAGGCGAATGGCCTCCGGGTCGTCCTGGTAGAAGCGCTTGAAGGTCGTCTCGCCGTCCTCGAAGCGGACGAAACAGTCGTCGCCGCCGCGGGGCGAGAGGTTCGGGCTGAAGACCACCGTGTCGCCCTCGTGGTAGGCGGGCTCCATCGACTCGCCGACGACCCGCGCGGCGAACGCCTGCGGGTCGTGCAGGTCGGCCACCCGCACGTACTCGTCGGCCACCGACGGCGGATAGTCCAGGTCGGTGAAGTGTTGGGGGTAGCCCGCCTGCACGTTGTTGATGACGGGCACGGCCACGCCGGCCGTGATCCGCGTGATGTTGCTCGGCTCGTCGAGCGACCGGGCCACGGCGTCCAGGTCCAGCGAGCCGTCTGCGGCGCGGGGGCCCGCCATCAACTCCTTCAACACGCCGCGGAGCTTGGCCACCTCGGCCTGGAGCATCTCGCGCTCCTGGCGGATGTCGCGGGGGGTGCGGGCCAGGTGCGCCAGGCGCAGCAGTTGCCCCTGCTCGAATCCCAGCGCCCGCTCCAGGGCGTCCAGCACGGTGTCGGTGGGGGCGTTGGCCTTGCCCGTCTCGATGTTCGACAGGTACGGTTTGGAGATGTCTGCCCGCGCCGCCACCTGATCCTGGGTCATGCCAAGCTGCTCTCGCCGCTGCCGGAGGATTTCGCCAATTCCCATGTCCCGCCTCCGAATCTCCGCAATCTCTTGCGGGCCAGAGTGATGCGACAAAATTGCCCGATCGGGTGTATTTTATTAAGATAACAAAATAATAATATTAGCAATAAATACAACTTCGCTCTTGAAATACCCGAGGCCTGATGTTAGTTTAGTATGCAGGAGATAACAAGTCAAGTGTTTCCTCAACAGTAAATCGGACGAAAGGGGATCTTTCTCATGTCGATGAGCCTTCGCGAGAACATTCTGCGGACCTGTCGCCTGCCTCGCACGGACGTGCTGCTGGCCGGCAGGGCGCGGATGCTCACCCACGACGAGCGGGAGCTGGTGCTGGCGGTCCTGGTGCGCGGGCAGTCGGTCGCGTCGATGGCGTCGCTGATGGGCGAACCGGTGGGGACGGTCCGCAGCCGGCTGTGGAGGCTGGCCCGGCGGCTCGCCAGCCAGAAGTTCCTCGACGTGATGCGGGCGCTGCCGTACCTGTCGCCCGAGGACGCGGCGCTGGGGCGGATGCGCTACGGGCAGAACCTGCCCCGCCGGGAGCTGTGCAGCCGGCTGGGCATCAAGCGGTACGCGCTGACGCGCCGCCTGGTGAACCTCAACGCGCAGGTGCAGGCGATTCGGCGGGTCCGGAACCACTCGCTGCTGCGCGAGGCGGTCGAGCGTCTCTCGCAGCCGGCCGAGCCGGCGCTCTGCGCGGACGATTGACGAAAACACGCCGCTCGCACGGGCGGCGACAGGGCGCTTCGCGCGGTTGGCGCGCGCGACAGCGCCGCACACTTCACGCCAGTCTGCCGGTAAGGAACATGCCGATGTCACGTCCGGAAGCACCAGTTGCCTGCGCGCGGGTGACCGCGCGCGTTCGCCGCCGCGCGGCGCGCCGGGGCGATGCCCGTCGCCTGGCGCGCCTGTTCGGCCTGGAGGCCGCGCCCCCAGAGACGCTCTACGAGAACTTTTCGCTGCGTGTCGCGCCGGGGGAAATCGTCGCGGTCGTCGGGCCCAGCGGGGCGGGCAAGAGCGTGCTGCTGCGCCGCTGGGCGCGGGCGGCCGGGCGCTGCCGACCCCTCGCGACTGCGCGCCTGGCGCGCTGCCGCAGGCCTGCCGTCGAGGCGCTGCGCGGCGGCTCGCTCGCCGAGCGCCTGGAGGTGCTGAGCCGCTGCGGGCTGGCCGAGGCGGCCGTCCTCGTCACCCCGGCGCGCCTGCTGTCCGGCGGGCAGCTCGCGCGGCTGGCGCTGGCCGAGGCGTTCCACACGGCCCGGCGGCGCGGCGGGGTGGTGCTGGCCGACGAGTTCGCCTCCTGCCTGGACGCCCTGACCGCCCGCGTGCTCTGCCGCCAGGTACGCCGCCTCGTGACGCGATGGCGAATCGCGCTGGTGCTGGCCACCCCGCGCGCAGAGCTGCTGCGCTGGCTGCGCCCGGACCGCGTGATCGTCAAACCGCTGGGTGCCCCGGCGCGCACGCTGGCGGGCGCGGGCGGCGTGCCTCGCCCCGCGCGCTGGGGCGTCTGCCGGGGGCGCATCGCCGACTACGACGCGCTGGGCCAGTTTCACTACCTCGCGGGCCGGCCCGCGGCGCACAAGCGCGTCTACGTCGTGCGCCCGCCGCGCCGCTGGCGGCGGTGGGGCGGGCCCGACGTCGCGGCCGTGCTCGTGGTCTCGCCCCCGCTGGGCTGCGTCCACGGGCGCAACGTCGCCACCGGCGGGCGATACGCCACCGCCTGCCGGCGCGACGACCTGGCGCGACTCAACGCCGACTTCGAGTGCATCTCGCGCGTCGTCGTCCACCCCATCTTTCGCGGGCTGGGCCTGGCCGTGAGGCTCGTCCGCCACGCCGTCGCCCACGCGAGCACGCCCTACGTCGAGGCCCTGGCGGCCATGGGTGAGGTGCACCCCTTCTTCGAGCTGGCGGGGATGACCCGCTTCGGACGGTACGCCGGACGCGCCGGCGGATACCACTACTACCTTGCGGCCAAGCCGCAATCCAGGAGACACGCATGACCGACCTCGCTCAACTCGTCGCGCGGCGACCGACCAACGCCACGCAACTCCACCGGTTCGTGACCGAGACTTTCGGATACGAGATTCCGCGCCGCCGCGTCTGCCCGCACCACGCGGCGCCGCTGGAGTACCTGGCGGCGAGCTTTTTCAGCCAGGAAGACCTGCTGATCTGGGCCAGCCGGGGCGGGGGCAAGACGCTGGTGGCGGCTGTCGCCACGCTGCTCGACGCGATCTTCCACGCCCCGACCGACATCGTGGTGCTGGGCGGAAGCTTCGACCAGTCCGACCGCCTCGGCGAGTACGTCCGCCGGATGCTCGACGGGCGCGACGACTGGCTGGACGGGCGGATGACGCGCGAGCGCATCCGTTTCGCCAACGGGTCGCGCATCCGGATCGTCCCGCAGAGCCAGCGCGCAATTCGCGGCCTGCACGTCCAGAAGATCCGCTGCGACGAGGCGGACCTGTTCGACCCCGACGTGTGGCGCGCGGTGCAGTTCACCACGCGCTCCGCCGGCGAGTCGCGCGGGTCGATCGAGGTGCTCAGCACGCTGCACCGCAGCGGCGGGCTGATGGACCAGCTCGTCTCCGAGGCGCGGCGCGAGCCGCCCCCGCGCCGTCGCGGCCGGCCCCGCAGCCGCTCGCCCCGCGCGCTGGCGGGCTACCGCCTGCTGAACTGGTGCCTGTGGGAGGTCATCGAGCGCTGCCCCGCGTGGCGGCGGTGCGAAGGCTGCCCGCTGGAGGGCGACTGCGGCGGGCTGGCGCGCAAGGGCACGGGCTACTTCCGAATCGACGACGCCATCGCCATCCAGGCCCGCTCCAGCCGGGCCGCCTGGGAGGCCGAAATGCTCTGCCGCGGCGCGGGACGCGACTGGCTCGTCCTGCCCGAGTTCGACCCCGCCCGGCACGTGGCGAAGATGGAATATTGCGCCGCCTGGCCGCTGTACCGCGCGATCGACTTCGGCTACCGAAACCCCCTCGTCTGCCTCTGGGTGCAACTGACGCCCGACGGGCACGTGCACGTGCTCGACGAGTACGCCCACGCGCAGCTCCCGCTGGCGCGCCACGCCGACGCGATTTTGCGGCACGACCTGCGGCTCGTCGGCGGGTGCGACGACGCGCAGGCGGCAGACCTCATGGCGGCGGGGCGGCGCGTCCGCGTCAGGGGAACCTGCGTGGACCCCGCCGGCGCCGCGCGAGAGTCCACCAGCGGCGCGGCCTGCACGGAGATTCTCGCGGCCGCGGGAATCCCCTGCACGTCGCGGGCGAGCACCATCCGCGAAGGGCTGGAACTCATCCGCGCGGCGCTGGCCCCGGCCGAGGGACCGCCGACCTTCCGCGTGCATCCGCGCTGCCGCCGCCTGATCGACGCCCTGCGGACGTACCATTACGCCCCGCACGGGCAGGGCAACGACGACTCGCCGGTCAAGGACGGCCCGGACCATTTCGTCGACGCGTTGCGGTACTTCTTCGTCAACTGCTGCCGGCCCCGCATCGCCGTGCGGAGGATCAAATATTGAGATGGACAGATGTGTACGCGCGAATCTGGAATCTCAAATCTCAAATATGAGATTTGAGATTCCAGATCGGGACCCGGGACTGGGGATTCGGGACTTGGGACTTGGTCAATCAGTCGATAGGTCAATGGGTTGCTCGGTCCTCGCCGCTCCCTGACGGTCGCTTGTTTGGGTGCCACGGCCAAACGCTGTTTGCTTGACCGTGCGGAAGACACCCTCAAGCACACAACGCTTGAGGGTGGCACCCGGCACCCGGCCGCGCGAATCAATCCGCATTCCGCAATCCGAAATGCTGTCCTACCCCCGGAGCAGTTGGCGCAGGATCGGGGCGGGGGATTGGGTGTGGTCGAGGGCGTCTGCGGCGCGGGCGAGCAGCCCGGCCTGTCGGTCGGTGAAGGCCATCGCCTCGGACGGGTCGAACCCGCCCAGGCCCAGCGCGGCCAGGATCGCCTCGCGCATCGCGTCCATGCCCTCGCCGGTGCGGGCGGAGACGCGCACGTCGCAGGCGCTCGTCTCGCCGGGCAGGTCGCACTTGGCCGCCACCCGCAGCACCCGCCGGGCATCCAGCCAGTCCGGCACGCGGAACGGCTCGCCCGACTCGACGAGCAGCACCAGGTCGGCCTGGCCGGCACGGTCCCGCGCGCGGCGGACGGCCTCGGCGTCCTCCGGCGATTGCACGTCCCACAGCCCGGCCGTGTCCGTCAGCCAGACCGGCAGCCCGCCCGGCAGCGCCAGTTCACGCACCCAGTCGCGCGTCGTTCCGGGCGTGTCGCTGACGATGCTGACCGCGCGCCCGACGAGGGCGTTGGCGAGCGTGCTCTTTCCGGCGTTGGGCGGCCCGGCCAGCACCACCTCGGCCGGGTGAAGGACGCGCCGCATACGTTCGATCCGCCCGGCCGCGGCGCGGAGGGCGGACGCATCGGCTGGCGAGCACGCCGCCAGTTCGCTGAGCCCCGCCGACCACTGGCGCGACAGCGCCGCGACGACGACGGCCGACCGCGCCAGCGGCAGCGCCGCCAGCATCTCGCGCCCGACGGCGGGATTGTTCCACAGACGGTGCGCCGCGGAAAACGCGCTGTCGGCGGTGCCGGGCGCCGCGGCCGTCGCGCCCAGCCGGGCCAGCAGCTCCAGCACCCGCCGGACCACCACCGGCCCGCCGTGGACGCTGATCTCCGCCCCGCCGGCGGTGCGGCAGACGATGGCCTCGTCGAGCGTTTCGCCCCCGTCGACGATCCTGCCGAGCTGGAGCCGCCCCGCGCCGGTCTCGCCCGCGGCGCGCGGCGCGAACGCGGCGCGAAGGATTTCGTCCGCGCCGTCGCCGGAAAGCTCGATCACGGCGATTCCGCCTCGCCCCGGCGGCGTCTGGACCGTCACGATGGTGCGCGCATCATTCATCGCCGCGGATTGTATCGCGGAGGGGCGGGAGAGTGGAGAGTGCATAGTGGAGAGTGGTTAGTGGTGAGTGAAGAGTGCGGAGCAACAGAGCCGCGACCGTGAGGGAGCGGTCACCGAAAGCCACGATGAAAAAGGAACCCGGAACTGGGAACAGGGAACCAGGAAAAGACAAAAACCGATTCGCGGATTCGCCGCGCGCACCGAGTTCCGTGTTCCTGAGTTCCCGGTTCCTTCTTACGGCCGCGGCGCGGCGGGGTGGAGGCGCCCGTCCATGCGGAACGGGCGCGTGGGCTTCTGCTTGGACGGTTCGACGATCTCGGCGACGGGGGCGAGGATGACGCCCTTGGCCTCCATGCGTTTCCAGGCCATCTCCGCCATCGGGTCGTCCAGGTCGACCACGGCGTCGGTGGCGAGGATGACGCCGAAGTTCCGCGTCCGCAGTCCGACGGCGGCCTGGAGGATCGGCCTGGCCAGGCCCGCGCCGCAGAGGATGAACGTCGTGGGCGGCAGCTCGGTCAGCAGGCGTTCCAGACGCATGTGGGCGAAGATGTCCGTGTCGCGCTTCTCGAAGATCACCTGCTGGTGGAGGGCGAACAGGTCGCCCGGCAGGTCGGTGGTGTTCTGGAGACCGAGGTTCACCCGGCGGGGCAGGATGGTGCGGGGCAGCTTCATCTCGCCGGCCGTCCCATCCACGCAATGCGGCAGGGGCGACATCGGTCCGTGCTCGTTCGGGCGGACGCGAAGAACGGTCGAGATGACGGGAATCCCGTGAGCGCGGACCCACTGGAAGAGACGGTAAATCTTTTTAGCGGCGTGGGATGCAGCCGGCGTGTAGCAGCTCCCGTCCGGCAGGAAGAAGTCCGCCTGCGTCTCGATGTCCATCAGCATGCACTTGTATTTCATGGCCTGGGCCCTCCCCGGCTGGGGCGCGGCGTTTTGTCTGCCTAATTCTAGGCGCGCCCGGCGGTTCCAAGCGGAGGATTCTTATTCCTCCGGCCGGGCCCGCGCAGTTACTACGCCGGAAAACGGCGGGGGGTTTGCCCGGGAAGGAAGAATCGGTAGGGGAAGACACCCATGCGCGGCGCGGAATTTCGGATTTGAATCCGCGATTTCGGATTGAAGAGACCACGGCCGGGTGCCACCCTCAAGCGCTGTCTGCTTGAGGGTGTCTATCGCACGGCCAAGCAAACAGCGCTTGGCCGTGGCACCCAATCCCCAATCCTCAATCCGAAATGTGGTTGTCAGTCTTTCACACCGTCGACGCCGCGGACGGTGTATTTCTCGATGGCGCGGGCGAGGTCCACGTCGTTGATGTTCGCCAGCGTGCACAGCCAGGCGAAGACGTCGGCGAATTCCTCTTCCTTGTTGTAGTGGTCGTCGCCGGCCAGCGCGCTGGACAGCTCGCCCACCTCCTCGATGAACCAGAGGAACGTCCCCGCCGTGCCGCGCTGGACGTCGGTGGCGTAGTATTTCCGGCGGATGAAGTCCTGGAACTCGCGGATGGTCATGGGTTCGCTCCCTTTCATTCGGCCAGCATACGCCGCGGGCCCGGGCGGTCAAGGCGCCAGGGCGTTGTCGATCAGGTCGAGGACCTTCCTCGCCTGGCCGGTGGGGTTGAGCTTCAGGGCTTTTTCGGCGTCCTGGCGGGCCTGGCGGAGCTGCTCGTCGTTGCGCGGCTCGCGCCCGGCGAGGTAGCGCATCATGGCCAGCTGGATCCACGACTGGTCCGAGTCGGGCTCGAGCAGGCAGACGTTCCGCACGGCCTGGATGGCGGGGTCGAACCGCCCCGCGTCGCGGTGGATGGCGGCGACGGCTTCGTAGGCGCTCGTCTCGTACGGGTTGATGTGCAGCACCTGGCGGTAGTATTCCAGGGCCTGGTCGGGCTTGTCGAGCATCCGGTAGATGTCGGCCGCCTGGCGGGCGTACTTCTGGTCGGTCATGGTGCGCCGGTGCAGTTCGAGGAGGTTGGGCAGGGCCTTTTCCGGCTGACCGAGCTGGACGTACAGGGCGGCGAGCTCCCTGTAGCTGAACTCGTCGAGCGGGCGACGCTGCTTGAACAGCTCCAGCGCGGCGATGGCGCGGGCATACTGGCGTTTTTGCAGGGCGCAGCGGGCCAGAACGCGCGGCGCGACGTGCCCGGCGCGGTCGAGCCGCTCGAGGCGTTCGGCGTGTCGGACGGCCTGGTCGAGCTCGTCGCGCGCCATGGCGGTCATCGCGCGGACGGCCAGCGCCCGCGTGTTGTCGGCGTCCAGCGCGAGGGCCTTCTGGGCGGCCTGGTCCGCCTCGGACGTCTTTCCGCGCAGGTAGAGGGCGACGGCGTAATCGGCCTGCGCGCCCGCGTCGGCCGGCTGGAGCGTGGCGGCGAGTTCGGCGGCGGGCAGGTTCTTCGGCGGGTCGGGATCGAAGCCCCATTCCCGCACCTGCTCCTTCGCCCAGGCGCGGAAATCCTTGTCGAACTGCTCCTCGGAGACGCCCAGCACATCGCGGAACGCCTCGGCCTGGCTGCGCCCGTCGCGGAAGGCACGGAGCATTTCGGGCACGGCCGAGTAGCTGCGCCGGCGGATGATGTATTCCAGCATCCATTCGCTCTGGGCGTAGGCCAGCCCGCGGTCGCCCCCGCGCCGCGGGCGGATGAACGCCCAATCCAGCTCGCGCACGGAAAAGAGCCGGCCCGTCCGCGTGGCCTCGGTGAGTTGCCGGACGGCCTGGTAGTTCCGCCGGTCGGGCTGCTCCCAGACGGCGCAGGCCTCGGTGAACCAGTGCGGCACGCGATTGCCCGTCGCCGAGAGCGTCACCGTGTGGGCGTATTCGTGGCGGAGCACCGTTGCCCAGTTGTGCGTGCCAAACGGGTTGCGGTGCTCCTCCGGCGTGGGCGCCACCAGCGCGATGACGCGCCCCGTGCTGGCGCCCACCGTTCCGATCCACCCGCGCCCGCTGATGCGCACGGAGAACTCCTCGTGCGTGGGGAAGATTTCCACGAGGGTCGGCTCGGCCGGGGCGTGGTCGAAGTCGCCGCACACCTCGCCGTGGATTTTCTCGAGATACTCGGCCACCTGGTCCAGCAGCACGGCGTCGCGTTTCGCGTCGACCTTGACGATGAAGTGCTCCGTCCGCCGGACGAGGAACTTCTCCATGCGGTCCAGCAGGCGCAGGTAGTTCACGATGTCCTGGCGGTAGTCGTCGAGCGCGTGGGCCTTGCGGAGTGTCTCGCGGGCCTGGTCTTCCTGGCCGGTCTGGAGGTACAGCAGGCCCAGTTCCGCCAGCGGCCCGGGCAGGTTGGGCTCCCACTCGACGGCGCGGAGCAGGTGCCGGCGCGCCTCGTCGAACTGCCGCCCGGCCGAGAGCCACTGCCCGATCGCCGCGGGCAGGCCCGCATAAGCGGGATTGATTTTCTCCACCCGCGCGGCGAACGGAGACGCCTCGTCCGCCCGCCCCTGGCGCACCCGCAGCGCCGCGTACAGGCTCAGCGCCTCGAGGTGGTTGGGATTGACGCGCAGGACCGCGTCCAGCTCGGCCGGAACCTGCTCGAACTTCCGCCACTGCATCAGGCAGACCGCGCGGAGCAGCCGGGCGTCGCACGAGTTCGGGTTGATCGCCAGGGCGGCGTCGGCCTTGCCCAGGCACTGCTCGAAGTCCCACGCCTCCAGCGCGAGGATGCCCTGGCCGACGTGCACGTCGGCGATGCGGGCGTTCAGCGCCGCGGCCAGCTCGAACTCCCGCGCCGCCTGCTGCGGTCGGTGCTTGGCGAGCAGGAACATCCCCGCCGCCACGTGCGCCGGCCAGTAGGTCCGGTCCAGCTTCTGGTACGCCTCCTGGAGGTAGTTGCGGAGGATGTTCTGCCCCTGCTCGCTGGCGCGGCGGGCGGTGAGGATGCCGTATCGGTCGAGCACGAGCCCGGCGGCGACGAGGCTGCGCGGGTCTTTCCGGCAGGCGTTTCCGGAGAAGACGTCCTCGGCGGACCGGTAGGTGGCGATGGCGTCGTCGCGCCGCCCCAGCGTTTCCTGCGCCGCGCCGAGCGCGGCGATGGCGGGCATCCAGTCGGCGCGGAGTCGGACGGCTTGGCGGGCGTGGTCCAAGGCGCGCTCGTACTGCCCGACGACGGCGAACAGTTCCGCGCGGGCGACGTGCCAGGCGGCGTCCGCGCCGGCCTGGTCGGACACGCGGTCCAGCGCCTCGGCGGCCTGGTCGTATTTGCCTTCGGCCGCGAGCGCCTCGGCCAGCCCGACCGCCGCCGGCACGCGCGGGCCTGGCCCGGCCAGCAACTCGCGGTATCCGCTCGCGGCGGCCGCGTAGTCGCCCTTGAGGAACGCGGCGCGGCATTGCTCAGCCGAGAGGTTTGCGCCCGGTTGCGTGGCGGGCGCCGACGCCGGACGAGACTCCGCCGCCTGCGTCGCCGGCGCGGTGTCCTGCGCGGGCGCAGGCGCCCCGCCCGCCAGCGCCGCCGCCAGCACCACGCTCGCCCAGGTCAGTCGCCCACCGCACTTCATCGCACGCTCCCGCCCTCGCCGGAACTTCGGCGCAGGACCGCCTTCATTCTACCACTTCGCGCGCCGTTCGCCGCGCGGCGCATCCGGTTCTTCGGCGCTCGAATCGAGGCGCGGTTCCCGGCGGGCGCAAGAAATCGGCCGCGACGGGGCAAAATGCCCGCCACGGCCGGTCTCTCAACACGCCGCGAGCCTTATCCCTGGACGATCGCGCCCACCGGGCAGGTGTCGGCGCACGCGCCGCAGTCGATGCAGAGGTCGGCGTCGATCTGATACTTCGGGTCGCCTTCCTTGATCGCCTCGGCGGGGCAGGAATCCTTGCAGGACCCGCAGGCGGTGCATTCGTCGGTGATCTTGTACGCCATCGAACACGCTCCTTGGTGCAAAAATTGCATAAACCGTTCGTGCCGGCCCGCACCGGCGCGGGCAGACTTTGTTTGACCGCGGCCATGGTAACGATTCCCCGCCCCCCGGTTCAAGGGCATTTGTCTCCGCGCCCCGTCCGAAACCAATGAACCGCAGAGGGCGCTGAGGACGCAGAGCATTGCAGAGATAATCTCTGTGATTTCGTCGTTTATTTGTAAACGTGCGAACACGGCTTGCAAGCAAGCCGTACCACCCACCTGGCTTCCTTGGCAATCCGAAGACCGATAAGATTTTTCTTCTCTGCGTTCTCTGTGTCCTCTGTGGTGGCTCTTTGTTGTTTCTTCGTTCGTGGCAGACCGTTGCCCTTGGAGGCGGGGAGAGTCTAGACTGTCGTGCGATGAACGCGGACTCGACGGACAGCGCGCAGCGATACTGCCGGCAGACGAATTTTTCCGGCCTGGGCCCGGACGGGCAGGCGGCGTTGGCCCGCGCGCGGGCGCTGGTGGTGGGCGTGGGAGGCCTGGGCTCGTGGTCGGCGGAGCTGCTGGCGCGGGCGGGCGTGGGGTTCCTGCGCCTCCTCGACGGCGACCGCGTGGACTGGACGAACCTCCACCGTCAGGCGATGTACGACGAGTCCGACGTCAATCGCCCCAAGGCGGAAGCGGCGGCGGAGTTCCTCCGGCGCGTCAACGGCGAGATTCGCATCGAGCCCGTCGTCGAGCGCCTCGACGCGGGCAACATCGACCGGCTGGCCGGCGACGTGGACGTGATCCTCGACCAGACCGACAACTTCCCCGCGCGGTTCCTCCTCAACGATTACGCGGTGCGGGAACACAAGCCCTGGGTCTTCGCGGGCGTGGTGCGGGCCGAAGGGCAGACCATGACGATCGTGCCGGGTCGGACGGCCTGCCTGCGCTGCGTCTACGACGCGCCGCCCCCCTCGGAGCTGGCCGAGACCGCCGCCACCGCCGGTGTGCTGGGCCCGGCCGTCGCCGCGATCGCCGCCCTGTCGGCGATGGAGGCGCTCAAGCTGCTGGCAGGACGCGCCGCCGACATCCGGACGGACCTGCTGAAGCTGGACCTGTGGACCGGGCGGACGCAGCGGATCGACGCCTCCCGCCCGGCCGATGACTGCCCGTGCTGCCGGAAGGGGCGTTTCGAGTTCCTCAACGCTCCCGGTGTGGCATAGAATGGTTGCAGTGGGCGAGACCCGCCGCACATGGACAACTTCGAACGGACGGAGACGGCACGATGGCCCGGATCTTTGACGACATCCCGCAAACGATCGGAAACACCCCGCTGGTGCGCGTGCAGAAGATGATCGGCGGCCTGGCGACGGTGCTGGCGAAGATGGAGAGCTTCAACCCGATGGCCTCGGTGAAGGACCGCATCGCCCTGGCGATGATCGAGGCGGGCGAGAAGAGCGGCGCGATCCAGCCCGGCACGACCCTCATCGAACCGACCAGCGGGAACACCGGCATCGCGCTGGCGTTCGTCTGCGCCGCGCGCGGGTACCGCTGCATCGTCACCATGCCGGACTCGATGAGCGTCGAGCGGCGCAAGGTGCTCCGCGCGCTCGGCGCCGAGGTGGTGCTCACCCCCGCCGCGCAAGGCATGCCCGGCGCCATCCTTCGCGCCGAGGAGATGCGCACGGAAATCCCCGACAGCTTCGTGCCCCAGCAGTTCAACAACCCCGCCAACCCGGAGGTGCACCGGCGCACGACGGCCGTCGAAATCTGGAACGACACCGGCGGCGCTGTCGACATCCTCGTCGCGGGCGTGGGGACCGGCGGCACGATCACCGGTTGCGGGGAAGCGCTCAAGCAGCGCAAGCCTTCCGTCCGGACCGTCGCCGTCGAACCGGCGCAGAGCCCCGTGCTGACGCAGACGCGCCAGGGAAAGCCCGCCCAGCCGGGCGCGCACAAGATCCAGGGCATCGGCGCGGGGTTCGTCCCGCGCGTGCTGAACCTCGACGTCGTCGACGAGGTTCTCCCCGTCGATGACGAGGAAGCGCTGGACTGGGCCCGCCGCGCCGCCCGTGAGGAGGGGCTGTTTGTCGGAATCTCCTCCGGCGCGGCATTGAAGGCCGCCAGCGTGGTGGCCGCACGACCCGAAAACAAGGGAAAGACGATCGTCGTCATCCTTCCCAGCTTCGGCGAGCGGTACCTCTCCACGGCCTTGTTCGCCCACCTGGCGGTGGACTGAGAACACGCGACAAAATCGGCCACAGAGACCACCCTGGCACGGCAGGCGTGCCGTGGCCTGACGGCAGAGACCGCAGAGAAAATCATTCATTGGGTTTTCAATTCTTTGTGTTCTCTGTGTCCTTTGTGGCGAATCTTTTTTCAGGTTTTGAGCGCCCATGAGAAGGTTCGTCGATCTGCATGCCCACAGCACCGCCTCCGACGGGCAGGTAACGCCGGAGGAGCTGATCCGCCTGGCCGAGGCGCGCCGCCTGGCGGCCGTGGCGCTGACCGATCACGACACGATCGACGGGCTCGCCCCCGCCCGCGCCGAGGCGGCGAAGTTCCCCGCGCTGCGCTTCGTGCCCGGGATCGAGATCTCCGCCGAGCCGCCCTCCGGCACGCTGCACATCCTGGGGTTGGGCATCGACGAGAGTTCCGCGCCGGTGCGCGCGGTGGCGCGGTTCCTTCGCGATGCGCGCGACGCGCGCAACCCGCAAATCGTCGCGAAGCTGGCGGCGCTGGGCGTGGGAATCGACATGGACGACGTCCGCGCCGCTGCCGGCGCCGTCGGAAGCGAGGGCGACGTCCTCGGCCGGCTGCACATCGCCGAGGCCCTGCGGCGCAAGGGCGTCGTCCGTGACACCGCCGAGGCGTTCCAACGCTACTTGGCGCGGGGGGCGCCGGCCTACGTCGAGCGACAGAGGCCCTCGCCCGCCGAGGCCATCGCCGCCATCCGCGATTCGGGCGGGCTGGCCGTGCTCGCCCATCCCGTGCAACTGGGCTGCGGAAACCGCGCGCAGTTGGAGCGGCTTGTACGCCAGTTCCTCCGCGATGGACTCGAGGGCATCGAGGTCTACCACACCGACCATGACCCCGCCATGACGCGCCTGTGCCTGGACCTCGCCCGCAAGTACGGCCTGTGCGTCACCGGCGGATCGGACTTCCACGGCGCCGCCAAACCCGACGCCCGCCTGGGCCGGCCTCGCGTTCCCCTGGCTGTCATCGACGAAAAATTCGCCGCCAGGCTCTTCGGCGACTCGCGAAAAACGTAACTCCAATTCGCGGCGTGGATAAAAATGGTTACGCCCAGGCGCCGCATCCTCCACCCTTGAAATCCGCCGTTTTCGGCCCGAATAATTGCCCAAGAGGCAACGAGGACGCGCATCGAGATGGAAGGAGGCCCGTTTCGGCTGGGTTTGTGCGCCCGCCCGGCTCGGCTCAGGGCCTCGGATGCAGAACTGCGAGGACGGCTGGTGTGTTCATGGGGCCCAGCCGCCGAGTCCCCGCCCCCATGTCCCCGGCTCGAAAAGGAGATCGCGAATGAAACCATTGCGCATTTCTTTCTGGCTCGGATTGTTGTGTTTTGCGGCGACAACGGCAATTCCCGCGGCGACGGCCTGGGCGCTGCCCGGAAACCTGATTCTCCAGGTGCCGGACTGGAACCAGCCGCTGTCGTATGGCGTGGTGGGCTACCCGCTCTGGTGCAGCCCGACGGCCGGCGCCAACGTCATGGGCTACTGGGAGGACGTCAACAACTGCGTGGGGCTGACCGACCGGCAGGCGTTCAACCTGACTCCCGGGTACCCGGCCACGGCCGGCACGTGGGAGCAGGGGCTCTGGCATGACGGAATGGTCGAGATGGGCTGGTTCATGAACACGGGCGGCTGGCAGGGGCTCGGTCCGCCGATTCCCTTCCCTCCCAACGCGGGCAGCACCGCCCTGGTGAACATCGCGACGGGGCTGTTCAACTACGCGACCACCTCCTGGACGGACAACGATTACCCGCCGGCCGGGCCCGCGGCGGGAACGGGCATCGTCAAGAACGCCTTCCCCAACACCACCGTGGCGACCGATGCCCTGGGCGGAATCGCGCTGGCGCAGATGTGGCTGAACTACACCGCCGAGATCGACGCCGCCCGCCCGGTGGTCTGCTCCTTTGAGCACTGGGTGGACTCCAGCAAGCCCCAGGCGCAAATGACCATCGACGGTTTCGCGGCCTACCCCGCCACGCCGTATCCGTGGGACCTTAACACGGACCCCCACTCGGTGGCGGGCGTCGGGTACATCGACATCACGCCGGGATTCCAGAACAACAACCAGGACGAGTGGTTCATCTGCCAGGACGGCTGGGGAACCACGGTGCAGTACGTGGCCGTCCCGCTGGACAGCATGTGGCTTCAGAATGACTACGTGACCAACGTTCCCGAGCCGGGGACGCTCATGCTGCTTCTGGCGGGCGCGACGGCGCTGCTGCGCCGCCGAGGGGCCTGAGCCGTTCCGACTGCCGCGCGCGGACTCCCCCCACCCGCGCGCAAAAAAGGCGCCGCCGGGTTCTCCTCGGCGGCGCCTGTGTTTTCGCACTCCACGCGCCCGCGTGAAATATTCACCACAAAGGACACGAAGGGCACAAAGAAGAATCTGTTATTTCTGAATTCTCTGCGTCCTCTGCGGTGAATGTTTTTTCTTACATGCGGCGGATGACGCCGATGACCACGCCCTGCACGTTGACCGATTCGGCGTAGATCGGCTGGTACTTCGCGTTGGCCGGCTGGAGGCGGATGCGCCCCCGCTCGCGGTAGAACTTTTTGAGCGTCGCGTCGCCGTCGTCCAACAGCGCCACGACCGTCTCGCCGTTGCGGGGCTCGCTGCGCCGCTCGCAGACCACAAAGTCGCCATCGCGAATCTGCTCGTCGATCATGCTGTCGCCCGCGACCCGCAGCGCGAACCGCTCGCCCGGCGCCTCGAACATCTCCTCCAGATCCAGCGCCTCGCGGTCCTCGATCGCCTCGATGGGCACGCCCGCGGCGATCCGTCCCACCAGCGGAAGGCGCGTCGGCTTCTCGTCGGGGAACTCCGCCTCAGAAGATACCTGCAAAGAGCGGGCGCTGTGCTTGGCTCCCCGCAGAAGCCAGCCCTTTCTTTCCAACGCCGCGACGTGCTCGAACACGGTGACCTTTGTGAGATGGAAGTGGTCGCCAATCTCCTGCATCGTCGGGGAATAGCCGTTGTGATTGCGGAAGTCGCGGATGAACCGGAGGATTTCCAGCTGTCTCGGTGTAACGGGTTGCATACGCGTTCTCCTTCCTGCCGCCCGGCGCGGCGGGCCTGGCTGTCAGGCATGAAGCCGGGGCGTTCACGATGCGTCCGGCGTCGCGGATGGGCATGGCCACCTCGCCCAGAGGCGCCTTGGCCGCCGCCAGCACGCCCCGCGCCAGTCTCGGCGCCGCGCCGGCGAGCCGAACTTCCGCCGCGCGGCGGCGACGGGCCTGCATCCAACCGCCCACGATGACCTTCAGCGCCGCCAGCAGCGACACCCGCGGTCTGGAACGGCCGCGCCAGCGGATTCCGCCGGGCCCCAAACTCACCAGCGGGGGAGTCATCCCGCACCGCCGGGCGATCTCGCCCAGGTTCGCCTCGGGCACGTCCGCCCGGAGCGGGCTGCATCCGCGCGGATACGGCGCCACAAAATCCCCACCGGGGCCGAACTGGCACAACGGTTGGTCGCTCATGCTTCCACTGCCTTTCGTCGATCGGGCCCGCCCAAAACCCCGGGCGGCCGGACCTTCCACTGCGGGTTCGGCGCCGGCAGCGCTTCGTATTTGGCTTTTGTTTGGACCATACGTTAGCCTAACATCGGCCGCACGTCAAGCCAAACATTAACTTTTTTTCCCGCAGCCGCGCCGGACCGCAGCATACCCAATATCTTAGGCCGTCGGGGCGCATACACCCCACCCCTTGTGCCTCCTTCCCTATCGGCCGGGACGGACGGAACACTTGAAGCCATCTCGCCTCGCCTCCCCGAACGCGTCCAACGGCAGCATGGGAAGGCGTTTCCCGTTGCCCGCAGGCCGCAGGATGGGCATACTGTTGCGGATGAGTCTTCTGCTCGACATCGCGTACCTGGCGGGGCTGGTGGCCATCAGCCCCGTCTGGCTGTACCGCATGATCCGACACGGGCGGTACCGGCAGGACATCGCCCAGCGGTTCGGCGGCGCGCCGGTTCTCTACGGCCTGCAGCCGACGATCTGGGTCCACGGCGTGAGCCTCGGCGAGGTCAACGCCGCGCGGACCCTCGTGGAAGAGCTGCACCGCCAGTTGCCCGATTACCGCGTGGTCGTCTCGACGACGACGGAGACCGGGATGGCCGCCGCCCGAAAACTCTTCGCGCCGGCGCACCAGGTGTTCCGCTGGCCGTTGGATTTCTCCTTCGCCGTCGGGCGAACGCTGGACCGCATTCGCCCCGCCCTGGTGGTGCTGTTGGAAGGGGAGGTCTGGCCGAACTTCCTGAGCGCGTGCAACCGGCGGGGCGTGCCGGCCGTCGTGGTCAACGGGCGGATGAGCGCCGACAAGGGTTACCCGCGCTACCGAATGCTGGGCCCGCTGGCGCGGCGCCTGTTCAACCGCCTGTCCGCCCTCGGCGTCCAGGATGAAAGCTACGCCGAGCGCTTCCGCTCGCTGGGCGTCGCGCCGGGCAAAATTCACGTGACCGGAATGCTGAAGTTCGACACCGCGCCGGCGTCGGGTCAGGTGGCCGGCGCCGAGGCGCTGGGCGCGGCGCTGGGCCTGTCCGGCAGCGACCGCCTGATCGTCGCAGGCGGAACCGGCCCCGGAGAGGAGGACATCCTGCTGGACGTCTTCTCGCGCCTGCGGACCAGGCATCCGGCCGCCCGGCTGGCCGTCGTGCCGCGAAAGCCCGAGCGATTCGACGAGGTCGCCCGGCGGATTCGCGATGCGGGCTGTGCCCTCGTCCGCCGCACCGACCGCCCCGACGGCGCCGCCGGCGACGTGCCGCGCGACGCCGTCCTCCTGGGCGACACGATGGGCGAGCTGCGGAAGTTCTACGCGCTGGCGAGCTGCGTGTTCGTCGGGCGGTCGCTCGTGCCCATGGGCGGCTCGGACATGATCGAGGCCGCCGCGCTGGGCAAGCCCACGTGCTTCGGGCCGCACACGTTCAACTTCCCGCAGGCCGACGAGCTGGCCGCGAGCGGATGCCGGCGCGTCGCCGACGCCCGCGAGCTGGAGCAGGCGCTGGACGCCTGGCTGACCGACCCGGCCGCCGCGGACCAGGCCGGCCGCGACGCCCAGCAGTACGTCCGCACCCGCCAGGGCGCCACCCGGCGAAACGTCGAGATGATCTGCCGCATCCTGGGGCGAACGCCGGCTGTCGCCCCCGGCGCCGTCGCCACGGACGAGATTTCCGCAGGGATGAACACAGATAAACGCGGATGAGAAATAGATAAAAAGAACAGAGGGGGTGGGATCATGAAGCAGGATGTTCCGCACGGCCCGCTGACGGGAAGGATCATCCGGGCGGCATTTGATGTGTCCAACGCGTTAGGATGCGGCTTCCTGGAAAAGGTGTATGAGCGGGCGCTGACGGTCGAACTGCAAGGCGCGGGCCTGAAGGTGGATACCCAGGTTCCGCTGCATGTTGTGTATCGCGGCCAGACCGTTGGCGAATACGTGGCCGACATGATCGTGGACGGTGCGGTTCTGGTCGAGGTCAAGGCGACAACCGAGGATCAGCCTGTATACGTTGCCCAGGTCTTGAATTATCTTAAGGCGACCCGGTTGCCTGTCGGACTGTTGTTGAATTTCGGCCGGCCCCGGCTGGGATACCGGCGTTTGATCCTGAATAATCAAACCGCTGCCGCTCGGGAAGAATCGGCTTCTTAAGTAGCCGGAAATGGATCGGATATCCGCGTTCATCCGCGTTTATCCCTGCTGAATTTTTGAAAGCGTTCGTCCCGGAAAAGAAAACGAGTCAACGCCATGCCATCGACCGCCATTCGACAGAACATCATCCGAAACGCCCGGCGGATCGTCGTGAAGGTGGGCACCAACGCCATCTGCGATGCGAAAGGGCGCTGCGATACGGAAGCGATCGCCCGCCTGGCCGACCAGATTTCGCGCCTCCTGGCGGCCGGGGTGGAGGTGACGCTGGTCGCCAGCGGCGCCATCGGCGCGGGGATGGGCGAGTTGGACCTTCCCGCGCGTCCCCGCACGCTGCCTCAGCTCCAGGCGACGGCCGCCGTCGGCCAGGGCCAGCTCATGCGCAGCTTCCACGATCATTTCGCCCGGCACGGCGTCAAGGTCGCCCAGGTGCTCGTCACGCGAGATGACTTCGAGAACCGCGCCCGCTACCTCAACATCCGCAACACGCTGGTCGCCCTGGGCGAGTGGAAGACCCTGGCGATCCTGAACGAGAACGACGCCGTCGCGGTGGACGAGATCCGCTTCGGCGACAACGATATCATCGCCGCGCACGTGGCGAACCTGCTGGCGGCCGACCTGCTCGTGCTGCTCAGCGTCGTCGACGGCGTGATGGACGGCGGGAAGGTGATCGACGTCATCGAGAAGGTGGACGAGCAGTCGCTGTCGGTGGTCTCGAAGACTCGCAGCCGGCTGGGCTCGGGCGGGATGGGCAGCAAGATGACGGCCGCCGGAATGGTCGTCAAGGCGGGCGAGGCCGCCGTCATCGCCAACGCCCGCACGCCCGACGTGCTGGTGCGCCTGCTGGCGGGCGAGAAGCTCGGAACCGTCTTCGCGCCGGCGAGGCGAAGGCTCTCGTCGCGCCGGCGGTGGATCGGGCAGGCGGCGAAGACCAGCGGGCGCATCGTCGTCGACGACGGCGCCGCCCGCGCCGTGCTGGAAAAGGGCAAGAGCCTGCTGCCTTCGGGCATCACGGCCGTGGACGGAACCTTCCGCAAGGGCGACACGGTGGCCGTCCTCGACCGCCAGGGGCGGGAGATCGCACGCGGAATGACCAACTACTCCGCCGCCCAGGTGCTCAAGATCAAGGGGCTCAAGTCCAGCCAGATCGCCAAGGCCCTCGGCGAGAGCCCCTACGACGAGGTCATCCACCGCAACAACATGACCCTGCGGTGAAGGAGTTCCTCATGCTTGCCGCCGTACTGAAGGATTTCAACCAGCTGGTGCTGGAAGACGTTCCGGTTCCCCAGCCGGGAATCGGCGAGGTCGTGGTGCGCATCCGCAGCTGCGGGTTCTGCGCGACCGACTACAAGGCGATCAAGGGCATCCGCCGGAACGTGAAGTTCCCGCTGATCGTCGGGCACGAGCCGTCGGGGGTGGTCTCCGCCGTCGGGACGGGCGTGAAGCATTTCCGCGAGGGCGACGAGGTGATCTGCCAGCCGTCGGGCTTCTGCGGGCTCTGCCGGCACTGCAAGGAGGGCAACACGCATTACTGCGAGCACGCCTTCACCACGGGCGGCGACGGCCCGGAGGAGACCTGGAACGGCGCGTTCGCCGAATACATGCGCACGCCGGAAACGAGCCTGCTGCACAAGCCCGCGTCGGTGTCGTTCGACGCAGCCGCGCTCACCGAGCCGCTGTCCGGCGCGTGGAAGGGCGTCATCCAGTACAGCCAGATGCAGGTCGGCGACGACGTGGTGGTCATCGGCGTGGGCGGCATCGGGCTGCTGTGCCTGATGGTGGCGCGCGCCGCCGGCGCGGGGCGGCTGATCGCGGTGGACACGAGCGCCTATGCCCGCGCCAACGCGATGAAGCTCGGCGCCACGCACGCGGTGGACCCGTCGGCCGGCGACGCGAAGAAGCGGGTGTACGACATCCTTCCCGACGGCCCGGACCTGGTGGTCGAGGCGGCAGGGCCCATCGCCGCCGTCCGCCTGGCGGCCGAACTTCGCCGGCGCGGCACGCGGTGGAACGTCTTCGGCATCACCACGCACGAGACCTTCGAGCTGGACGGCGGGCTGACGCACTTCCTCGAGGGGCGGATGGACGCCAGCTTCGGCACCACGCCGCTGGCCATGCAGAAGGCGGTGCGCCTGATGGAGGCGGGGCTGGTCGATCCGGAAAAAATCGTCTCCCACCGGTTCGCCCTCAAGGACATCCACCAGGCCGTGGAGGTCATGGGCGGCCAAGAACGCAACAAGGTGATCATCCACCCATGACGACCGGCGCGGAACTGATCCGGGAAATCGACGCCTGCCGCGTGCCCTCCGGCGGCTGCGCGTTCTGGTGGCTGGGCCAGCACGGGTTCGCCGTCAAGCTCGGCCAGGCCGTGTGCTACCTCGACCCGTTCCTGTCGGAGATGAAGAGTCGGCAGGTCCCGCCGCTGCTGCGGCCCGAGGAGATCACCAACGCCACGCTGGTCCTGGGCAGCCACGACCACGTCGATCACATCGACCGCAAGGTCTGGCCGGGCATCGCGGCGGCCTCGCCCGGGGCGAAGTTCGTCGTGCCCAAACTCCTGCGGGATCGGATCGTCCGCGAGGTGGGCCTGTCCGATGCCCGCGTGCTTGGTGTGGACGAGGGAATCACCGTCCGGGCGGGGGAGGTGTCGGTCACGGCCGTACCCGCCGCGCACGAATTCCTGGACACCGACCCCGCCACCGGCCTGCACCCTTACGTGGGCTTCGTGCTGGAGGCGGGGGGGTTCCGCCTGTACCACGCGGGCGACACGTGCCTGTACGAGGGAATTCACGCCCGTCTGCGGCAGTGGCCGCTGAACCTGGCGATGCTCCCGATCAACGGGCGCGACGCGCGCCGCCTGGAGCGGAACTGCATCGGCAACATGACGTACCAGGAGGCGGCCGACCTGGCCGGCAGCATCGCCCCGGGGCTGACCATCCCGGCGCACTTCGAGATGTTCGCCGCCAACAGCGAGGACCCGCAACGGTTCGCGGACTACATGCGGGTGAAGTACCCCGCGCTGCGAACGCTCATCCCGCGGCACGGACAGTGCGTCGTCGTCGAACCCGCCAAACAATAGCGGCGGGGCGGCCCGTGCCCGCGCTGGCTACTTAGGGGCCAGGCGGACGACCGTTCTGCCGGTCAGCGCAAGAGTCACCTCGGCCCAGGCGGCGTTCCCCTTCCGATGGACCTTGATTTCGGCGGGGCGCGGTTTCCCGCCCTCGTCGGCCGAGACGGCGTACTCCGCCGCGCGCGGAAGCGGCAGGCGGATTCGCACCGCGACGGCCGCGTCCGGCGTCCGGTTGGCGGCGTCTTTCGCGGGATGCAGCGCCGCCACGTCGGCGGGATTGGCGATCAGCGTGACCGCGCCGTCGTCGTGGGTGCTGGCGGCCACGTAGACGCCCCGCAGCGCGCCGCCGTCCGGGGCGGTCAGGGACACGTCAAGCCGCCGCGCGCCCCGCCCGGTGAGGTTCAGGTAATCGGCGAAGACCGCGTAGGCTGGGCGAGGTTTCCCGTTCTCGTCGATGATCCCGAGTACGTTGTCGTCCCCGCCGGCGTTGAAGTCCGTCACCTTCGCCACGCCGTTGGCCATCAGACGCCCCATACCGATGTCGTACAGCCTCGCCTGGATGTCCGGCGAGAACTCCCCTTGGCGAAGCCATTTCTCGCCCGGGCGCCATCCGAAGCCCTGCTCGTTGGCGTAAATCTCGGTACCGCAGTCCAGCGAAAACAGGTGCCCCTCGATCAGCCCGTATCCGACGTCCCACAGGCCCGCCGGGGCGTAGCAGTGGAAGGCGAACAGGTCCGCCTGTTTCGTGATTCCGTTTTCCACCATCGCCACGGCGAAGGGGTCTACCGCCGAGACGGTCGTCCCGGCCATGCCGCCGATGATGATCCTCGCCGTCGGGTCGCCCTTGCGGATGATGGGGATGGCCATCTTGCAGAAGTCGGCGAACTCCTGCGGCGTGCCCACCCAGAAGTGGCGGATGTTGGACTCGTTCCAGAGTTCCCAGTCCTCCACGCGGTCGGCGAACTTCGTGACCGCGTGCTCGACGATCTCGCGATACTTCTCGTTGTCCGGCGCGACCATGTGCTTACGGTTTCCGCCGGCGGCGTACCGCTGCGGGCTGATGGCCGCCCACTCGGGCGTGCCCTCGAGGATGATCTGGCAATGGTCGCTCAGGGCGAGGTACCGCTCGATGTGGTTGTCGAACTTTTCCCACCGCTTGGGGTCGCTCGGCGGGCCGACCCACCACGGGCGCGCCGTGCAGCGCAGCCAGGTCCAGTCCTTGCAGATGTCCTTGGTCAGCGCGGTCTTTCCGTCGTACGCCAGTTCCACGCCGGTGTGCAGTCCCAGGCCCACGGTGCGGGCGGGTTCCGTCCGCCGCTCGATCTGCACCGCGTCGAAATACACCGGCGCGTCGCCGGGGTTGTGCAGCGTCAGCGTCCGCGCCGCCGTCGCATCCGGCGGCAGGTACACGATGCGCGTGAACTCGACGGCGCTCTTGTCGTACTTGAACCCCATGTTCATCGCCTCGGCGGAGACGCGGTGGACGAACGATTCGTTCCAGACCGTCGCGTCGCCGAGTTTCGCCGCCAGCGCCGCCCGGTCGGCCTTGTACGCGCCGCGGATGCGAAGGTGCGCCGGTCCGTCGCCCAGCGCCGGCAGCGCCAACTCGAGCATCGCGCCGGCGTCCAGCGCGCTGGGGAACCGCTTGTCGTCGGGCTTTTCCGGCAGGGAGAGCTTTCCGCCCTTCTCGAGCGCCTTTCCGAACTCCAGGCGCGAGCCGTCGAAGCGTCCCCAGCGGGCCAGGGGCGTCGCGTTCTCCGGGTCCACGCCCTTGCCGACGGGCACGCGGAACTCCAGCGGTTCCGGCGTCACGACCGTCTCTGAGACCGTGACTGCAAGCTGCCGCGACAGGTCCACCTTTCCGTCGCGCAGGTCCTTGGCCAGGCGGACCAGCGCCGCCACCGTTTCCTTTCCGTGCGGCCAGAGCTTCTTGTTCGCCTCGCCGGTCCAGATTCGGCTGGCGGAGATGATCGCCCGTCGCCGGCCGTTGACCACGAGGTAGACCTGCGGGGTGTAGTCTCCGCCGGCCGCCTGCTGGCTGCGCATCAGCGGGTAAAACTTGCCGCTTTTCGGCACGAACCAGCGGTTTTTCAGCCCCTTTTTCACCACGCCGGCCGCCGGAAGGTATTGCTTCAGCAGGTCCGTCGGCGTGTGGACGATGCCCGAATACGCCATGTCCAGCGACCAGTGAAACTTCATGCCCAGGTGTTCGTGCAGCGCGGTGGTCTGCCAGGCGAAATCGGGTTTCTCGGGGTCCAGCCGCCAGGCGCCCTGGGCGTCCTGGGCGATCTTGATCTCGAAGGGATTATCCGCCGCCAGGGCGATGAGCACCCCGCCGGCGTCCATGTACTGCTTGCAGGGCGAGAGCATCGCCGTGGGGACGGCGTCGCCTTCCAGCAGGAGGGCGTCGTACTTTTCCGCGGAGAAGGTCGCCGCGTCGGCCACCTGGGCCGTCGTCAGACGGTCGACGGCCACGCCCGCGTCGCGCAACCAGGCGCTCACGT
>JAKPKY010000134.1 GCA_029553505.1 Planctomycetota bacterium
GGTCCGAACCGGTAACATCGTTTACAGAATGACCGGGCACATGGTTTACACATTTTGGCGTTAGCATTCCCGTCGAAGGAGACGGGACATGCCATGGATGGAGACCTGTGCGGTGACCGAGCGAATGCGGATGGTATTGGAATGGGCCAAGGGCCAGTTGAATAAGACTGAATTGGCTGAGTTCTTTGGCGTCAGTCGGCCGACGGTGGACAAGTGGCTGGGTCGTTATCAGCGGCTTGGATTGGACGGGATGAAGGATCTTTCCAAAGCCCCATCGCGTCATCCCAACCAGATTCCCCTGGAGATATGCCGGCGTGTGATGGCCTTCAAGCATTTGCACAAGAACTGGGGGCCTCGCAAGCTGCGGGCGGGATTGATTCGAGCAGACGGTCTTGCCTGCTGGCCGGCCAGCAGTACCATTGGCGACATTTTGCGTCGAGAGGGGTTATCTGGCAGGCGGCAGTTGCGGCGTCGCGTGCCGTCCTATACCGAGCCCTTCGCAGCCTGCAAAGAGCCCAATGATGTTTGGTGCGTGGACTTCAAAGGCCACTTCCGTACCGCCGACGGCTGTCGTTGTGATCCGCTGACGCTGACAGATGCAGCCAGCCGTTATCTGCTGACGTGTCGAGTAATGAAGAACACCGGCCTGGAGGCGACGCAGCGTGTGATGCGTGAGGCGTTCGAGGAATATGGTCTTCCGGCGGCAATTCGTTCAGATAATGGCGTTCCTTTTGCCGGCCAGGGAGTGCTTGGCTTGACGCGTCTGTCGCTGTGGTGGATCAAGCTGGGCATCAAGCCCGAGCGTATATCGCCTGGTTCGCCACAGGAGAATGGACGACACGAGCGGTTCCACCTGACTCTCAAGCAGGAGACGGCAAGTCCCCCGATGGGCACGCTGGCTGCCCAGCAACGTCGGTTCGATGAGTTCCAACTTGAGTACAACAGGGACCGTCCGCACGAGGCGTTGGGGCAACAGTCGCCAGGCGGCATCTACGTGCGATCGCATCGAGCGTACAAGCCGCCGCCTAAAGAGGTGGAGTATCCCTCTGGAATGTTATCCCGTCGGGTACAGGAAAAGGGTGAGTTCTATTGGCGGTCAGAGGGGATCTTTTTGAGCGAGGCGTTGCGTAGGGAGCGAATTGGGCTGCGTCAGCTGAACGACCGTTACTGGAGCGTGGAGTTCATGCATCTGCACCTTGGGCTGCTGGATGGCTGGCGATGCTGCCTTGTGCCACGGCGAAAGGAAGCGATGCTGCGGGCGTCGTTGGATCGTTGCTCTGCTTCCGCTGCGCTTCAGCAGAGCAACGATCCAACGGAAGTGTAAACCATGTGCCCGGACAATATGTAAATGATGTTCCCGGTTGCACACTTTGGTAGCCCAGGGCGAAGCCGAAGGCGAGCCCTGGGTCGCGGCGATAGCGAGAATTCAAGCTCCGCCAGGAGCGCCTTGCGTCTCAAGACGCCCCTGACGGGGCTTTGCGTACGATACCTTCCGCACCCAGGGCTTCCGCCCTGGGCTAAAGAAAACGCCCCTGACGGGGCGAAACCAAAAGAACAGGAAAAAGGATTCGGAACATTTCCGTACGCTTGTCTCCCCCGGTGGCCCCTCGCCCCCGCGCCTAGAATAGCAAAGTGACGGGGCCATCGGCTCCGCGCATTTCCCGTAAGGCCCCGAGGAGAGTGTGCCATGAAATCGCTTTTCGACCGCTGCGACCGCAACCCGATTTTGACGCCCAAGGACATTCCCCTCCCGGCCGAGGCCGTCCTCAACCCCGGCGCGGCAGAGCAGGACGGCGAGACGGTCCTGCTGCTTCGCGTGGAAGACACGTCCGGGTTCTCCGACATCTACGTCGCGCGCAGCCGCAACGGCGTGGACGACTGGCGGATCGAGCCGGAACCGCTGCTGCGCCACGGCTTGCCCGAGTGGCGCTACGAGCAGTGGGGCTGCGAGGACGCCCGCGTCACTCGCCTGGAGGAGGAAAAGTGCTGGTACATCACCTACACGGCCTACTCGCAGTTCGGGGCGGCCGTCGGGCTGGCGCGGAGTTGCGACTTGCGCTCCGTCGAGCGCCTGGGACTGATCTTCTCGCCCAACAACAAGGACGCCTGCCTGTTCCCGCGGAAGTTCGACGGGCACTGGGCCACGCTGCACCGCCCCGACGCCGGCGGGGGAATCGAAAACATCTGGACCGCCTCGTCGCCCGACCTGGTGCACTGGGGCAACCCGCACTGCGTACTGTCGGAGGGACCGGGCCCGAGCTGGGACAATGTCAAGGTGGGCGCGGGCCCGCCGCCGATCCTGACCGATCGCGGCTGGCTGCTGCTCTACCACGGCGTCAAGATGTACGCCGGGCAGATGGCCTACCGCGTGGGCGCGGCCCTGCTCGACCGCGACCACCCCCACCGGATTCTCGCCCGCAGCCAACGATGCCTCTTCAAGGCCACCGAACTCTACGAGCAGTCCGGGCTGGTGCCCAACGTCGTGTTCCCCACCGGGCTGCTGCTCCGCGGCGAGGAGCTGTGGATGTACTACGGCGCTGCCGACACCGTCGTCTGCCTGGCGACGGTCCGACTCCGGGACCTGCTGGACATACTGGAAAGCTGAGGGCGAATGTCGGGTGGCACGGCTTGCGCGCGTTGACGGGCGGAGCGGGGGGAGTATACTCCGGGCCGTGAGCGAACCGGATTCCCAACGCGACGATTGGCTGATGCAGGCCGCCCTCGACCAGGCACGACAGGCCGAACGACTCGGCGACGTGCCCATCGGCGCCGTCGTCGCGCGCGGCGACGAGATCCTCGCCCGCGCGTACAACCGGCGGATCCTCGACGCCGACCCGACCGCCCACGCCGAGATGCTCGCGATCCGCGCGGCGGCCGCCGCGCTGGGCGACTGGCGGCTCGCCGGCTGCACCCTCGCCGTCACGCTCGAACCCTGCCCCATGTGCGCCGGCGCGATCGTTTTGGCGCGGCTGGACCGCCTGGTGTATGGCGCGGCCGACCCGAAGGCCGGCGCCGTGCGCACGCTCTACGAAATCTGCACCGACGAGCGCCTCAACCACCGCGTGGAGGTCGTCGCCGGCGTCCGCGCCGACGAGTGCGGCGCGCTGCTCACCGAGTTCTTCCGCCGCCAGCGGGCGATGGGAAAGAAGTGATCGCTCCCGGCCCGCCGACGGCTTGCCCGCCCCCGCACGCCCCGGATATCATTGCGCCCCGCATGAGCGAGCCGGACCCCAATCCCGCGACGGGCGGCCAGATCGCCCCGCAATCCGTCCAGGCGGTCGAACCCGCCCAGCCGGCCGAATCCTGCGCCTACTGCGGCGGGCGGCTCTTCCCCCAGTTCTACTTCTGCCTGTCCTGCGGCACGCCGTACAAGAACCCCGACTCGGTCGTGCCCATCCTCCGACCCCGCGTGCTGACCGACGGCGAGCTCATCGAGCAGAAGGCCCCGCACGTGATGAACCTGTTCTGGATTTACCTCGCCACGCTGACAGGGGCCTGGTTGCTCAGCGCGGGCGTGTTCGGCCTGGACCGCCCCGACATGCACCTGCTGATCACCGAGACCGCCCTGCTGGTCGCCACGTGCGTGCTGGCGGCGATCCACTGGCGGGCGCTGGCGGCGCAGTGGAAGGTGTTCGGGCTGTTCCGCCCGGCCGCGTGGGCGGCGCTGGCCGCCCTGGCGCCCCTGCTGGCGCTGAACTACGCCTGGCACGTCCTGTTCCTCCAAAACGTCGCGGGCCTGGACAGCGGCGACACCCTGTCGCGCCTCCGCGGGTTGGGCCTGGGCACGCCGGAGCTGGTGGTCCTGATCTGCGTGCTGCCGGCAGTGCTCGAGGAAACCGCCTTCCGCGGGCTCGTGCAGCACTGGCTCCAGGTGGCGATCCGTCCGGGCAGGGCCATCCTGCTGGCCGCGGCGCTGTTCACCGTGCTGCATTTTTCCGTCTTCAGCGCGCCGTACCTGCTGTGCGTGGGGCTGCTGCTGGGCTGGGCCCGGTACAAGACGGGCAGCCTGTACCCGCCGATGCTGATTCACTTCCTGCACAACCTGGTTGTGCTTGAGTTTTTCGGGGGTTGAGGGTATGTTGGGAGCGGCACGTGTGCATCGGGGCGGCCCGGCGCAGGCCGGGCGCGAGTGTCCGAGGGACGAAGCATGTTCATCGTCATCATCGTCATCATTCGGGTGATCTGCGGGGTGGGGGCAGCCGCCATCGCCAACGCCAAGGGGCGCAGCGTCGCGGGGTGGTTCTTCGGCGGGTTCTTCCTGGAAATCATCGGCGTGGTCATCGTCGCCTGCCTGTCGAACCTGAACAAGGAACGGGCCATCCAGCAGCAGAACGAACTGGAGCAGCGCCGCCTGCGCGAGCAGCTTCGCCAGGAGCGCTACAAGACCGAGGCGTTCCGCCAGTACGCGTTGGGGCGCTTCGACGCGCACGACAAGGCGCTGGGCATGGACACCCGCCCAGCGCAGGCGGCGCTGCCCGAACCCGCCAACGACGAGATTCTCCGCCTCGTCGCAGCCGTGGAAAGCGACCCGTCGGCCCGGCCCGCCGCCGGAGGAAACCACGACCGATGGTTCTATGAAGCCAACGGCGCCGCCGTCGGCCCGGTGACGGTGACGGCCCTGCGCGACCTGCTGAACGCCCGGCGGATTCTCCCGACGACCCTGCTCTGGACCGAGCGCCTCGGCGCGTGGACGCCGCTGCACCAGGTCGAACCCTTCCAGTCGGCGGTGAACGGATGACGCCCGAAAAGATCGAAGGCACGCTCGTCCTCGACGGACTGATCGAGGGCAGGACGTCGCGTCTGGCCGACGCCGCCGGCGAGCTGCGCCGCTGGACAGCCTCGGCGAGGCTGATGGGCCTGACGTTCAACCTCCAGACCGACGGCGCGTCGTTCAGCATGTTGCCGGACAACGCCCCGGTCGCCGCGGCCCGGCTGGGCGAAGACCCCGCCGCGAGGATCGCCGAACTGCTCGACGAGCTGGTGCGCATCTTCCCCGCGCCCGAGCGGCGGGAGATCCTCTCGACCCTCCGCAGCGCGCACTACCTGCCCGGGCGGGAAGTCCAGACGCTCTACGCCGTCGGACCGGACGGCGCGGCACAGACGCAGCAGCGGACCGTCGATGCCGCCACCACGCGCCCGCCGGAAAAACTCACCGCCCGGGCCAAGGCGCGCCTCGCGCTGACGGGCCTGGCGATCGTCGTCGCGCTGGCGGGACTCTCGGCGATCTTCGTGGACTACCCCGCCCTGTGGGGCCGCCTCCGCAGCCGGATGATGCCCTTCCACGCCGACTCCATCCGCGTGGAGATCGGCCACTTCGCGCCGTTCTTCCGCGCCGAGAACCGCCAGATGCTGCACGGGGGCACGGCGCTGGGCGTCACGCTCCGCCGGCAGGCGGCCTTCCCGCGCACCGACGACGACTGCCGGAAGTTGCTCGACGAGGCGAACTCGCTGCCGGCGCGTCTGACGGCCGACGCGCTGGCAAGAGGCTACGTCCGCTGCGAACTGTTCGACGAGGAGGAGGAATTCCTCGGCTACTCCATGCACCGGATAGCCGACCTTCGCCGCAAGGACACGCTCCAGATCGCCATTGCCATCCCCCGCGAGCGCCGTCTCGCGCGCGTGTCGATCACGTATTGAAAATCCTCCATCGGTTCACGATTCTGCCCTCTTTGTCACCTGTTGCCTGCGGGAAAGTTCTCCGGCGCGGGACAGAGAACGCCTCGAACGGTTTGCGGTTCGGCGTGGTTGTATTTTCTTGCACGTTCCGGCGACCCCTCCCTGACGGTCGGGGCTCCATAAGAGGCGCGCCGGAAGTGCCGGGTTCCTTGTTCCTGAGTTCCGGGTTCCCTTATCGGCCTTGGGCAATGGCGTATCGAGCGAGTTTGAGCACCTTTCCGAGCTGCTCGCGGACGTGGTAGGCCAGCAGGCGGTTGACCGCGTGGGCCTGGGGATCGGGCAGGGCGACCTTGCGACCGGCCGCGGCGGCCTGGAGCGCCTCCAGCCCGGCGAGCGTCTCGGCGTCCAGGCGGATCTTCTCGACGGCGGCGCCCTCGCAGGTCGGGCACAGCAGCCCTCCCTCGCGCGACGAGAACCACACCCGTCGCGCCTCGCGCGCGGAGGCGGGCTTGATGCTTGCGCCGCAGGTCGCGCACGCCCGCAGCGCCCCCAGCAGCCCGGCGTGGCGGAGCATGCGCCACTGGAAGTACGCCAGCACGGCCGCCGTCGGCGAGCCCGGCTCGTCCAGGCGCGCCAGGCCCTTGTGCAGCAGGTCGAACGCCTCGACGTGCGGCGCCGCCTCGGGCATCAGCTCGCCGGTCAGCTCGATCATGTACAGGGCCGCGTGCAGCCGGGCGGCCTCGCGCCGCAGCGGCGTGTGCGAGACCGTCTCGGAGAACTCGATCAGCGTGCCCAGCCCCTCGCGCCCGCTGGTGGTGAAGACCAGGTCCCCCTCGCTGAGCAGGTCGATCGCCCCGCCGGACTTGCTGCGGGGGCGCTTGGTCCCCTTGGCCAGCAGGCGCGCCGTCCCCACGCCGCGTGTGAAGAACGTCACCACCTGCGACGTCTCGCTGTAGTCGGTCGCGCGGATGCAGATTGCCGGTTCGCGGTAACGCATGACGGGATTGTCCGGGCGCGACTCGCCCGATGCAAGCGCCAGCGGCAGGAACACGGCTTGCAAGCAAGCCGTGCCACCCCCTTGGAGGAATTCGGACAGGCTCTTACCGGCGAGACAGCTCCCGGTACACCTCGTCGTAGTACAAGGCGTTCTCGACCGGGGTGTTGGCGGGAATGTGGTTCCCGACGGCCAGGAAGAATCCCGGGCAGCATTTGCCGATGTTCATGCAGCGCTCGACCTCGGCGCGGATCTGCGCCCGCGTGCCCGTCAGCAGGACGCGCGTGTCGGCGTTTCCGACGAGGGCGACCCGTTGCCCGTACCTCTCGGCCGCGCGGGCCATGTCCGTCGAGGGCTCCATCACCAGCCCGTGCACGCCGCAGGCGACCACGTCGTCGAGGAACTCGCTGTAGCAGCCGTCGGAGGTGTAGAGGATGCGCTTGCCGGAATCGATCAGCGGCCGGAACAGCCTGCGGTAGTTGTGGAAGACGTATCGCCGGTACCAGTCGGGGCGGAAGACCGCGCCGCTGGTCCAGACGATGTCGTCGTGCACCATGACGATAGGGACGTCGGCGTCGCCCAGGGCGTCGAAGTACTGCTGCACCCAGGCGGCGTATCGGTCGGCGACCGCGCCGAAGCCCGCCGCATCCAGCCCTGCCGCCAGCAGCAGCATGTCCCAGCCGAAAATCTCGATCAGCCCGCTGACCAGCGTGATATAGACGCCCGTCATGTTCACGCCCGTCGGGCGGGTGGCGCAGGCGTCGCGGTAGTGCGCCTCGAAGCGCCGCACCAGCTCGCCGTGGTCCGCGCGCCCGTAGACGCCCGCCGGGTCGAACGAGAGCACGTCCTCCGGCTCGCGGAACGGGCAGGAGATCGTGTCGCGCCGGTCCCCGCCGCCGGCGGCGTATTCAGCGTGGCCCATGTCGGTGCGGCAGGCGGACAGCTCGCCCGAGTGAATCAGCACGTTCCAGAACAGGTCGTAGTTCCACGCGCGGAAGAACGCCGTCTGCGCGCGGCGTTTCGTCGCGTCGTCGCTTCCGACGCCCACCTCGATGCCCGTCACGGCTTGGAGCAACTCCCAGTGCCCCTCGGCCGAGTATTCCGTCCGCGGAACGCGCGGGGGCGTCTCCAGGTGCAGCGCCGCCCATCCGTCCTCGTAGCTCATGCCGCCAAACCTCTAAAAAGAAAAACAATCCACCGCAGAGAACGCGGAGGTCGCGGAGGAAAAATGATTCATTCTTTTCTGCGATCTCTGCGGTCTCCGCGGTTCATTGTTTCTCAGCTTTTGCGGAAGTAGTCGCGGTATTTTTCCAGCGCCAGGCAGAGGGCCTCGATGGTCTCCAGCGGCACGTCGGGGGCGCACTCGGCCGTCAGCCAGAGCCCGCCTTCCGGCGCGCCGAGCGCCTCGACCGCCTCGCGCACGTGCGGGTCGATGTCCGACGGCTTGCAGAACGGGAACATCTGCCGGTCCAGGTCCAGGTCCACGCAGACCTTGCCCTTGCAGACGCGCACGAGGTTGTCCAACCCGTTGGCGCGGATCTGCGGGTTGATGACGTTCACGCCGCACTCCACGAGGTCCGGGATGATCTCCCAGATGTGCCCGTCGGTGTGCATGTAGACCCAGTGTCCCGCGTCGCGCACGCGCCCGTAGAGCTTCGCGTAGCACGGCTTGAGGTACTTGCGCCATTTCTCCGGGCTCATCGGCAGCGAGGTCTGCATGCCCAGGTCGTCGCCGAAGCCGACGATCTGCGGCTCCTTTCCGCGCAGTTCCGCCAGGCGGTTGTCCACCTGGCGCAGGTTGTACTCCAGCACGACGTCGATGAGCATCTGAAGCTCGGGCGGCTCCTCGGCGAAGTCGACCATCGCCTCCTCGAACCCGCGCAGGTCGCAGAGGCGCAGGTACATGAACCCGTGCGGCAGGCCGACGTCCCTGCCCGGGGGCTTCAGCGAATGGACGTCCCGGCGCGTCGGAACGGGGTGGTGCGTGACGATGGACTCCATGCCGTGTTTGACGTTCTCCCAGACGCAGCCCCAGGCGTCCACGTGACGCCCCTCGGCGTAGGTGGGGCTCCAGATCTGGTCGAAGTCGCGCCGTCCCCGGCCGAACAGCAGCGGGTGGCGCTCGCTCAAGGCGGCCAGCTGCTCGCGATACTTCATCCACGCCGCCGGCAGCACGCCCAGGCGGATGGGAATGTGCTCCGGCGTCTGGTACAGCATCGCCCGCACGCGGTCCTGCTCGTTGCTCATGGCGCATTCCTTTCCGTGCCGTCGAAAGCCCGCGACGGCCGTTCGCACAAGTGTATCCCCGAGAGCGAAACCCGCCATAGACGCCGCACAGGATATTATGTATTATTTACAGGCCGCCGCCGCCCGAGGCGCTTTTGCCTTTGCGAATGCGGCATTGCTCGGCAGGCACGCATGGACTATGTACTGTCAACGCTGACGACGCGGTTCCTGTCCGCCAGCCGGACGCTCTGCAAGCGCGACTGGGCGGGCGGGCAGACGTTCAACAACGCCTTCGCCCGCCTGTACTGGATCGACTCCGGCGAGGGCGTCGTCTACCACCACCGACGCAAGTTCCCCCTGCGCCCGGGCAGGCTGTTCGTCATTCCCGCCCACACGCCCTCCCGCTATTTCAGCTTCGGCGCGATGGACCTGTTCTGGGCGCACTTCACCGCGCAGGTGCTGGGCGGGCTGGACCTGTTCGCGTTCCTCGGCTGCGACTACCAGGCGCCAGCGCCGGACCACGCCGCCATGCGCCGCGCGTGGGACCGCATGCTGGAGACGCTCCGGACCGACTCCCCCGCCGGCGCGCTGGAGCGGGACGGGCTGCTGCGGCAGATGCTTTCCCGCTTCGTGGCCGGGGCCGACGCCGGGCAGCTCCGACGCACGCGACAGCTCGAACGCTTCGGCGAGGTCTTCGCCTTCATCGAGGCCCGGCTCGCCGGGCCGATCTCGCTGGGCGAACTGGCGGAGGTGGCGCACCTCCAGCCGACATATTTTTCGAACCTCTTCTCGCGGCACATGCGCATGCCCCCGCTGCGATACGTCAGCCGGCGGCGCGTGGAGCGGGCCCAGGGACTGCTCTGGCAGAGCGACGCGCCGCTGAAGGAGATCGCCCGCGCGGTCGGATTCGACGACGTGTTCTACTTCTCGCGCGTCTTCCGCAAGGTCGCGGGCGTCTCGCCCGGACGCTTCCGCCGCCAGAAAACCCTCCCCGTGCCGTGATGCGCGAGTTGCGAGTCGCGAATCGCGAAGGAAAAGACGCAAGACGAAAAGACTCGCAGGGATGAACACAGATAAACGCGGATGCAGGGGGAACAGAATTGGACCGCTCGACCAAGCTCTGTCCGAAAACTCCGAATCCGGGGGTGCCACGGCTTGCTTGTCAAGCCGTGCAGCCGCAAGAACACTGCTTGCAAGCAAGCAGTGCCACCCTCGTTGGTGCATCTGGCGATGAGTTTTCAGACAGAACCTGGTTGATCAGTTGACCAATCAACCAATTCGCCGGTCAAACCGTCTCTTCGTCCTCGTCGGGCGGGAGTTTTTCGACGCGCAGGCGGGTGATCTTCCGCTCGTCGGCCGCCAGCACCGTGAACCGCGCGCCGTGCGCCTCGAGCTTTTCCCCGGCCGAGGGGATATACCCCAGCTCCGAGAAGACCATCCCCGCGACGGTGTCGTAGTCCTCGTCCTCCGGCACGGACAGCGCCATGGCGTCGTTGAGTTCGTCGATGTGCAGCCGGCCGTCCGTCTCCGCCGTGCGCTCGTCGATCCGGTGCATCAGCGCGGGCTCGGGGCGGTCGTACTCGTCGGCGATGTCCCCGACGATCTCCTCCAGCACGTCCTCGATGGACACGAGCCCCGCCGTGCCGCCGTACTCGTCCAGCACGATCGCCAGGTGGACCTTGCGGGCCTTGAACTCCCGCAGCAGGTCGTTGAGGGGCTTGGTCTCTGGCACGAAGAACGGTTTGCGCATCAGCTCGCGCAGGGCTTGGGGCGTCTCGGCCTGCACCTGGGCGAGCAGGTCCTTGGCGTAGAGGACGCCGACGATGTTGTCGATGTCGCCGCTGTAGACCGGCACGCGGGTGTGCCCCGCGGCGACGATCTGGCGGGAGGCCTCGCGCCAGTCGGTCTCCAGGGGCAGCGCGAAGATGTCGGTGCGCGGGGTCATGATCTCTCCGGCCTGCGTCTGGCCGAACTCCATGACCGACTCGATCATCTCGACTTCCTCGGGGTGGACGGCGCCCTCGGCTTGGCCTTCGGTGGCGGCCTGGAGGATTTCCTGCTTGGCCGCCTGGTCGCCGGTTTCGGATTCGTCGGAGACGCCCGAGAGCCTGCGGATGGGCATGTCGAACGCCTGCATGACGGCCACCACCGGCCACAGCGCGTAGCGAACGGCCATCAGGATTCCGAACGTGGCGGCGAGGACTTTCTCGCCCGCGTGGGACGCCCAGGCGCTGGGGATGCCCACGCCGAAAACGGCGATGATGCCGGCAGCGGCAGCCGTCGCCGCTGCCGCCCGCCCCAGGCCCGCCCCCACCGACGCCTGGCGGAACAGGTACACCATCGACACCACCAGCGCCAGGTTGCTCACCGACCGGCAGAACGACGTCGTCAGCCGCAACGCTGTCAGGTGCCGCTCGAGCGTCTCGAGGCGCTTGCGGGCCGGAATGCCCGGAAAGCGATCCTCCATCTGCACCCGCCGGTAAGCGCGGAGCGAATACCCCGTCAACGCGAAGAAGCATGACAGGGCCGCAGAACCCATCACGACCCAGACCAGAGGATCCACCGTGCCTGAAACTCCTAAAAAAAACCTGAAACCAAGAACCACAAAGGACACAAAGGGCACTGAGAATGGAACTTCCAAAGAATCATTCCCTGTGCGATCCCTGTGGCGAGTCTTGTTGTTCGTGATTCTAAGAGCCTATCCTGATAACTGCAAGAAACCGCATCGTGGCAATTCTTCCGCATTCGTCAGGGAGCAGTCGGTTTTACGGAGCCGCGACCGTCAGGGAGCGAGTCACCCCCGTCCTCGCCGCAGACAAGTTACTCCGTAGCAGAGCATCGCAATCCCTCCGAGAGCTATTGCCCCCATCACACAAACCAATGCGATCGTCTCCGGAAGATCCTTTTTGCGAGGGGGGTCCACGACGAGTAAGTAAGTGACGATTCCCGTCAGGGGACCAGCCAATCCCGTCATAAGACACCCAGCCAATACAAAGCGCCGGCCGGAACGGCTGAACGCTATCCGAACCGCCCGCTGGAAGGACGGAAGCAACTCGGGCGGAAGATCTGCGATTCTCTTGTTCGCCTCCTTGGCTCCCACCGCCTGGATGACAGCAATCAAGTCCTTCTCGTTCTGACATAAGCGAACCAAACCTTCTTTCAACGAACCATAGGGCGGCGCACAACCCACATAAGGCGACACGTCGTGCCCGGTGGAAAGGTAATGGGCGACAAGGGTCCAATCTTGCGAGAATTGGGGGTATCCGCGCGGCAACGGGCGCACGGACTTGCGGAACCCCTCCCACGTTGACGCTTTCCATGCCTGCAGAACGGCGGCCTGGACAGGTGTGGCTGTGACGGGCTGGGTCTGGCCACCTGTCCCACGAATCGAGATCACGTAGCGTTTGGCATAAGTGAACCCATCCGGCGCGACGGACCATACACTGGAAGCATCCTCCCTGACCGCGATCGCCTCTCCCGGAGACAAGATGAGATACCATTTGGCCTCCGATGCCGAAAGCGTCGATCCCACGTATTCCTCAACGACAATCACGTTGCTGTAGGAGGCGGGATTTCGCCTGACCGCCAGAAGTTCCTCGTCGGAGATGACGAAACGGCCTTCAACGATTCGCCCAATGCTTTCGACTTCCGAAGTCGCCTCTGGCCTTTCGCGATGCGTTTCGGTCACGACGTCGCTATCGGAAGACACGACCGGCCGAGGAGCATGTCCGCGACGCTTTTGTGCCTGACGGGATCGGTTTACCGCAGCCGCCACACCAATCGCCAGAGCGACCAAAATTCCTATAACCCATGGTGCGAGGGTCTCGTCCTTGCCGGGCTTCAGGGCTAGGATCAGGATTATTATGAAGACAACGACGACGATCATCCCCACCGCATACCCCACGAAAGGGGAAGCTGATCGCTGCTTGTATGCGGCCGATTGCACCGGAACTTGATGTTTCGGGAGCCGACGAGCTGTCTCTGCCAAAGCCGTAATCTCGTCGTGCCGAGAGGGCTGCGAAACGTTAGAGGAAGCGGTCACTATGTCGACTTTGCGGGTACCTTGTGATTCCTGCGAATGGGGGGAACTGGGGTCAACAGGGGGGATACGATTGGAAGCATGGCAGAACGGGCATTTCCCTTTCTTCCCGCCGTGTGTATCCGGCGCTTTCAGTTTGCGACCGCAGCTCGTGCAATTGAAAATTATCATGTTCAACCATCCCTTCTAGGCGGCTAAAGGAAGGTCGAAACCGTTTGGGGCCATTTTCCCTCGGTCCCAGACTGATCGACGGGGCAACGGAGAAGTGACAGGCGATTCCTGCCGCCAGCCGCGGCGATGCATAACAGACGGGGCATTGCCGGCGCCCCGATGTTCGCCCGCCTTGCCATGGACACCATGCTACGATCCGCCCCGGCCGAGTCAAACCAAAAGGCGGGGGGAAAAGGGTCTCGAATCCCGGCGCCGGGCTTCTGTCTTCCCTGGTTCCTTGTTCCTGAGTTCCGGGTTCCTTTTCCCTCGCACGTCCCGGCGACCGCGTCCTGATGGTCGAGAGATCGCGGCGCTGTATGAAGATTTCCTTTTTGCGAGCGTCCCGGCGACCACTCCCTCACGGTCGTGGCTCCGTAAGAGCCCGAGGCACAATCCGCGATTGCCTTCTTCTCTCAGTCCTCAGTCCTCAGTCCTCCCTCTTCAGTCTTTCTTTTTCCGTGGAATCTGTGGAATCCGTGGACAGTATTCTTTCCGTTTATCCTTCGTGTAATTCGTGTAATTCGTGGACCGTTTTTTCCCGGCGTGCCTCCTTCGCCGGCGCGGAAGCGGTTTCTTGCTTCGCCGCGCCCGGAACGTATAATAAGCACCGTCTCTTACGTTCGCCCGGCACGAACTGCCGGCGCGACATGCGGGAAAATCGCCTATGAGCACCTGGAACCGACGAGTCGCGCTCTGGCTGGCTGTGGCGACGCTGTGGGGCCTGTCGTCCGGAACGACGCTGCGGGCCGACGAACCCGCCCGGCGCGAGCTGGTCAACGGGCAATGGGTCACCGTCACGCCGCCCGCGCCCGGAACGCCCGACGGCGAACTGGCGATCCTCCGCCGACTCGTCGAGCAGGGCAAGAACCCCCAGGCCGTCCGCGCCGCCAAGAAGTTCCTCGAAAAATGGCCCGCCGAGAAGCAGGCCGAGGAAGCCCTCCTGCTGGCTGGGCAGGCCGAAATGAACCAGAAGCGCCTCTTCCAGGCCTACGAATGGTTCGAGAAGCAGCTCGCGCGGTTCCCGGCCGGGCCGCTCAGCGAACGCGCCCTGCTGCGCGAGTTCGAGATCGCCGAGCGGTTCCTCGCCGGGGAGAAGCGCGTGGCGCTGGGCTTTATCCGCCTGGACGCCGAGGACGAGGGCCTGGACATCCTCACGCGGATCGCCGAGCACGTGCCGGGCTCGGCCCTGGCGGAAAAGGCCATGCTGCGGATCGGCGACCACCAGTACGCGAAGTTCCGGTGGGACAAGGCCGTCGAAGGCTACGACCAGTTCGCCCGCTTGTTCCCCAAGAGCGACAAGTACCCGTACGCCCGCCTGCAGGCGGCCCGCGCGACGCTCGCGTCGTATCGCGGCGTGAAGTTCGACGAGACGCCGCTGATCGAGGCGGAGAAGCGTTTCGAGCAGTTCGCGCAGGCACACCCGGCCGAGGCCGCACAGGCCGACGTGGCGCGGACGCTCCAGCAGATCGCCCTGCGACGGGCGGAAAAAATCTACGAGACGGGAACCTTCTACGAGCGGGTGCACCGGCCGTCGTCGGCCGTGTTCTACTACCGCCAGGTGATGGCGCAGTACCCGGCCAGCCAATACGCCGCGCAGGCCCGCCAGGACCTGGCGCGTCTGGGCGAGCGCGCGGCGCCCGCGCCGGCCAGTCAGCCCGCGCCGACGGAAGAACCGCCCGCGCCGGCGCTGACGCCGGAGATCGTGAGCGTGGCGGCCCCGGCGGCGACCGAGCCCGAACCGTCGCCGGCCACCCAGCCGGACGAGCAGCCCGAGACCGCCTCGGCCCCCACGCCACCGCCGGCGCCGGACGAGATGGAAACCGCCACCGCCCCCGCCCCGTCCGACAATGGAACGATCATCGACCTGGAGAACATCAAGGCGACCAGCAGACCGGGGAATGACCAATGAGAACTTGCCTGACCATCGTGGCGCTGTCGGCCGCCGGCGTCTGCCTCGCGCTGGCCTGCGGCTGTGTCAACGCCGACCCCGCCAAGGGCTACTCCTTCAAGAGCCTCTACCCGACCGACATCCGCACGGTGGACGTGCCGATCTTCCGCCGCGGGAAGGACGTCTACCGGCGCGAGCTGGAGTTCCGCCTGACCGAGGCCGTCAAGAAGCAGATCGAGCTGGATACCCCTTACAAGCTGGCGTCCAAGAATCGCGCCGACACGCAGCTGACCGGCACGATCGACGAGGTGGAGCAGCGGGTGCTGAGCTTCAACCCGGACACCGGCCTGGCCCGCGAGATGGAGATCACCTTCGCCCTTTCGCTCCGCTGGACCGACCTGCGGAACGGAAAGGTCCTCAAGGACGTCCGGAATCTGAAGGTTTCGGGCACGTACGTGCCTTCCGAGCCGCTGGGCGAGGATTTCGCCCAGGGCAGCGAAGACGTCATCAACCGCGCCGCGGTGCGGATCGTGGAGCAGATGGAAGCCGACTGGTGAGTTCCCCGCCCGCCGGCGACGACAGGGGGAAAATGCGGGCGGCGCCGGCAATCCGATTTGCCCTTTTCGGCCCCTGCGCGATAAGATGAGATGGACTGGGGCGCGCCCCGAGGAGCCGAATGAGACGTATGGAGAATCAGAACCCCAACCGGACGCCCGAAAAGGGCCGCGGACCGATTCCGCCGATTCCGCCCAACCGCCTGGGCCGGTCGCTCATGGCGTGGGTGGTCATCCTCGGACTGGGCCTGCTGCTGTTCACCTTCCTCAGCGACACGCTCGAGGACCGGCGCGAGATCTCCTCCAACGAGTTCTGGACGTATGTCGAGAGCGGGCAGGTCAGCGGGAAGCTCGTCATCAAGGAAAACCGCATCGAGGGCGAGCTGGCGCCCAAGACGCCGGGTCTGCCCGCCGCCCAGTCGCGCAAGTTCTACGTCGTCTACAACTGGCAGGCGGCGAAGGATTTCGACGATCGCCTCCAGAAGGCGCTCCAGGCGTCAGGCGACAAGACCTCCCTCTACGACGGAAAGCCCGTCAAGGTGCACTACGAGACCGGCTCGTGGTGGGGCCCGGCCCTGATGCAGCTGGTCGTGCTCGCGGGCGTGTTCCTGCTGATCTGGTTCCTGGTGTTCCGGCGGATGGGCGCGGGCGGGGGCGGCGCGGGGTTCCTCGGCAGCTTCGGGCGGTCGCGGCACCGCCTGGCCAACAAGGAGCAGTCCAAGGTCACTTTCCAGGACGTCGCCGGCATCGACGAGGCCAAGGAAGAAGTCACCGAGATCATCGAGTTCCTCAAGAACCCGCGCAAGTTCACGCGCCTGGGCGGGCGGATTCCGCGCGGCGTGCTGCTGGTGGGCGAGCCGGGCTGCGGAAAGACGCTGCTGGCCAAGGCCATCGCCGGGGAGGCGGAAGTCCCGTTCTTCTCCATCTCCGGAAGCGACTTCGTGGAGATGTTCGTGGGCGTCGGCGCGTCGCGCGTGCGCGACCTGTTCAAGCAGGCCAAGGACTCCTCGCCCTGCATCATCTTCCTCGACGAAATCGACGCCGTCGGGCGGAAGCGCGGCGTGGGGTTCAACGGCGGCGGGCACGACGAGCGCGAGCAGACCCTCAACGCGATCCTCGTGGAGATGGACGGGTTCGACTCGTCGGACCAGGTCATCGTCATCGCCGCGACCAACCGCATGGACGTGCTGGACCCCGCCCTGACGCGCCCCGGGCGCTTCGACCGCCAGATCAACGTCCCCCTGCCCGACCTCAAGGGGCGCGTGCAGA
>JAKPKY010000021.1 GCA_029553505.1 Planctomycetota bacterium
ATGACCGATTCGACGCGCGACATCTCGATGCTGGGCTTCCGCCCACGCCCTGCCGCGTCTACCAGCCCGGACAGTCCGGCCCGACGAAAGCGAGCCGTCCACTTCGAAACGCAGACCTCGCTGCATGACAGTTCCGATGCCGCTTCCGACTGCTTGAGCCCTGACGCGCGCTTCAGAATGATGGCGGCGCGAAGGCTGTCGCGCTTGCTGGTCGTCGGCGCGCGGACGCGACGCTCCAGTTCGAGCCGCTCCCCGTCGCTCAGCGCTACCGGCGACACGGGCCTGCCCCGGCTTTTCCTTTTCATGCGGCATAGTATGGATCGCGATACAGAATTATGCAAGCCCAATAATGAGACAGGGCACTAGCATCCCATAGCCCGCCGCGAAGGATACTTCGCGCGCGCTATGGGAAAGTCAGGGTTGGCCCCGGGAAGCCTCCGCGTTACCCTTGCGGGCATGAGAAAAACCGAAAGCGGCAAGCGTGCCACCGCCAAGCGGCACGCCCCCCGGAAGCCAACGAAGACAGTCTACAGCGTCCTGCGGCAACTGGTACAGTGGATTCCCGGCGGACTGGTCCAGCACCTCGCGGACGGTGCGGGGCTGGACATCCGCCGGTGGTCGGCGGTCAGCCACGTGGTCGCGCTGATGTACGGGCAGGTCACGGGGTGCGGGAGCCTCAACGGGATCGTGGACGCGGCGCGCGTGCATGAGAGCCAGTGGCGGAGCGTGCGCGGGGCGCAGCCGCCGAAGCGCAACACCTTCTCGAACGCGAACCGGACACGGGACGCGTCGGTGGCCGAGAAGCTGTACTGGTCGGTGTTCGAGCACCTCGTCGCGGTGTGTCCCGGGTTTGGCGCCTACAGGAAGCACATGGGCTTCCTGGCCCGCTTCAAGCGGGGCATCTACGCCATCGACTCGAGCACCATCAAGCTCTCGCTGAGCTGCATCGACTGGGCGAAGCACCGCCAGAGGAAGGCCGCCGCGAAACTGCACATGCGGTTGGACATCGGCCCGCGCCTTCCCGCGTTCGCCGTCGTCGAGGACGCCGGGCACCACGACTCCAAGCGCGCCTGGACGCTGTGCGAGGGCGTCAAACCGGGCGACTGCGTCGTCGCCGACCGGGCCTACACCGACTTCGCCTTCATGTTCCGCCTGGACGGGAGGGGTGCCTTCTTCGTGGTCAGGGAAAAGACGAACATGCGCTTCAAGGTCCTTGGAAGGCGCGCCGTCGCCCGCTCCGGGAAGGACGCCAAGGTCCAGATCCTCGCCGACGAGACGGTCGAACCCGTCCTCGCCAGGTCCAAGGCGCTCTACCCGGAACCGCTGCGGCGCGTGAGGGCCCGCGTCGAGGTGGACGGGAAGATGGCGGAGATGGTCTTCCTGACGAACAACTCCGACTGGAGCGCCCGGACGGTCGCGGAACTCTACAAGGCGCGCTGGTC
>JAKPKY010000140.1 GCA_029553505.1 Planctomycetota bacterium
CAGCGCGATCAGGCTGCCCACCGACAGGTCGATCCCCGCCGTCAGAATTACCATGGTCATCCCGATGGCAATCACGGCAATGACGACGATCCGGTCCACGATCGCGAGCAGGTTTCCGCGTTTGAGGAAATCCGGCCACAAGCGCGACGAAGGCGTCAGCAGGCGGTACTGCGCAAACGCGGGGTAGTGTTCGGGGATCAACGCCAGCACGTTCCATTTCACCACGTCGCCTGTGGTCGCGAGGGCCGCCAGCGTCCCGCCGTCCGCCTGGACCGCGTCGAGGGCCGTCCGAAGATCGCGCGGCGTGCCCACGACCACGCGCGCGTTCGGGAATCCCGCCGCCTGAAGACGCGCGCCGAGCGATTCGGCAAACGGCGCGGAATCGGTGTTCACCGCGCCCGCCACGAGGATGACGGACCCCGGCTCGACGGTCCGGCTGATCTCCGACGCGAGCTCGGCGATGGCCTCTTCGCCGGTCGGCGACTGGACCTTCAGCGTGAGCACGCTGAACAGTACGCACAGCCCGAGCAACACCAGGACCATCCCGTACTCGCCGAGCACTCTTCTCGCCATCGTTCTCCGGGTTCCCCTGTGGTTTCGCGCGGTACGCGCAGGCGGTACGATCGTAGAGGCGGCGATACCTGAATGCAAACAAAATCGCGCGCCACGCGTCCCGGCGCTATTGAAAGAGTTCTTTGAAAGGATTGGCGGCGATGGAGTGCGCCAGGAACACCGCGGTGACGAGCCACAGGAGAAGGCAAACCCAGAAGGCCGCGGTCCAGAAATAACGCAGCACGGCGTTCCGGCTCGGATGCACTTCCGGGAGGATGCCGAGCAGCAAGCCGCCCGCCAGGCCCCCGATATGGGCCGCGTTGTTGACCCGCGGGACGATGAACCCGAAGACCAGCATGTAGACCACCCAGCGGACCAGCGCGTCGCGGTAGATGCGCATGCCGGGGCCGCCCGTGTGAAAATACGCGATCCCGAAACCGATCAGGCCGAAAATCCAGCCCGAGGCGCCCAGGGTGGGCACGTGCGGGATCCCCTGCGCGAGCCCGTACCACACATACGAC
>JAKPKY010000152.1 GCA_029553505.1 Planctomycetota bacterium
AGAACTTCTCGCTTCTCGGCGGGCGGGCGGAGTGGTCCCCCAACGAGAAGGTCGCCATGGAAGTGGCCATCGGCGCCGCCTTCGCCGGCGCCCGCGCGATGGTCACCATGAAGCACGTTGGGCTGAACGTCGCCGCCGACCCGCTGTTCACCGTCGCCTACACCGGCGTCAGCGGGGCGCTTCTGATCGTCTGCGCCGACGATCCGGGGCTGGCCTCCAGCCAGAACGAGCAGGACAACCGCCACTACGCCGTCGCCGCGGGCGTGCCGATGATCGAGCCGTCCGATTCCCAGGAGGCCTACGACTTCACCCGCGCGGCGCTGGAGTTTTCCCACGCGCGCCAATCGCCCGTGCTGCTCCGCATGACCACGCGCGTCTGCCACTCCAAGACGGTCGTGCGCGCCAGGCCGGCGGAGAAAAACGTCCCGCCGGCGCGGTTCGAGCGGGACATCCCCGCGCGCGTGATGATTCCCGCGTACGCCCGCCTGGCCCACCGCAAGCTGCGGACGAAACTCGACGAGATCCGGGCCTTCAACGAGACCGCCGCGTGGAACCGCGTGGAGACCGGCGGCAGGGCGCTGGGCATCGTCGCATCCGGCGTGTCCTACATGCACGCCCGCGAGGCCGCGCCCGACGCGAGCTTCCTCAAGCTCGCCATGACCTATCCGCTGCCGGTGGAGGCCATCCGCCGCTTCGCCGCGAGCGTGGACCGCTGCGTCGTCGTCGAGGAAGGCGACCCGTACCTGTTCGACGCCCTCCGCGCCGCGGGGCTAGCCGTCGAGGGCAAGTCGCCCATGTATCGCTTCGGCGAGTTGAACGTCTCACGCGTCCGGCGGATCCTCGCGGGCGACGAGACGCCGGAGGCCGTGCCCCCGCGCGGCAAGCCGCCGCAGCTCTGCGTGGGCTGCCCGCACCGCAACGTCTTTTCGCTGCTGGGCGAGTTGGGGTGCATCGTCGCGGGCGACATCGGCTGTTACACGCTGGGCGTGCTGCCCCCGTTCGAGGCGATGGACACCTGCGTGTGCATGGGGGCGTCCATCGGCGTGGGCCTGGGCCTGCGGCACGTCCTGCCCGAGGAGCAGGCCCGCAAGGTCGTCAGCGTCATCGGCGACAGCACGTTCGTCCACAGCGGAATCACCGGGCTGGTCGAGATGGTCTACAACCCGCCGCCGACCGGGCACGTGGTGCTGATTCTGGACAACGGCACGACGGCCATGACAGGCCTCCAGGAGCATCCGGGCACGGGGCGGTCGCTGAACCACCAGCCGGCCTACCAGGTCGTCCTCGAGGACGTGGCGCGGTCGCTGGGGATTCCCAACGTGCGCGTGATCGACCCGACCAGGGACGCCGCGGGCCTGCGCGAAGCCCTCGTCGCGGCGCTGGCGGGCAACGAGTTGAATGTGCTGATCACCCGTCGGCCCTGCCTGCTGGCGGCGGGAAAAATCAAACAGTACCAGGCGGAGGCGTGCGGTGACGAATAGCGTGACCAACGTGGTGATCGCGGGGCTTGGCGGGCAAGGCGTGCTGAAGGCGTCGGACATCCTCGCCGACGCGGCATTCCGCGCGGGCTTCGACGTCAAGAAAAGCGAACTGCACGGCATGTGCCAGCGGGGCGGGTCGGTCACGAGCGACGTGCGGTTCGGCGAGCGGGTCTGGAGCCCGATGATCCCGACGGGGCAGGCGGACTACCTGGTCGTGCTGGCACCCGACCAGGTGGAGGTCAACCGCGGGCTGCTGAAGGCCGGCGGGGTTCTGATCGCCCCCGACGCCGTGGACGGAAGCAAACTCGCCAACCAGCGCAGCTTCAACGTCGCCATGCTGGGCGCGCTCAGCGCGCGCCTGGAGATCGGCGTGGCGCACTGGCGGGCGGCGATCCGCGCCGCGCTGCCGGAAAAACTGCACGAAGTGAACGAACAGGCATTTGACCTGGGCCGCGCCAACGCATCAAATAAGTAAGAGCGCCTGACAAAATGACGCATCGCACCGAGGCCGAGCGGTTTGCCGGCTGGCCAGGAGGGCGAAGCAGGCAACCCTGTGGGTTGTCGATGCAGCCCGACGCCGCCAGACGGCAAACAAGCTGGCCGAATGCAGCGTCATTTTGTTAGGCGCTCTTAGCCAACTTATGGCAAGTCCTTACGGCAGTCACGTAGTTGCGGTCTTGGTGACGCGACTCCGCGCACTACGGGCTTTCGCATCGGCCCGGGCGGGCCTGCCGGAAGGTTCTCATCCCGTCCGGATACGAAAAAGCGACGGGCTTTGCCCGTCGCAATCCGCAATCCCAAATGGAATAACGGAGAGGGCGGGATTCGCTTCGCGGCGCCCCGCCCTTCGGGCAGGGGCGTCGAACCCGCGGTCCGTGCCGTCGCTTCGCTCCGGCCCGGGCGGGTTCTCATCCCGCCGGGATACAAAAAGGCGACGGGCTTTGCCCGTCGCAATCCGCCCTTCGACTTCGCTCAGGGCAAGCAATCCGCAATCCCAAATGGAATACCGGAGAGGGCGGGATTCGAACCCGCGGTACCCATAGGGCACACCGGTTTTCGAGACCGGCCCATTCAGCCGCTCTGGCACCTCTCCATGCACCGGACCCCGCAGGGTCCAGCCTAAGAATCGGCATTGTAGGGCACGGGCTTGCGATCTGCAAGGACAAGACGCCGACGCCCGCTTTGGATTCAACTTGCCCGCGGGGAAAGACCGATCTAAGCTAAGAAAATACGCTGGGATTTTTTCGTGCGTCGTCGCGATTTTCGCCGCGATGGTGCGTTAAACCTGTAGAAGGCCCGCGTGGGGGGTATGCGCCGGGCCCGAGGCGACTGCGTCATGATCGAATCCACGATCTTCGAAAAGACGGTCGAGCACTTTCTGGCGCCGATCCTTCCGTTCCTTCGCGACCCGTCAGTGGCCGAGATCATGGTCAACACGCCGCACGAAATCTACGTCGAAAAGGACGGGAAACTGGTCCTGACCGACGCGAAATTCGAGGACGAGGAATCGCTCCTGGCGGCCGTCAAGAACGTCCTCCAGTACACCGGGCGGCGCGTCACTGAAGACCATCCGCTGATCGACTCGCGCCTGCCCGACGGCAGTCGCGTCCACGTCGTGCTGCCGCCCCTCTGCCGCACCGGAATCTGCATGACCATTCGCAAGTTCGCCAAGACCATGTTTCACGGCGAGCGGCTCGTCGAGCTGGGCTCGTGGACGGCCGAGGTCATGGAATATGTCCGCATGTGCGTGCTGGCGGAGAAGAACATCCTGGTGGCCGGCGGAACCAGCAGCGGAAAGACCAGTCTGCTGAACGTCCTGAGCGCGTTCATTCCGAACCACCAGCGGATCGTGGTGATCGAGGACTCGGCGGAGCTGGCGCTTCAGCAGGACCACGTGATTTCGCTGGAGAGTCGCCGCCCGGACCGCTGGGGGCGCGGGGGCGTGACGATCACCGACCTGTTCCGCTCGGCGCTGCGCCTGCGTCCGGACCGCGTGATCATCGGCGAGGTGCGCGGCGCTGAGGCACTGGACATGATCCAGGCGATGACCAGCGGGCACGCGGGCAGCATGTCCACGCTGCACGCGACGACCTCCTACGACGCGCTGAACCGCTTGGAGACGCTGGCGATGATGAGCGACATCGAGCTGCCCCTGCACGCGCTGCGCGCGCAGATCGCGTCGGCCATCGACGTGGTCGTGCTGGTCACGCGGTTCAACGACGGGCGGCGCGGACTGACGCAGGTCTCCGAGGTGCTGCCCCTGACGGCCGACGGGAAATACGCCGTGCAGGACCTGTTCGTCTACGCGCTGGACGACAGCGAGGAAGGCAAGAGCGGTCGCGGCAAGCTGGCCTGGACCGGAACGAAGTCGTCGTTCCGCGACGAGCCGAAGGTCCGCATCCTGCGCGACCAGTGGGACCTGACGCGGAAGGTCTTTTCCGCCGGACAGGACGGCAAGGCGCCATGAGACCGTTGCGCACAATTGGCGGCGACCTTCGGGGCGCCGCGACGGTAGAATGGATATTGCTGATGGTGGGCTTCGGCCTGCCGATGGTCTACATGCTGCGGATGCTGCTGGAGATTCTCTCCGAGCATTACCGCATGGTGACGTTTCTGGAAGCCCTTCCGCTCCCGTAACGGGCCGGCGCGGAGCGGGGCGTGGGCACAACCCGGCCTGCAAGAGAGTATGCGAATGATGCGTGAACTCGTCAGAAAACTGAAGGCGTTGCACCGGGACGAGAAGGGCGCCGACATGGTGGAGTACATCCTGATCGTCGCGGCGATCGCGCTGCCCGTGCTGGCGGTGGTGGTCTGGTTCCGGAAAGACATCGTCCAGTGGATCAACAGTGCCTGGGAGACCATCAAGGGCGGACAGGGCGCCACGCCCGGCAGCGAAGGCGTCGCCAACTGACGACGGAAATTCGTAGCCAGTAGCCGGTGGCCAGTAGTCAGGCTCCGGTTTGCCTGCGAACCGGCAACTGGGAGGCGCGACCCGGCGAGAGGAGCGGCGATGCCGCCGATGGAAAACGTCTGGCAGTACCCCGTCCTGGGCGTGATGCTGGTGGCTGCGGCCATTGCGGACGTCCGCCGGGGGAAGATCCCCAACTGGCTGACGTATTCCGGCGTGGCCGTCGGGCTGATCGGAAACGCCCTAGTCGGCGGGTGGGGCGGCGATTCGGACAAGCTGGGCCTGCTCAGGTCGCTGGGCGGGCTGGCGGCGGGGTTCCTGCCGATGCTGGCGGTCTGGATGGCCGGCGGAATCGGCGGGGGCGATGCCAAGCTCGCCGGCGCGGTCGGCGCGCTGGCCGGGTGGCGGTTCGCCCTCGCAACGCTGCTGTTCGGGCTGCTGGCGGCGATGGTAATGGCCGTGATCGTCATGCTTCGTCGGCGGATCTTTCGCCGGACGCTCGCGCGGGTCGGGCGATTCGTCTACCTGGCGTTCACGCCGGGCAAGCCCGCCGACCCGACCAGTGCGGACAGTCCGAAGATTCCCTTCGGGCTGGCGCTGTGTCTGGGGGCGTGCGTGGCCCTGGTCGAGGTGTTCTGGCGCGGGGGGGGCGCGCCGAAATGGTTCCTGGGAATCTGACGCGATGACGGCAGGACAGGCACAACCCGTCCGACGGCGCGGCGCGACGGCGCTGCGGGCCGCGGCGCTGCTTCCGGCCGCCGCGCTGGCGGTGCTGGCGGTCTGGGCCGCGACGCAACTCCGCGCGGGCGGCGCGGGGGCGTGGGTGGCGAAGGCGGTTTCGTCGCCGGTGTTCCTGGCGTGCGGGGCGGCGCTGGCGGTTTCGGCTGCGGTCCTGGTGGCGCTGGCGGGCGCCCTGTGGCGCGCGGGCGCGGCTGAACGCCGCCGCCGGCGGGCCCAGCAGGGAACCATCCTGCTCGAGTTCGCCCTCGTCCTGCCGATCGCCCTGACGCTGGTGCTGGTGATGGCGCAGTCGTCGCTGCTGATGGTGGGCAACCTCTGCGTGAACTACGCCGCCTACTGCGCCGCGCGGAGCGCGATCGTGCAGGTGCCCGACAATCTCGCCCCGGCCGAAGGGCCCAACGTCATCGGAACGGACCCAACCAGTTCGCCCAAGCTGCTGCGGATCCAGTCGGCCGCGGTCTGGGCGGTGCTGCCCGTCTCGTGCGGCAGCCAGGAGTATCCCGAGGGCGACGCGGCCCGGCTGAACCAGGGCGTCAGCGACCTGCTGGCTGGGTACGGTTCGGATGCGCCGGGCTGGGTGGGCCCGTATCTGGCCCGCAAACTCCGATACGCACAGGACCACACGACGGTCGAGCTGGACCCGCCGGTCGGTGGGATGGAATACGCCCCGGCCGAGGATATCGTCGCGCGGGTGTCACACACGTTTTACCTGTCGATCCCGTACGCCAACTGGGTGTTCCAGCAGTTCGCCGGGACCGACGGGGTGGACCTGGCGTTCGGGCAGGGCGAGCGCGGAATGGTGATTCGTGCGGACTGCACGCTGACGAACCAGGGCGTGCAGGATTACGTGGACGTGGAGCAGTTTCCGCCGCAATAGCGGCGCGGGTAAACCGGCGGTCTCGGTCGCTTCGTGGCCGGTCCGCCCAGACAGGAATGTGGGTGAATGACTAGCGCAAACGCGGGAAGTTCGGGCGGCATCGGCCTCCAGCCGGGCAGCCGCATCGGGAAATATGAAGTCCGCGAACGCCTCGGCGTCGGCGGGCAGGCGATCGTCTACAAGTGCTACGACGCCCTGCTGGACCGCCACGTGGCGATCAAGCAGATCTCCAACGCGCTGGCGGCCGACCCGCGCTTCCTGGAGCGATTCCGGCGCGAGGCGCAGATCCTCGCCCGCCTCGGCGCGGAGATCATCACGATCCACGAGCTGATCGAGGAGGAGCGCGGG
>JAKPKY010000172.1 GCA_029553505.1 Planctomycetota bacterium
GCGTTGGCGCTGAAACCTCGATCCATTATGGTCGGGCGATCGCGACGGCGCGACCTTCTGCTCTGGACTTTTAGCGCGAGAATTCATGTCAGCGCCTCCCGCCGTTCTCGCCCCCGTTATCGCGCTCGCGCAGGCGGGCAGGCTGGACGACGCGATAGCCCTGTTGTGGCGTCTGGCTGACCAGGGCGAATCGGAAGCCTTGATCCTGCTGGCCGATTTCCACTGGCAGGGCGGCCCTGTCGCGCAGGATCCGAAGATCGCGCGCGATCTCTATCGGCGCGCTTCCGATGCAGGGCACCCGCGCGCCGCCGTCGTCTACACCAACCTCTTGGCCAGCGGCGTCAGCGGCGAGGTCGACTGGCCGGCCGCCTTGGCGCGGTTGCGCCTTGAGGCCGCCGGCGACGCGGCGCGGGCGCGCACCTTGCGGCTGGTCGAATCCATGAACCTTCGCCCGGACGGCGAGCCGCACGCGGCGCCCTCCGGCCAGACAGTATCCGACAGTCCGTGGATCACGCGGTTCGAAAAGCTGTTCACGCCCGACGAATGCGATTTCCTGCTGCAACTGGCGGAGCCCGGCTACCACGCCTCGAAGATTGTGGATTCACGGGGACGCGAAGTTCCAGATCCGCTGCGCAGTTCGGACGGCGCGCCGCTGCATTGGATGATAGAGGATCCGGCGGTCAACGCGCTCAACCGCCGGCTGGCGGCGGTCAGCGGGGCGGCCTACGACCAGGCGGAGGCCATGCTGATCCTACGCTATCGCCCGGGGCAGGAGTACCGGCGTCACTTCGACGCCCTGCCGGGGTTGGAGAACCAGCGCATCCTGACCGCCCTGGTCTATCTCAATGACGACTACGCGGGCGGCGAGACCGAGTTTCCCCGCGCCGATCTGAAGATAAGGGGACAGCGCGGCGACGCGATCGTGTTCCGGAACACCCAGGCCGACGGCCGCGCTGACCCGATGTCAGAGCATGCCGGCCTGCCCGTGACGAAGGGCGTGAAGTACCTCGCCAGCCGTTGGATCCGCGAACGCCGACACCTTCCTTAAGATCGTCGCGACGACGGCAGGGCGTGATCGCCCGGATGCAGCCGTCGCTGAACCTCAAAAGGAAAAGCCGGGCCGGACTGTGTCCGACCCGGCTTTCCGGAACATCGAGGATGGAGCGGACCGAGGTCCGCTCCAGAACTCTTGGCTTAACGGCGGAAGCGGAAGCCGACCGTGAAATAGCGGCCCATGATGTCGTCGCCGTTGGTCGTGGCGAGGAACAGACCCGGGACCGAGGCGGAACCGCCCACGGCGCCGTGGGGAGGCGGCTCTTTGTTGAACACGTTCTGGACGTTCAGATAGAGCTGATTGGTGCCGCCCATCATCTTCAGGTCGTACGCGAACGTGACGTCGGTGATGTAGTTCGAAGGCACCCGACCGATCGAATACACCGCCAGCGGGTCGCTGTTGCGGCGAGTCGAGCTGTGCCAACGCTGAACGATGTCGAAGCGGAACGGACCCTGCACATATTGCGCGTTGACGTTGACGCGCTTGCTGGGAAGACCAGCGGCGCCGCCCGCGTTCAGAGCCGTGGTGCCGGGGAGGTTCACGCTGACCTGCTTGGGCTGATAGGTCATCAGGCCGCGCAGGTTGATCCGGCCGGG
>JAKPKY010000177.1 GCA_029553505.1 Planctomycetota bacterium
CCTGCTGAAACAGGCGCTCGCCAAATACGGAGACGCGACCAACCTCCCGCCCGAACTGGTGACGATGGCCGTCTCGTTCGATGCGGACGGCAAACCCGTCTGCAACGTCGATCCCGCCAAATACGGGCTCGTCATGCCGGATTTTCCGCCACCGCCCCCCGCCTTCACCAATGAACCCGCCCTGACCGAGCCGCAAGCGCCCGCCAACAACGTGCCAGAAAAAGCCGAAGCCCCTCACGTCGCGGAAACGCCCGCCGCTCCTCCATCGCAGAAGCGATCAATTGCCCCGCTCGCTGCCGGTGTCTGCGCGGGCATCTTCGTTGCCCTTCTCCTGTGGCGTGGTCTCCGTAAGAGGAAACCATGAACATCAAGAACAAACGGGGCGGTGCAAACCGCCCCTGCGACGGCGCCGCGCTGGCGGCGGACTGGGACCGGACATGGCTGATCCCGGCGGGGGCCAACGCGTTCCCGCTCAAGGTCTTCAACGACGCCGCGCTGCCCGGCGCGTACACGCTCGCCCTCGACGGCCCGTCCAACATCGTCGCGCGCCACGGGGGCGTCGCCGTGCGCGGCGGGGAGAGCAACGCCGTCGCCTTCCCGCCCGGCCCCACCGCCGAGACCCTCGAGGTCCGGGCGGAACGCCCCTGCACCGCCACGCTCACCCTCTCGTTCCAGGGCGCGGGCGCGGCGGAGGGCTTCGACTGCGGGACGCAGGTGGAGATCACGGCTTTTGGGCCGCAGTTTTTCGAGTCTCCGTTAACGGATTATAATTTTTCCCCGTCTCTTGGTGAACAAGGCGTGTTCGGCGTGAGGATCGTCAACCCCCCGCCTCAGGATATTTGTTCCGGACTCCATTTCAAACTGGAGATCGTGCGCGAGACGGCGGGCGGCGGCGAGCAGAGCATCGACTGGCTGGACGTGGACGACGCGGCCGGGCACGGCTGCACGCGGGCCGTCGACTTCCAGCAGAAGCGGTTCACCTGGAACGGCATCCCGAGCCCGGGGTTCGGGAACTCCGCGCCCCAGGCGTCCGGGCGCGACTCCTTCCAGGGCGTGTCCGGCTCCGCCGTCCGCATCCTCCCCGCTTTGACCCTCGGCCAGCCCGTCCCGCCGCCGTTCGTCACCGCCGTCGCCAAGATCGTCAGCAACAGCG
>JAKPKY010000187.1 GCA_029553505.1 Planctomycetota bacterium
CCGCGCACGGCGCCGTCTTCAGTTGGATCAGCGATCCGTCCGGAGCCGTCACCGCTCCGACCACCACGCGGTCGCCGTCGGTAAGCGGCGTCGTTATGCTATCGTCGTTCGTCCCGTGCACGGGCAGCGCCTTCACCCAGCCGCCCTTCGTGGCGTCCCACTTCATCGCCACGTTTGTGGCGTCTCCGGCCGGAGACGGGTTGTGCGCTTTGTAGTGCAGCCTGAAAACCCCCTCCGCCGTCACCTTCCTCACCAGCAGCTTCTCGCTCGTCTTGCCCGTCGTGGGGTCCGTCCATCCCGCGTCCGCAGCGTTCAGCACCGCGCCGTCGTCGCCGATCTCGAAATTCCTCAGTTGCAGATACCGCGCGAACTTCTTCCCGTTGCTGTCGGTTCCGGCCGCGTCCACCGTCTCCACGCTCTCCTGATCGAAATCCTCCGCCGTCCTGAACGTGTCGCACGTCCAGCCCTCCGCGGCGGCGGCCGGACTGAGCATGATCGCCCCGGCGAAGTAACGCCGCACGCAGACCACCGTCGTTCCCCACGTCCCCGACGCGCTTTTGAAAAGCCCCAGCGGAACATGCAGACCCGTCTGCTTCCCGTCTCCGTCCGTCAGCTCCTTCGCCGCATCCGAGAAACTCGTCGTCGTCTCCAGCTCCACCGAGGTTATCGCCGTCACGTTCCCGTCATCGTCCAGCGTCCACGTGATGTGCGCATACACATACGTGCCCGAAGTCCCCACGCTCAGGCTCGCCCCGCTGTACTCCGCCACAATCCCCCGCAGCCCCACCAGAATGTTACCGACCGAAATCGTCCCGCCCCCCGTGTGCCGCCACGTCCAAGCGTCAAACGCCCGCTTGCCAGCCTCGCCCGCCGCGCCCGGCGCGTTGTCCTGCGTCTCGCCTTTGCCCGCGTACTCGCCCGCTCCCCGCTGCATGTCAAACCCGATCCCCGCCGCGCCCCACGCGATCTCCGCGCGCGCCGCCTGCCGCGCCGGCCCCGACAGCGCCCGCGCCACCTCCGCCGCTATGAGGTTCCGTATCTCTTGATCGTCCATGCCGCCTCCTGTCAGTCCACTCTCCGCGCCTCCGCGCCTCCGCGCGACACTCTCCCGGTCCCCGGTTTCCGGTCCCCGGTTTCCACTAGCTCCCGCTCACCACCGGCGTCACGCTGGTGATCAGCTTGTACATGAACCAGCCCCTGCCCACGTCCCTGAACCAGCTGTACTGCCGGTATGCCTTCGCCCCGTAAAACGTGCTTGCGCCGTCGCTCACGTTATATCCGAACACCGCCGTCCCCTGCAGGCGCAGCAGCTCCCCGCTCGGCAGCCGCTCAAGCTCGTCCACCGGCGTTTCCCACGCGCTCCAGTAGTCGCTTCCTCCCGCGCCCTCCACCGTCGCCGTCAGCGATCCGTCCAGAAGCCCCCACTTGTTCGGGTGCGCGCTCACGCTCACGTTCGCCACCGTTCCCAGCGCCGTGGCCAGCGCCTGCAGGCTTGTCTGCGTCTGGTTCCAGAAAACGATGAGCGTCACCGTCTTCTTGTCGCCCGTGAACGTCAGCTCCGCGCTCCCCGCCGCGCTCGGCGTATCCTCTGACTTCTCCTGATCGTAACGGCCGGCCTCCGTCTTCACGTTGGTCACCGCCGTGATCTTCGCCTCGGCCGTGCCGCCGTCCGTCAGCCCCGTCGTGCTCGCGTCCGCCGCCGCCTGGTTACGCTGCGCCTTGCGCGTGCGGATTCCGTAGAGATCCCCCGTGCTTTCCACCGTCGCGTCCGTCACCGCGATCGCCGTGGTCAGCCGCTGCGTGTTGTCGAATGTCCCGTTGTCGTTCAGCTTCGACCCCTGCCGCGTGATGATCCCGTCCGCCACGTCCACGAACGCGTCCACCGCCGCGCTCTGGTTCCGGTTGGTGACCGTCACGCCCTCTTCGTACAGCGTGCGGTATCGCTCCACCGTCGCGTTCGCCGCCGCCGCCGCCGTGGTCACCGTCTCCGTGTTGTCGAACGTGCCGTCGTCGTTCTCTTTCGAGCTGCGCCGCGTGATGACACCGCCCGCCAC
>JAKPKY010000190.1 GCA_029553505.1 Planctomycetota bacterium
TTGCGGATGAAGAGGGGCTTGCCGCGCCATTTGATGGTGATCTGCTGACCATCCTGAACCTTGGTCAAGTCATACTCGACCGAGGCCAGCGCCAGCGTGTCCGCCGACGGGTTCATCTGATCGATGAACGGCCAGACCACAGCGGCGGCGCCGCCCGCGGCCGCGGTGATGGCGGCGATGTGAATAAAGTCCCGGCGGCTGGGATCGTCGGACGCGTGGCCCGGTTCGATCGTGGCGCCTTCTGCGAGGTTCGACACCTAGCGTTACCTTCCATAAGCGCCGCTGATCGGCGCGGCCCCGGAGCCGTTAAAGCCCCTTGTCTCAACACACTTTGAACCCCGGCTTCCCCCACCGGCGCACTCGACGTCGATCATGGGCGGTCTAACCGCCTCTTTGAACTGCATCTTGAGCGTTCGCTTAGAATGCGTCCGAGGCTTTTTCAACCGGCATTGCGGAAAACCACACCTCGCGTGCGGTATTTATCGCAAAGGTTCAGCTTTCCGCGAAGCCGCCGAAGCGCCGGTCCCAGTGCACGAGCGGCTGTCCGGGCGTCAAACGGATGCTCAGGGGCCGCCCGATCAGGATGGCGTGGTCACCGCCGGGATGCAGGATTTCCAGGGCGCAATCGAACTGGGCCAGGGCGCCGTCGGCCACCGGCAGCCCCCGGACGCTGTCGATCATGGCCGGATCGCCGAATCGGTCGGCCCCGCGCGTCGAGAACAGCTTGGCCAGATGGGTCTGACCGGCGTTGAGGACGCTGACCGCGAAGGTCGGCGCCTGGGTGAAGATTTCATAGGCCGTCGCGCGCTTGCCCATGCAGACCAGCACCATCGGCGGATGCAGCGACAGCGAGGCGAAGCTGGACGCGGTGAATCCGTGCGGCCGACCCGCCGCGTCGCGCGTCGTGACCAGCGTCACGCCGCTGGCGAAGCTGGCCATGGCGTTGCGGAAGTCGGTTTCGGGCACGTCAGGGGCGTGCGGCGCGTCGGAAGCGGTCATTGCTTCTCAACTGACCCGCTCTGGGAGGCCTGTCAAACCGGGCCATCCGTTTGACAGCACCGGGCTTAAGCGCCAAAGCCCGGCCATGAACCGTTCCGATCCCGTCCTGGACGCGCGCAAAGATCAGGCCCGCGCCTGGTTTGAAGCCCTGCGCGACCGCATCTGCGCCGCCTTCGAGGCTTTGGAAGACGCGGCGCCCGACGCCCTCTATCCGGGCAAGCCTGGGCGGTTCGAACGCAAACCGTGGGCACGGGACGCCGGCGGCGGCGGCGTCATGTCGATGATGCACGGCCGGCTGTTCGAAAAGGTCGGGGTGCACACCTCGACCGTCTTCGGGACCTTCACGCCGGAGATGGCGGCGAACATGCCCGGCGCCGCGGACGACCCGCGTTTCTTCGCCACGGGCATCAGCCTGATCGCCCACATGGTCAGTCCGCGCGTGCCGGCTGTGCATATGAACACCCGCTTCATCGCCACCACCAAGGGCTGGTTCGGCGGCGGCGGAGACCTCACGCCTCTGCTGGCCGACCAGCGCAGCCAAGATGCGCCCGACTCGGTCGCCTTCCATGCGGCCTACAAAGCCGCCTGCGACGCCCACGATCCGACCTGGCACGCCAAATACAAGGCCTGGTGCGACGAGTACTTCTTCCTGACGCACCGCAATGAGCCGCGCGGCACGGGCGGCATCTTTTACGATCACCACGACAGCGGCGATTTCGAGCGCGATTTCGCTTTCACCCGCGATGTCGGCGACGCGTTCCTGGCCGCCTATCCGCCGATCGTCGCCCGCCGCATGAGCGAGGCTTGGACGGACGAAGAGCGCGAGGAGCAGTTGATCCGCCGCGGCCGCTATGTGGAGTTCAACCTGCTCTACGACCGGGGCACCACCTTCGGGCTGAAGACCGGCGGCAATGTGGAGTCGATCCTGTCGTCGATGCCGCCCATCGTGAAGTGGCCATAGCCTCAAGCCGCGCCCCAACCCGGGATAGCCGGGAGCGCGCAGCTCCAGACGACCGCTGATCTGAAGACCTGCGTCCCTCGTGGGACGCAGTTGCGAGCATGGCGCATTTTTGTTACTAACTGACCGGTCAGTTATCAATTGGGCCCGCCAATGGATCGCGACTCCCGCAAGTTCCGCCGCCGCAAGGACGCCCGCCCCGCCGAGATCGCGGCCGCGGCCCTGTCGCTGTTCGTGGAAAAGGGTTTCGCCGGGGCCAAGCTGGACGAAATCGCCGCCCGCGCCGGCGTCTCCAAAGGCGCGCTCTACCTGTATTTCGAGACCAAGGAAGACCTGTTCCACGCCGCCGTGGCCGAGGCGGTCCTGCCCAACCTCGAGCCGATGCTCGCCCTGGTCGCCGCGCACCCTGGCCCCTTCGATCAGTTGGTCGAGACCCTGGTCCAGCGCCTGGCCCATCTGGCGGCCACGACGGCCCTTGGCGGCCTGCTGAGGGTGGTCGTCGGCGAAGCGCGCAACTTCCCGGAGATCGCCCGCGTCTGGCACGATCAGGTTGCGGGCAAGGCCTTCGATGCGCTCAGCACAGCCATTGCCGCGGCGCAGGCGCGAGGCGAGGTGCGCCCCGGAAACCCGCGCTTCCTCGCCATGTCCATCGTCGGCCCGCTCGTCATGGGCTTGATCTGGCGCGAGACGTTCGTTCCGGTCGGCGGCGCGGCCTTGGACATGCCCGCGCTGGCCGAGCAGC
>JAKPKY010000212.1 GCA_029553505.1 Planctomycetota bacterium
GCGCGGAACGTGAACATGTTCATGAGCCGCGGCGACTTCACGGGGAACCTGGCGCTGACGGGCCAGAACAGGGCCGGCTCGTCCGTCAACGTGTTCTACGTGATGGGCGAGATGAACGGCGGCCTGGTTCACACTCGCGGGGGGATCGGGACAGCGATGATCGGCTCGATGCGAGACAGCGGCGTGTACGCGTGCGTGCTGGACGGCGTAGCCGGGATGCCCGGCGCGGGCGCGACGGCGGCGGAGTACTTTGCCGCTCCGCCGGCGGGGATGCAGACGCCGGCGATCCGGATGCTGATGATCTCTCGCGCGGCGGGCGTGTTCGCGAACTCGGTGGTGGCGGGTCCGTCGATGGGGACGGTGATCCTCCGCGGGGTGGCCACAGCCAACGGCGACGCGCCGTTCGGGCTGGTGGCGGACACGGGGATCACGATGCTGACGCGGTATCGCGACGGTGCGGCGCCAAGCACCGCCCGCAACGTGGTCGCCGGCCTGGTGGACACCCTGCCGGCAGAGGACGACTTCCAGGTGGCGGTGCTGTAACCGGGAGCCAGGGGCGTTTCCGGCGAAGCAGTAGGCGTGTCAGCCGCGAGCGCGGCGGGCCCGGCTCCCCGCCGACTATCACGGCGTGATTGGATCGGCGGCTGGAATGTCCCATTTCGGGTGAAGATGTCCCGTTTGCGCGCCTGGTTTTCGCAGAGTTCCCAGTATTCGCGATTACGCGAAAGGACTGTAACTGACCACAAACAAACGGCTTACACCTGTTTCGAGCGTCGAGGCATCGCGGGTCGATTTTTCGGAAAAATGGGACGTTGAGGCGCGGGGCGGGGGCTACCAGCCCTCGACGGCCCCTTCCTCGGGCATGGTCTTGCGCCAGGTCTTGGGGTTGCGGACGTATTCCTTGAACATCATGGAGGCGACCACGCCGTCGCCGCAGGCGGTGGCGAGCTGCATGGCGGCCTGCTGGCGGCAGTCGCCGGCGACGAAGATCCCCGGCGCGGAGGTCTTGAGCGTGGTGCAGTCGCAGGCGATGTAGCCGTGCTCGTTCATCTCGACCACGCCGCGAAGCCACCCGGTGTTGGGCACCATGCCGACGAAGAGGAACACGCCGTCCACGCGGAGTTGCTCGGTCTTGTCCGTGTCGAGATTTCGCAGGACGACGTGGTCGATCTGCTGGGCGTCGGCGGCGGGGACGATGGCCTCCAGCACGTAGGGCACCTTGATGTCCATGCCCTTGTCTCTGGCGGCCTGGTTCAGCTCCTCGACCAGCACCTTCTGGGCGCGGAACTCGGTGCGGCGGTGGACCATGGTGACCTTGCCGGCGAAGCGGGTGGCCAGGTAGATGGTGTCCTCGACGGCGGTGTTGCCCCCGCCGACGGTGAGGATGTGCTTGCCGCGGTAGAACGCCCCGTCGCAGGTGGCGCAGAAGCTGACCTTGCCCGCCTGGCGCATCTCTTCCTCGCCGGGGACGCCCAGGCGGCGGTAGTCGCTGCCCGGGGTCAGGATGATCGCCTTGGCGCGGTGCAGTGACTCGCCGGCGTTCACCTCCACCTCCAGCCGCCCGTCGTCCAGGCGACGGATCGCGGTGGCGCCGGCCTGCATCTTGAGCTTTGCCCCGAACGTCTCGGCCTGGCGGCGCATGGTCTCGACGAGGTCGGGCCCGCTGATCCGTTCGTGCCCGGGATAGTTCTCGATCCGCTCGGTGAACAGGATTTGCCCGCCGGGCAGGGCGTTCTTCTCCAGGACCAGGGTGTTGTAGCGGTCGCGGGCGGCGTAGAGGGCGGCGGCCAGGCCGGCCGGGCCGGAACCGATGATGATCAGGTCGTATTCTTGAGTCTCGGGCACGATCCATCCTTCCTTCGGGTAAGGCTACTTTCTAGTCGACGGCAGGGCCGGACGCAATCGGCAATCGAGAATCCCTACAGTCCGAGCGCCTTGACGATGGCGTCGGCCTTGGGGTAGGCCTTGCGGACGGCTGCCGCGTCGGAGGCCTCCATCACCAGCCCGTCGGGCGACTCCAGGCGGAGCAGCTCGCCCCTGGGGGAGTAGTAGGCGGTGGACGGCTTGGCGTCGTCGGAGGGCAAGTCGAGCACCTTGGTGGCCCGGACCTGG
>JAKPKY010000220.1 GCA_029553505.1 Planctomycetota bacterium
ATGCAGCGGCGGCCCCGCAACCGGCTCGTCCCCGCATCTACCTGGAGCTCTACGGCGCGTCCAAGACCGTCGGGCGGGACACTTACCTCAACGACCTGCTGAACCTCGCCGGGGCGGCCAACGTGGCCGAAGACGCATCGGGCAGCATGCTGCTGTCGAGCGAGCGGCTGATCGAGGCCGACCCCGACGTGATCCTCTTCGTCGAGAGCTTTGCCACCGTCGCGGCGATTTCCGCCCGTCCGGGCCTGGCCGAACTGAAGGCCGTCCGGACCGGGCGCGTGCGTTCCCTCGATAGGCGCTGGCTGGTAGCCGGGCCGACACTGCCTGAGGCGGTCGAGAGACTTCGCGCCGTCATTCACGCGCCTTCGAAGTCGTAAAGGAACCTGTCATGGCGTTTCACAAGATCACCTACAACGAGAAGTACCGCTTCGCGACGCTGCACAACTACGGCTGCACGTTCCGCTGCCCGACGTGCAGCTACAAGCTGCGCAGCGGGCCCGACGGCATGCCCGGCCACGTCCACCCCAAGCCGCAGCGCTTCCTGGAGCGGCAGGAGATGGAGCAGGCCCTCCGCTCGGTTACCGTGGAGAAGGTCTTCTTCATGGGCGGCGAGCCGACCGTGGCGGCCGACTTGCCCGAGATGCTTCTGTTTGCGAAAAACGCCCTGGGCGCCAAGACCAGCCTCGGCCACACCAACGGCAGCAAGCTGCCGCTGCCAAACCTTGACGGCGCGAACGTCGGCCTGAAGGCGTGGGACGAGAAGGTGCACCTGGCGCACACGGGCCGGCCGAAGCAGCCGATCTTCGACAACTTCCGGGCCGCCTTCGACGCGGGGATGGAACTGAAGGCCAACATCGTGTTCGTGCCCGGGCTGGTGGACCTCGACCAGGTGGAGGCCGTCGCCGCGTGGCTGGGCGGTCTCAGCCGCGACCTGCCCTTCCACATCATGGGCTACATTCCCGTGCCCGGCCAGTCCTACCCGCGCCCGACCGTCGAGCAGATGTCCGCCGCGGAAACCGCCTGCCGGAAGCACCTGAACACGGTGGCCAGTTCGCACCTGAGTTCCCAGGAAGCCCTGGACCTGTCGGCCAAGGACGACCGATTCGTCGTCCGCCGGATCGCCTGAGGATTGTGAATGTCCTGCCGCCCTCACTGGATCGAGGCGAAATGGGTCGTATCGGCGCTGCTGGTCGCCCTGCTGCTGCTTTGCGGCGTGGCGCTGGCCGTCGGTTCGGCATCTTTGCGCCCGTCCGAAGTGGCGGACGCCTTGTGGAACGCCGTGCGGGCAGACGCCCCGTCGAACCCGGCCACGCGGATCGTGCTCGACACGCGCCTTCCGCGAATCCTCCTGGCGATTCTCGTGGGCGCGGGCCTGGCCATGGGTGGACTGGCGGCGCAGACGCTCTTTCGCAATCCGCTGGCCAGTCCGTACATCGTGGGAGTTTCCAACGGCGCCGCGCTGGGCGCGGTGGCGGGCATCCTCGCGGCGGGCGCGTGGCTGCCCTTTGCGGCCGTGCCGACGTTGAGTGTGCTGGCCGGCCTGGCGGTGGCGGGCGTGGTGTTCCTGTTCGCCCGGCGGGGGCGGCACTTCGGACATTCCCTCCTGCTGGCGGGCATCGCCATCAGCGCCTTCTGCTCGGCGGTGACGGCCGGGACGCTCTACCTCGCCGGGGAACGCCTGGCCACGCTGGTCTTCTGGCTGATGGGCGGCCTGTGGCAGGCGAACTGGCGTGACGTGGGGATCATGCTGCCCGTGACGGCGGGGTGTTTCGCAACACTGACGTTCCTCGCCCCGGCCATGAACGTCGCCCTCGTCGGCGAGCGATCCTCGCGCGACCTGGGCGTTCACGTCCGGCGGCTCCAGATTTCGCTCCTGGGCATCCTGGCAATCACGACGGCCGTCGCCGTCAGCCTGACCGGAGTCATCGGGTTCATCGGACTGGTGGTCCCCCACCTGCTGCGCCTCCTGATGGGCGCGGATCACCGCGGCCTGCTGCCCGCCTCGGCGCTGGGCGGCGCGGTGCTGCTGCTGGCGGCGGACACGCTGGCCCGCACGGTAGCGGCGCCGGCGGAGATTCCCGTGGGCATTTTGACGGCCCTGGTGGGCGCGCCGATCTTCCTCTGGCTGCTCCAGAGAAGAAACGCGCCGAGGACGACCGCATGAGGATCCGCGCGGAAAATCTCCACTTCGCCTACCACGCCGGGCACCCGGTCCTGAAGGACGTTTCCGTGGAGGTCCGCCCCGGCACGGTGACGGCGCTGTTCGGCCCCAACGGCTGCGGAAAGAGCACGCTGCTGCGGTGCCTGAACGGATCGCTGCGTCCCCAGGCCGGCAAGGTGCTCCTGGAGGACCGGGACGTGCTGACCCTGACGCCGCGCGAAGCGGCGCGGCGGATCGCTGTCGTGCCCCAGGACACGCCCACGGACATTCCCTTCACGGCCCGGCAGATGGCGATGCTGGGCCGCTACGCCCACTGGGACGCCTGGGGACAGGAAACGCCCGACGATGCCGGAATCGTTCAGGAAAGCCTGGCGCGGATGGGCATCGCCGACCTGGCCGGAAGGCTCTTCAGCGAACTCAGCGGCGGCGAACGCCAGCGCGTCATCCTGGCCCGTGCCCTGGCCCAGCAGGCGCAGGTGCTCCTGCTCGACGAGCCGACCAGCCACCTGGACATCGCCCACCAACTGGAGCTGTACCACCTCGCCCGCCGGTTGTCCGACGAGGGGAAAACCGTCCTCATGGTCTGCCACGACGTCTTCGTGGCCCCGATGTTCGCCGACGCCGCCGTGCTCCTGGCCGACGGAAAGGTGCTCAGCGCCGGGGCGCCGCGGGACGTGCTCACGGAGAGGAACGTGGCGCGGGCCTACGGAATCGGCGCGAGAATCGCGTGGGAAGGAACTTCCTCTTTCCGGGCGGCGTTCACGTCCATGCCGTGAGGGGCATTCAACGCACGGGGTTTTGAGGGGCCACGGGCCCCGCCACAAGCCTGCGGGATCCGTCCACAGACACCTTCGGAAGCCGTCGCTTGTCATAGACCGCCGCGGGCGACGATTCGCCCTCCGCCGCCCCAGCCGGCAAAGCAAGGCCCACCGGTTTGCGATGGTCCGCCGCGTCCCGGGCGTGCAGTAAAATCTCCGCCAGCGCCAGCGAATCGGCCGTGGAAAACAGGCTCGCATCGCCTTCCAGGGCCCGCAGGAGTTCCCGGTCGATCCGGCGGGCCGGGGCGGTGATCTCGCGGGTTCCGTCGTCGTCGGTCAGCAGGCAGCGATTGTCGCGGATTTCCACGATTCCCCGGTCCCCGGCGATGCGAATCCGGTCGTCGCTGTGGGTCGGCAACCGGTTGGGACGGAGATAGTCCGCGTGCACCACAGCCGCTCCGCCGCCGGCGAGGTCGAACGTGGCGATGCAGTATTCCTCCATCGAACCGCGCTCCGCGCGGGAGACGTTTCCCTGCGTCGCGGACACCCGCAGGAACGGTTTTCCGGTCAGAAAGCGGATGGCGTCGATTCCGTGGCTGGCGACCCAGAGCATGGTTCCGCCGTAGCTGGCGCGGTCGGCGTACCAGGCGGGTCGCACCCGGAAGCGATAGCTCTTCTGCGCCGTGGCCAGCACCACCCGCCCCACCCGCCCGTCCGCGACGGCGGCAGCCGCCGCCTGGAACTCCGCCAGGCAGCGCAGCGGAAGCTCCGTCAGAAGCGTCGCGCCGGGTCGCGCGGAAAGCTGCTTGAGGCGGCCCAACTGCTCCCAGGTGGCCGCGATGGGCTTGTCGCTGACGACGGCGGCGCCGCGCTCCATCGCCAACGCGATCATGTCGCCGTTGTATCCGTAGACGGCGCCGACGCTGACCACGTCGGGGCGGAACTGCTCCAGCATGCGCCGGGGATCGTCAAACCACGTCGCCTCGCCCAGTTGCTGCGCGAGCGCCCGGGCGCGACGCTCGTCGTGCCCGTCGCCGCTGACGGCCACAGGGCGCGCAACAACACCGTCGGCCTCGGCGGACAGAAGCCGTCGCAGGTAATGATGCCCCCACCCTCCTATGAACGCCAGTCGCATGCTCGCCTCGACTTACGGGGGCTGACCGCCGCCGGAATACCACTTCACGTTCGGCGGACCGACGGCCGTATATCCGCTCTCGGCGTGTCCGTCATAAAACAAGGCGTTGACGGTATACGAACCGCCGGGGCCCGGATGACGCTTCTCGATGTGTTGATCGCCCGGCAGCGGGCCGTTGATCTCCTTCTCCACGAAAGCGTCATTTCCGTCCGAGCGGAAACTGCCCCGCCCGTCGAAGGCGTACATGTAATCCGCCGCGTTGGGAATCCGCCCGACGTCCACCTTGCTGGGCGTCAGCGGCGTGGAGGAGTTGTTGTCCCAGTCCTTCCAGTGGAACGTCAACTCGCTGACGGTGTAACTGTTGATCAGCGTCTTTCCCGGCGTGGGGAAATAATCCAGCGTGGTGCCCCGGGCGCGCGAGCTCCATCCGTATTCGGTATCGAGCATGGACGGACAGTTGAACGGGGTCTTCTGCCCCTTCAGAGCGGAAGGATCCGGCGTCCCCGACGGGTAATCCTCGTCCGGCGGGTTCATGCCCATCTGGACGTGAAGCAGGCATTGCGGATGCTTCGTGTTCGGCGGGATCGGGCAAAGCCCGTCGTAATCGCTCGAATACATGTACAGCGAGGTTCCGATCTGCTTGGCGTTGGTCAGACAGATCGCGCTTTTGGCGAGATCTCGCGCCCGGCTCAGGCTCGGAAGCAGGATGCTCACCAGCAGGGAGAGGATCGCGATCACGACCAGCAGTTCGATCAATGTGAACGCCGCGCCGGAACGCCGGATTGGGTTTGTCCTGGGACTTGGCGACATGTTCCGCACCTCGAAATTCGGGGAATCATTCGGCCTTCACGAGCGTCACGTTCGCAAACCACACGGTCTGGCCCACGGCCTTGTCGGACTGGCTGAAACGGCATTCCACGTTCAGTTCGTCGGCGTCCTCGCTGGAAAACTCCGCCTTGTGTTCTTCCCAGTCCAGCGTGTTCCAGCCTGCCGAGAGACGCCGCAATTCCTTGCCCTCGCGCTTCAGCTTGATCTGCACATATCCCAGGCGATTGGAATTGCCCTTGACCTGGACCTTCAGGACCAGCTTGGCGTTCTTGGGCAGGTC
>JAKPKY010000232.1 GCA_029553505.1 Planctomycetota bacterium
CTGGCGCGACCGGCTCTTCGTGTCGACGGACACCGTCTGGGACGCCAACGACACCCAGATTTATGACTACTACGCGCCGCCGACGAGTCCGCTGGCCGCTGGGGCCGACTACACGCCCTCCTACAGCGTCTTCCTGCCGGAAGCTGCGACCGGCGCGGCCTACCTGCTGCTGGTGACGGACTTCCTGGCCCAGCAGGGCGAGACGAACGAATCGAACAACACCCGCGTCCTGGCCATCACGCTCTCCGCGCCGGACCTGACGATTAAGACGAGCAACAGCCCCGCCCAGGCGACTTTGAGCGAAACGGTGCAGGTGAGCTGGACCGGCTGGAACCAGGGGACCGTTGGCGCCGCAGCGGGTTGGTACGACTATATATATGTATCGGACGACCAGACCCTCGGCGCCGGCGATTCGTTCCTGGCGTCGCGGTGGCAGAGCGGAACGCTCGCGGCCGACGGGACGTACGCGGCCACGCTCGACGTGCGCATGCCCGACAGCGGTATGGGGGCACGGTACCTGCTGATCGTCACCGACGCCTCGCACCGGCAGGGCGAGACGGACGAAACCAACAACATCGTCGCGCGCCCGATCTCCTTCGTTGCGCCCGATCTGACGATTGCGGTCACGAGCGCGCCCTCGGCGGCGATCTCGGGCGAAACGGTCCACGTCTCCTGGACGACGACGAACTCCGGGACCTCCTCGGCGCCCGCGGACTGGTCGGATCGCGTCTACCTCTCGACCGACGCGACGTACGATGGCGGGGATACGTGGATCGCGTCCTATGATGCTTCGGCGCATTCTCCGTTGGCTCCGGGGGGCTCCTACCTCGGCGAAATGGACATCACGCTGCCCTCGGCGACACCCGGGGAGTACTTCCTGATCTTCGTGGCCGACGTGCAGGCGAACCAGGGCGAAAGCAGCGAGACGAACAACGTGGCATCGAGCGCCATCGCGCTGACCGCGCCGGACCTGACGCTGACCGACGCGACCGGTCCGCCCGCGGCTTCGCTGGGTGAGACGATATCGGTCTCCTGGACGGTCAAGAATATTGGGGCGGTGGCGGCGCCGGCGGACTGGGTGGACTCGATCTACCTGTCCTCGGACGGGGTTCTGGACGGAAGCGATCTCTACCTGGGCAGCTTCAGCGCGGCGGCGTTCACGCCGCTGGCGGTCAACGGTTCCTACACGCAGACCCAGTCGGTGGTCATCCCCGGCGTGCTGCCGGGAACGTGGAAGCTGATCGTCGTGGCCGACGGCGACGGGAAGCAGGGCGAGACGGACGAAACCAACAACACGCGCACGCTGGATATCACGCTGTCGGCGCCGGACCTGACGGTCACCGGCGTCACGGCCCCGGCGACGGCCGCGGTGTCGCAGACGATCAACGTGTCGTGGACCGTGCGCAACAGCGGGCCGGGGGCGGCGCCGTCGTACCAGTCCGACGGCGCCGCCCCCGGCCCGCTGTTGCGC
>JAKPKY010000235.1 GCA_029553505.1 Planctomycetota bacterium
CTCGGTGCCCGTGCCGCGCAGGCTCGGTTCCTCCTCGCCATCGATGAAGAAGAAGTCGTCGCCTTCTCCAAACCAGCCCGGCGAGAGCTGTTCGCAGTGGAGCACAGTGCCCACATAATGGCCGCGCCCGGCGATATCGGCAATCAGATAATTCTGCCCCATGACCGTGGGATACTCCTGCCGGTACATGGCGTGGAAATAGACCGTGTCTTCAGGCAGGTCGGGGAGTTTCCGCCAGTCCACGTACGAGTAAAACGCGTTGATGCGTTTCCGGCCCTCGTTGGTGACGGTAATGCGCGCGGATGTGCGGAACGGCATCGGCCAGTAACAGTTACGCGCGCGCCCTTCCGACGAAATCTTGACCGGCAGCGATACGTACGGCCGGTCCAGGCCGTGGCCGATCCCGAAGAAATCGCCGACCGGCGCCTCGACCGACGGACGTTCTTCGCCGTCCCAGTACATCCGCAGAACCAGGAGACGCGAATAGCCGCGTTCCTCGGCCGCAATGGTGTTCCACAGATGGCCGATCACGCCCGGACCCTCCAGCTCGGCCAGCACCAGGGTTTCGCCCGGCGCGATGGGACGCGCGTCGCCGTTGCCGTTGTGCCAGTCAGGGTCGCAGGTCGACGACCGCATCGTCCGGCCCGGCTGGAGCCGGGTCAGGGGTTCCAGGCTCCCGAACGCCAGGGGTTCGGCCGCGCAGGCCGCCGCGCTCCCGAGCGCGACCGTCAGAATGAGGCAGACAATGCGACGTGTCATGACTGGGTCCTCCGCTGTATGCACGATACGGTTTCCGCAGCAAACGCGGACCGTAGAATACACCGGAACGCGCCCGCGAAGAAAACGGGGGCGCCGGGGCGGCAGCCTTGTTTCTGGTAGCGCGGGCGAGACGCCTGCAGTCTTGTTTTCGGGTGGACGCAGTGGACAGAGTGGACGGGGCGCCCCGGCTCCGGTGTGGGACCGGCGCCCTCGCCTGTCATCCGAGCGGGGACACGTTGCCGCGGCGGGGACGGCGCCTGGAACCGGTCTGCCTTCTGAATCAGGTGCGCAGCCGTTGAAGAACAAACTGGGCCACGCTCCCGGCCAATGCTTCCTCGCTCAGAAACACCGCGCCCATCTTTTCGCGTTCGAGCAGATTCGCCTCCATTTCGCTGCGGGCGCAGATGACGATCTCGATGGCAGGATTCAGTTGTCGGGCGAATTCCGCGAGTTGGGTTGTCTTCAGGGTGTCGGGCGTTGCGACGATCAGCATCGCGGCCCGCGCCACGTGGGCCTGCGCAAGCGCCATGGCGGTCGAGGCGTCGCCCGCCACCGCGGCGCGCTTGCCTTCACGAAGCCGCTGGACGACCTCGCGATCCTGGTCGATGACGACAAAGGGCACGCTCCGCGCCTCGAGCTTGTCGCAGATGCGCCGTCCAACGCGGCCAAACCCGGCCACGACGACGTGTTTCGACAGGTACTTCGGCTCGGTGGTGTCGGGCAGCATCGCGAGCGGATCATCCTGGGGCTCGCGCTGCCGCACCCCGGGCCGCGGGGCAAGAAGCGCGTCGCCCGCCTCGCGCAACACCTCCGGATCGCCAATCATCAGGAGGGTATCGTACGGCTCAATCCGGGTCTGTCCCCTGGGCACGACAAACCCGTCCCCGCGCCCGATCAGCAGGATCAACACGCCGGGCGGGATGTCGAGGTCGGCGACGGTTCGCCCCACCACCGGCATGGACGGCAGGATCTCGATCTCGCGCGTTT
>JAKPKY010000243.1 GCA_029553505.1 Planctomycetota bacterium
CAGGCGAGCCCGTCGTGAAACTTCACCACATAGAGGTGGTAATTGAAGCGCGACGCGTTCAGCATCATGCCGCACAGGTACACCGCAAGATAGCCGTTGCACCCGATGAACTGGGTCATCCCGAACGTCAGCAGCACGATGCTGATGCTCAGCACGGGATACAGCCCCTCGTATCCGAGTCGGATCCGATTGAACAGCAGCGCCGCCATTTTGCCCGCCAGCAGGCCCATCCCGATCCCGCCGAGCATGTTCCACGCCAGCGCCGGGAGAAGCGACACCCATTCGAATTCCGGTTCCATCAGCAGCCGCGTGACGCCCGCCGTAAGGAAAATGGCCATCGGATCGTTGCTTCCCGACTCGAGTTCGAGCAGGGGCTTCAAATGGCCCTTCAGGCTTACGCCCCGGCGGCGCATGATGGCGAACACCGCCGCCGCGTCCGTCGACGAGACAATCGAACCCACCAGCAGGCCGGTCAGGAGGTCAAACCCCAGCGCCCGCCACATAAACACCCCGACCAGGCCCGCCGTGACCACGACGCCAATGGTGGACAGGAGGATGCCCCGCCCCAGCACGGGACGCACGGCGCCCCAGTGGGTGTCCAGGCCGCCGGCAAACAGGATAAACGCCAGCGCGACGGTCCCGATCAGATTGGCCGCCTGGGTGTTGTTGAAGGTGATCCCGCCCGGACCATCCGACCCCGCCAGCATGCCGATGCAGAGAAACACGATCAGCGTGGGCACTCCCGCCCGATCCGACACCCGGCTCGCCAGGATGCTGGCCAGAACCAGGAATCCGATCACAAGGAGAATCAATGCGGGATCGATCATGAACACATCGTCTTCTATGGAGTCTCTGCTTCCAACGTTGGGTCCGCGGCGGCGATGCGCCCGGTTCGCGACAAAACGGCCCTCGCCCCTATGATAACAGACGCCGTTTCGCGCCGCCATGAACCGGGCGCCTGAGGCTCCTGAATGCCGGCGCTGTCGAGGCCGGCGCGGACCGCGCGTCTACCGCATCTCGAGATCGAGGCTGCGGTACTGGATGGCTTCGGCGAGGTGGTGCTCGCGGATTTGGTCCTGCTCCTCGAGGTCGGCGAGCGTGCGCGCGACGCGCAGGATCTTGTCGTAGGCGCGGGCGCTGAGCCCCATCCGTTCGAGGGCGGATTCCAGGAGCGCCTTCCCGCTCGCGATGATCACACAATGCCGGCGCGTGGCGGTGGCGTCGAGGTGGGCATTGCCCCGGTAGCGGCCGTCGTGTCGGGCATGCTGGCGTTCGCGCGCCGCCTGCACCTGCGCGCGGACGTCGGCGGTGGTCGCCCCGCTGGGCCGGTCGTCG
>JAKPKY010000015.1 GCA_029553505.1 Planctomycetota bacterium
GCGCAGGGCGTCGGCCTCGGACTGGCCCAGCGGCGTCGCGCCGTGCGCGATGAACGGGCCCACGCCGATCATATCCAGGTCCAGCGCGGCGAACGCCTCCACGTCGCGGGCGAGGTCGTCGTAGGTCTGCCCGGGAATCCCGATCATCACGCCGCTGCCCACCTCGTAGCCCCACTCGCGCAGGCGCCGCAGCAGGGCGAACCGGTCGGACCGCCGGCCGGGCAGCGAAGGGTGGATGCGGTCGTACAGCGCCGCGTTGGAGGTCTCGAACCGCAGCAGGTAGCGGTCGGCGCCGACGGACTTCCACTCGGCCAGCTCCTCGTCGCTCCGCTCGCCGAGGCTCAGCGTCACAGCCAGCGGAGTCTCCGCCTTGATCCGCCGGACGAGCTCGGACACGCCCTCGCGCGTGATTCCGGGGTCCTCGCCCGCCTGGAGGACGACCGTGCCGTACTCGAACGCGACGGCCTGCCGGACGCACTGGAGGATCTCGTCGGCCGTCATGCGGTACCGCTCCAGCGCGCGGTTGGACGCCCGCAGGCCGCAGTATCCGCAGGCGCGGACGCAGTGGTTGGAAATCTCGATCAGCCCCCGCAGGTGCACCTCGTCGCCGACGTTCTCGCGGCGCACGTCGTCCGCGCGCCGCCAGAGTTCCTCCAGGCGCGTCGCGTCAGTTTCCCGCAGCCAGCCGACGATCGTCTCGTGTCGCATGGGCGTCTTCCTGTCCGTCGGGGCGTTTCCGCAGGACGACGGTGAACGTGCTCCCGACGTCCGGCTCGCTCGTGACGGACACCTCGCCGCCGTACAGGGTCGCGAGCTTCTTCAGTGTAGACAGTCCCAGCCCGCTTCCGAGGATATTCCTCGTCTTTTCATTCTTGATTCTAACAAAATCCTGGAACAGGCGTTCGAGGTCTTCGCGGCTCATTCCGATCCCCGTGTCGCGGACCTCGAGGGCGACGGATTGTTCGTCCGCCCGGACGGTCACGTCCACCTGCCCGCCGTCGCGGTTGTACTTGACGGCGTTGGAGACGAGATTGTTGAGGATGATCTCGATCTCGCCGCGGTCGGCCGACAGGACCACCGGGGCGTCCGCGTGCAGGCGAATCGCGATGTTCCGCTCTCGGGCCGACGGAAGGAGCGTCTCGATCGACGTCCGCGCGACCTCGCGCACGTCCAGGTCCTTCAGGTCGCGCTGCTTCTGGCCCGACTCGATCCGCGTCAGGTCCAGCAGGTCGACGATGAGCTTCCGCATGCCTTCCAGGCGGACCAGGCTGCGGTCCAGCATGTGGTCGTAGGCGGCCTGGTCGTCGCCCGCGGAGCGGTCCTGGATGATCCGCAGGTAGCCCTCGATGGCCGCCAGCGGGGCCTTGAGCTCGTGCGCCAGCACGCTGATGAACTGGAAGCGGACCTGGCGTTTTTCCTCCGCCAGGCGACGCGCCTGGCGCTGGAGCATCACGTGATGCGCCGCCTTTCGGACGGCCGCCTTCAGCTCCGCCGGGGTGAAGGGCTTGGCCAGGAAATCGTACGCGCCGCGCTTGGTGGCGCTGATGGCCGTCTCCAGCGAGGCATACGCGGTGATCATGATGGTCAGCACGTCTCGTTTGTCGGCCGTCAGACGGTCCAGCACGTCCAGCCCGCTCATGCCCGGGAGCTTGTGGTCCAGCAGCACCAGGTCGGGAACCGCGGCGGCGATCTTCTCCAGGCCTTCCTCGCCGCTTTCGGCCTGGGCGACGAGGAACCGCACCTGCTCGCCCACGTCGGGCAGGTCGATCGTCAGGCCGCTCAGCACCCGCTCGGCGCCCAGGCGCATGCCCAGCTCGTCGTCGATCACCAGTACCCGCAGCTCGTTCATGGGCTAGTCCTTTCCGGCCAGCAGGCGGGTGATCTCCCGCCTCATCTGCTCCGCGCGGACGGGTTTGGCGAGCATCACGTCCGCCTTGACCCACTTGCGCTCCTCGTCGGTGGCGGCGTCGAACTCCAGGCCCGTTTCGCTCGTCACGCCCGTCACGAGGATCACCGGGATCGCGGGGTCCTTCTTCTTGATGTGGTAGCACAGGGCGAATCCGCCGTCCTCGTGCTCCATCATCAGGTCCACGATCGCCAGCGAGACGGACCGTCCGGCCAGGAGCTTCTCCGCTTCCTTCTGTCCGCCCGCGGCGAGCACCTCGTAGCCCTGGGCTTCCAGAAGGATCTTCGTCATCGCGACAAAATCCTCGTCGTCGTCGGCGACGAGAATCGTCTGTTTCGTCCGGGTCATTTCCGCATTCCTGTTGCTCAAAAGAAAACTCCCATCATTCGCTCCGCGGCGTCTGCGCGCCGGGTTGGTTCCTATCCGCGCACGGCCTGGCGGGGCAGGGAGACGGTGAACGTCGTTCCCGTCGCGCCGGCGGCGGGGTCGGCGTTGGTCTCCACGCGGATGTCCCCGCTGTGCATCTTCACGATGCCGTACGTCACCGCCAGACCGAGGCCCGTGCCCTTTCCGATCTGCTTGGTCGTGAAAAACGGCTCGAAAATCTTGTTCAGGTGCTCCGGGCGGATGCCCGTGCCCGTGTCGCGGACGGCGATGCGCACGCGGTCCTCGTCGCCGTCGGTCCGCACGGTGAGCGTGCCGCCCGACGGCATCGCCGCGAAGGCGTTGGACACCAGGTTCGTCAGCACCTGCACGATCTGGTCGCGGTCGAGTTCCGCGACGGGATCGTCGCCGTGATGCTCGGTCCGCACCGTTATGGCTGCGGGCTTCTGGAGCACCCGCAGCGTGCCGTCCACCAGCTCGCGGACGTCGGTCGGCTGGAGCGAGACCTTGTTCTGCCGCGCGAAGTGCAGCAGCCCGGAGACGATCTTCTTGCAGCGGTCCGCCTGCGTGGCGATCATGTCCAGATCGCCCTTCATCGACCCGTCCCCGCACTCGTCGCGGAGCAGGTGCGCGTACATCAGCACCACGCCGAGCGGATTGTTCACCTCGTGCGCGATGCCCGCCGCGAGCTGCCCCATGCTCGCGAGCTTCTCCGACTGCAACAGCGCCTCCTGCGTGTCGGCCAGCTTCTCGTGCGACTCGGCCAGTTGGCGGATCGTCAGGCGGAGCTGGTCGATCGTGTAGGGAAGGCACATCTCGGTTTCGGCCAGTCCCTTGAAGATCGCCACCGCGTGCTCGCGGCAGCTGTCGTACCCGCAGGCGCCGCAGTTGAGCTCGTCGTCGGGCGTGTGCTTGCCCATCCCGGCCATGATGTGGCGGATTTCTTCCTCGAACGGAACGGGGATGCGCTGGTCGTTGCCCTCGAACCGGCGCGAGAGGTCCAGGTCTTCCATCTCGCTCATCGCCCGCTTCCAGGCGTCGTGATCGAACGCCTGCTGCCTGCGGCGGACGTACTGGCTGACGCGGCTGCGACGGTTGAACAGCGGGCGGTCGCACGTCGTGCCCGCGCCCATGATGCACCCCTGGCAGCAGAGCACCTCCAGCAGGCGGGCCTCCAGCGTGCCCTGCTCGAACTCGCGGATCGCCTCGACGAAGCTGGTGCGTCCTTCGGCGGCCACCACGTTGCTGGTGACCAGGTCCTCGCGGATGTCCGCCGCCTGGAGCAGTCCGCGACTGATCGAGAACAGCGCGCCGTAGTGGGCGTGGGGCGGGTCGAACTCGGAATCCGCCACATCCTGGGCGCGGATCCCTCGCGCGGCGAACATCTCCCGCAGTTCCACGAAGGTCAGCACGGCGTCCACTTCGTCGACGATCAGTTCGGTGGCGGCCTCGCCTTTCTTGGCGATGCACGGGCCGAGGAACACCACCTTCACGTCGGGCCCGGCGAGTTTGTGGATGGCCCGCGCGACAGCCACCATCGGCGAGACCACCGGCACGAGCGAGTCGATCAGGTCCGGGTGGTACCGCTCGATGTAGGCGACGATCGCCGGGCACGTCGTGGCGACGTAGCGCCGGTCGGCGGGGGCGCTGTTCAGAAGCTTGCGATAGCGGTCGGCCACCAGGTCCGCGCCGAAGCCCACCTCGTAGACGTGCGAGAAGCCCATCGCCCGGAGCATCCCCACCAGGCGGGGGTAGTCCACGTCCTCGAACTCCGCGGGGAAGCTGGGCGCCAGCACGGCCGCCACCGGCGACGGTCCGTCCAGCAGCTCGCGAACCAGTTCGGCGGAGCTGAGCACCTGCTTGGCGCGCTGGCTGCATACGCGCACGCAGTTTCCGCACCCGATGCAGCGCTCGGGGATGACCTCGGCCTGTCCCTCGGCGATCCGAATCGCCTTGGCCGGGCATTCGCGCACGCAGGTGTAGCAGACCCGGCACTTCTCCCGGATCGTCGTGACCAGCGGAATGTTCGCGGGATGCTTCATGGTCTCCGTCCGCCCGTCGTGGGCCGAGCGATTACATCACCACCTCGCGCGGGGCGTAGTGCGTGTGCAGCAGGTGGTGGCTCTTTTCCCCGAGCGGTTTGCCCAGGAATTCCTTGTAGAGTCGCTGGACGCTCTCGTTTCGGTGCGAGACGCGCTGCTCCTCGTCGCGGTCGATCTTGTAGAGCGCCTGCATGCGAGCGCGAACGGCCTCGGCGTCGCCGATGAACGGCTGGCCGCCGCCGGCGATGCACCCGCCCGGGCACGTCATCACCTCGATGAAGTGCAGGTCGCTCCGCCCGGCGCGAAGCTCGTCGAGGAGCTTGCGGGCGTTGCCCAGGCCGTTGACGGCCGCCACGCCCAGTTCCAGCTCGCCGATCTTCACGCGGGCCTCCTTGCGCCCTTCCAGCCCGCGGACCGCCTGCACCTTCAGGTTCTCCATCTCCGAGCCCGTCACCAGCCAGTGCGCGGTGCGGATCGCCGCCTCCAGCACGCCGCCGGTGGCGCCGAACAGCTTACCCGCGGTGCTGCGCTCCCCGAACGGCGTGTCGGGGCCCTGCGGCTCCAGCGCCGCCAGGTCCAGACCGCGCATCCGGATGATCCGCGCCAGCTCGCGCGTCGTCAGCACCGCGTCGATGTCCGGCATGCCGTCGGAGCCCATCTCGGGGCGCTGGGCCTCGAACTTCTTGGCCGTGCACGGCATGATCGAGACGCTGTAGATGCTCTTCGGGTCGATTCCCTGGCGCTGGGCGTAGTACGACTTGATGATCGCGCCCATCATCTGCTGCGGGCTCTTGCACGTGGAGAGGTTCTCCACGAGGTCCGGGTAGAACGTCTCGACGAACTTGATCCACCCCGGCGAGCAGCTCGTGAGCATGGGCAGCTTTCCGCCCGTGGTCAGGCGCTGCACCAGCTCGCTGCCTTCCTCGAGGATGGTCAGGTCGGCCGAGAAACTCGTGTCAAAGACGCGCTGGAAGCCCAGGCGGCGCAGGGCGGCGGTCATCTTCCCGACGACGTCGGTGCCCGCCTTGAGTCCGAACTCCTCCGCCAGCGACACCGAGATGCTCGGCGCGTGCTGCACGACGACGAACTTGTTCGGATCGTTCAGGACGCCGAGGACTTCCTTCACGTGGCTCTGCTCGCGCAGCGCGCCGGTGGGACAGACCATCACGCACTGCCCGCAGTTGACGCAGCTGGAGACGTTCAGCCCCTCCTCGAAGGCGGTGCTGACCGTCGCCTTGCTTCCGCGCCCGATGAAGTCGATCGCCGAGACGGTCTGCACTTCCTCGCAGACGCGAACGCATCGCCCGCACAGGATGCACTTGGCCGGGTCGCGCGTGATCGACGGGCTGGAGATGTCCAGCTTGTAGGCGCTCTTGGCGCCGGTGTAGCGGCGCTCGCGCACGCCGAGCTGCTCGGCGAGCTTCTGGAGTTCGCAGTTGCCGTTGCGGACGCAGTAGAGGCAGTCGTCGGGGTGGTCGGCCAGCAGCAGCTCGATGATGGTCTTCCGGGCGCGCACCACGCGCGGGGAGTGCGTCTGGACGGTCATGCCCTCGTAGACGGGGAACGCGCAGCTGGGCACGAGGTTCCGCTGCCCGTTCACCTCGACCACGCACAGTCGGCAGGCGCCGGTGGGGAAGAGGTTCTCCATGTGGCACAGCGTGGGCACGTGGATCCCGTTGCGCCGCAGGGCGCCCAGGAGCATCTCGCCCTTGCGGGCCTCGATCTTCCGGTTGTTGACTTCGATTTCGATCACGGCAGGGGTTCCTTCGCTCATTCGACCGTCACCGCCTTGAACTTGCACACGTCCACGCACGCGCCGCACCCGATGCACTTGTCGGGAACGATGTAGTGCGGGCTCTTCAGCGCGCCCATGATGGCGCCGGCGGGGCACTTCCTGGCGCACAGCGTGCAGCCCTTGCATTTGTCCGCGTCGATGGAATACGTCAGCAGGTCGGTGCACGCGCCGGCCGGGCAGCGACGCTCGTAGATGTGCGCCTCGTACTCGTCGCGGAACCAGCGGAGCGTGCTGAGCACCGGGTTCGGCGCGGTCTGCCCCAGGCCGCACAGGCTCGTGTCCTGGATGACCTCGGCCAGTCGGGTCAGGTACATCACGCCCTTGAAGCGCTCCAGGGCGTCGATTCCCTTCTCGCCGCGGCGGCTTCGCGTGATCCGCTGGAGGATCTCCAGCATCCGCCGCGTGCCTTCGCGGCAGGGGATGCACTTTCCGCAACTCTCGCGCTGGATGAAGTCCATGAAGAACTTCGCCACGTCCACCATGCAGGTGTCTTCATCCATGACCACCAGCCCGCCGGAGCCCATCATCGCCCCGACGGTCTTGAGGCTCTCGTAGTCGATCTGGATGTCCAGGTGCTCGGTGGGAATGCACCCGCCGGACGGACCGCCGATCTGGACGGCCTTGAACTGCTTTCCGTTGGGGATTCCCCCTCCGATGTCGAAGAGGATCTCGCGGATGGGCGTGCCCATCCGCACCTCGACCAGGCCGGTGTTGGCGACCTTCCCGCTCAGGGCGAAGACCTTCGTGCCCTTGCTTCCGGCGGTGCCCACGGCGGCGAACCACTCCGCGCCGTTCGCGGCGATGGCCGGCAGGTTCGCCAGCGTCTCGACGTTGTTGATGACCGTCGGCTTGCCGAACAGCCCGGAGATGGCCGGGAAGGGCGGGCGCGGACGCGGCATGCCCCGCCGACCCTCGATGCTGTTGATCAGCGCCGTCTCCTCGCCGCAGACGAACGCGCCGGCGCCCATCTTGATGAGGATCTCCAGGTTGAACCCGCTGGACAGGATGTCCCGCCCGAGAAGCCCGTACTCCTTGGCCTGGGCGATGGCCTCCTTGAGGCGCGCGATCGCCAGCGGGTATTCCGCGCGGATATACACGTACGCCTTGGTCGCGCCGATGGCGTAGGCGGCGATGGCCATTCCTTCCAGCAGGCGGTGCGGGTCGCCCTCGATGACCGCGCGGTCCATGAACGCGCCCGGGTCGCCCTCGTCGGCGTTGCAGACCAGGTACTTCTGGTCGGCGGGCGTGTTCAGGGCGAATTTCCACTTCTTACCGGTGGGGAACCCGCCGCCGCCGCGCCCGCGCAGGCCGGACGCCTCCACCATTTCGCACAGTTCCTGGCGCGTGCTGCCGCGCAGGACCTTCGTGAATGCCTGGTATCCGCCGCGGGCGATGTATTCCTCGATGCTCCGCGGGTCGATCACGCCGCAGTTGGCCAGCACCCACCGCGTCTGCGGGGCGAAGAAGGGATGCTCGTCGAGCATCGGCACGCCGTCCCACGCCTGCTGACCGCTGCCGGCCGGCGGACGGTACTGGGCCAGGACCTGCTCCCGGGGCAGGTTGCCCGACAGCACGCCGTCCAGCAGCGCGGGGGCCTTGTCCGCCGTCGCCTGCCGGAAGATCACGCGGGCCCTTCCGACCGGCTGGACCTCCAGCAGCGGCTCGACCGCGCAGAGGCCCACGCAGCCGACTTCCACGACGTCGGCGTCGAGGCCTTTGTCGGCGAGGTGTTTTTTCACCGCCGAGAGCGTCTTGCCCGCACCAGCGCCCAGGCCGCAGGTCCCCGTGCCCAGGAAGATCACGGGCTTTTGCGGCGCCTCACGCCGGTATTGCGCCATCCGCTGGCGGCGCTGGGCGCGGCAGGCGTCGTCCTCGTGACAGATCGGACCGCCGGACAGACACGCCACCCGGTCCGGACAGGGACGGGCGGGCTCATGCCGGCAACGTTCGCAGCACTTCTCTTCGAGCAGCTTGGCCATACTACCGGGCCTTTCCGCGGTAAGAATCCAAGATGTCCTGAATCTTCTGGGGCGTCACCGACGCGTGAAACTCGCCGTTGACGCAGATGACGGGCGCCAGCCCGCACGCCCCGATGCACGCGACGACCTCCAGGCTGAACTCGCCGTCCTTCGTCGTCTCGCCCGGGTTGACCTTCAGCACGCGCTTGACCGATTCGAGCACGGCGGCAGAGCCTTTCACGTGGCAGGCCGTCCCCCGGCACACCTGCACGTGGTTCCGTCCGGGCGCCTGGAAGCGGAACTGGTTGTAGAAAGTCGCCACGCCGTAGATCTTGCTGGCAGGCAGCTTCAGGTGCCGCCCGATCCGCAGGACCGCCTCGCGGGAGAGAAACCCGCGGGCCTCCTGCACGGCCTGTAGGACGGGAATGAGGGCATCCCGGCTGGCGTTGGGATACTTGCCGAGAATCTCTTCGATGTCTTTTTCCGCGGTTACCACGTCTGCAATTCCTTCTGAGTGGCCCGTTGCCGGGCGAAATAGGCGACCTTCTCCAGCGACATCGTCATGTCGATGTCCTCCACGTAAATGTCGGGGGCAACCCGAAGCGGAACCGGCGCGAAGTTCAGCAGGCCGCGAACGCCCGCGCGCACGAGCGTGTCCGCGGCGCCCTGGGCGGCGACGGCCGGAACCGCCAAAATGCCCACCTGGATGCCCTCCGATTCGACCACCTGCGGCATCTGCTCCAGACTGTAACAACGAACCCCCTGGATGACGCGGTTGACCTTGTACGGATCGGTGTCGAAAGCGGCGACGATCCGCAGGTGCGGGCGGCGTCCGGCGAAGAACGCCATGATCGCGCGCCCCAGGTTGCCCACGCCCACCAGCGCCACGCCCTGGTCGATCGGCGAATCCAGAAACCGCCCGATGCTCTCGCCGAGTTCCCGCACGTCGTAACCGCGCGTCGGGCTTCCGCTATACCCGATGGACATCAGATCGCGGCGGACCTGGGCGGCCGTTACGCCCGCCATCTGCGCGAGCTGGTGGGAATACAGGTTCTCCTCGCCCGCGCTGCGCAGTTCATACAACAGCCGCCGATACAGGCTCAGTCGTCCGATCGTTTTTTCGGAAACCGTTGCTGGCATAGGTTGTTACCCTATCGGCAATCAATAACTGTGAATGAAGTAACGCTGTGAATAATTTCACAGAATAATACAATACCCCACGTTTGCCTGTCAAGGAATCTTGCCTGTAAAAATCAGGAAAACTCCTAATCGTCTTTCGGAAGGCAAGTTATAAACATGTTGTTTTCTGGCGTCCCCAGTGTCGTACCGGCTCGTGCGGAATGTCAGAGTCATCCGGTGAATACCTTGCTGCCAGAAGAAGTGCCAAGCGGTTTTCAAACCATGCCTGAAACGCGCTGGACCGATCGCGCACGGCCGGATCGGATCAGACAAACACGACCAATATCCCAGGTCCGCTATTGACCGGGCGGCGCAACGCAATAGGATCGTCTGAATTCCGCCAGGACGCGGCGCGAGAATGTCGCAGAACCAGCAGGAAGGGAAAGAACGATGGGGTATCCCGTTACGCTTCTGATCGTCGGCGGCGGACACCGTGGTTGCGGGTATGCGGCGTTTGCCAAAAAGCATCCGGAACTGGCCCGCGTGGTGGGCGTGGCCGAACCGCGCGAGTTCTATCGTCGGAAGCTTACCCAGGAGCACGGCATTGTGCCGGAGAACGTCTTTACCGATTGGCGGCAGGCGGCAGGGCGCAAGCGCTTCGCCGACGCGGTGATCATCGCCACGCAGGACCGCCAGCACACCGAGCCCGCCGTCGCCTTCGCGGGACTCGGCTATGACATGCTGCTGGAAAAGCCGATGGCCAACACCGAGGCGGACTGCCGGAAGATCGCCGCTGCCGTCAAGGAAAGCGGAATCCTCTTCGCCGTCTGCCACGTGCTGCGCTACACCGACTACACACGCCGCCTCAAGGCGATCCTCGACGAAGGGCGCATCGGGCGGATCGTGAGCATCCAGCACCTCGAGCCCGTGGGCTACTGGCACCAGGCCCACTCGTTCGTCCGCGGCAACTGGCGGAACGAGTCGGAATCGTCGTTCATGCTGCTGGCCAAGAGCTGCCACGATTTGGACTGGTTGCGCCACGTCATGGGCAAGCCCATGCGCCGGGTTTCGTCGTTCGGCTCGCTGATGCACTTCCGCCGTGACGACCGGCCCGCCGGCGCCGCCGACCGCTGCCTGGACTGCGGCGTGGAGGCCCAGTGCCCCTACTCGGCCAGGCGGATCTACCTGGAGCGTTTTCGCGCGGGGCACACCGGCTGGCCCGTGGACGTCATCACGAGCGACCTGACCGAGGCCGGAGTTACGGCGGCGCTCCGCGACGGGCCGTACGGCCGGTGCGTCTACGCCTGCGACAACGACGTCGTGGACCACCAGGTGGTCAACATCGAGTTCGACGGCGGGCCCACCGCCACGTTCACCATGACCGCCTTCACCGAGATGTCCGACCGCAAGACGCGCATCTTCGGGACGCGCGGACGTATCGAAGGCGACGGGCGGATGCTCCGCGTGCTGGATTTCCTCACCGATCGCGAGGAGACCATCGACACCCGCGCGCCGGCGGGCTCCATCCTCGGCGGGCACGGCGGGGGGGACTATCGCCTGATGCAGGGGTTCGTCGCGGCCGTCGGAGAACGCGACCCGGCGAAAATCCTCTCCGGCCCGGCGGAGACGCTGGAATCGCACCTGGCCGTCTTCGCCGCCGAGCGGGCCCGGCGAGAAGGGCGCGTCGTCGAGATCGTCTGAGCCGCGCGGCGGCCGGGGCTTCGCTTGACACCCCTCCGCTGCGCCTTTAGCATCAGGCCGTCACGGGAGAATCGCCCATGCAAGCCTTCACGCTGACGCCGAAAGCCATCCATATCGTGCGCATCGACCCCGGCGAGGACGTGCTGGAGAGCCTCCGTGCCTTCATCGCCAAGGCGAAAGTGCGGCAGGCCGTCATCCTCGGCGGATTCGGCACCCTGGCGGCGCATTCGCTGCACTGGGTCACGCACAACCGCATTCCCACCGAGAACCGCTTCGGGCGCGGCGAGGGCGGAATCGAGCTGCTGGCCGTGAACGGCCTGGTGGTCGAGAGCGAACCGCACGTCCACGTCACGCTGTCCACGCCGGACGGCGCCTACGGCGGGCACATGGAGCCCGGCTGCCGGGCCTATGTCCTCTGCGAAATCTTCCTCGCCGAGATCGAAGGCGTGAACCTGCGCCACGTGCGCGTCCCGGTCTCCGTGCCCGGCATGGGCGATGGGACGATCACCCGACTCGAAAGCGGCTCGTGACGGGCGAGCAAGCGGACATTGCGGCCAATCGTCTCGCGCGATCACTTGGCGATCAGGGCAAAGCGGAACAGGCGCGAGCGGTTGTAGACCAGCACCTGGCGGGTTCCCTTGTCGTCGGCGGGGAGGCTTCGCGCGCACCAGCCGAAACCGCGGTCGCCCGGGCCGGGCGCTGCCGCCGGCAGGGGGAACGTCGCCAGGCAGTTTCCGTTGTGGTCGCCGACGAACGGCGGTTCGCCGCAGAACGCTTTCTTGGCCAGCAGCAGGTCGCGCCCGTCCGGGCCGGCGCCGGCCAGCAGGCTGGTCCGCCCGAAAGGTTTCTTCCACAGCAGTTCGCCGTCGGAAGTGAGCATGTAGCTGGGATTGCCGGGCTCCTCCTTGTCGAAGAGGCAGATCTGCTTGTCGTCGCGCGAGGGGTCGAACCTGCCGATCGTCCCTTCCTGGAGATGCGTGCCGCGGAACCGCCAGAGCAGCTTGCCGGAAATCGCGTCCAGGCAGACGATGTCCTTTCCCCCGAACCACAGCACTTGGTATTCCCCGCTGCCGGGGCGAAGCTCCTCCACCACCACGTGGTCGATGTGCGGACAACGGCGCATGCCTTCCATCGCGTCGTCGAGGTCGGGCCGCCACCAGATGCGGTTGCCCTGCGCGTCCAGGCGGCTGACCCCGATGAACAGGTCGTCCACGCCTTTGCCTTCCACGTCGGCCGCCGCGTGCTCGTGACCGCCGCCGTAAAAGTACGCCCACTCCCAGATCGGCTCGATGTTCTCGTCGTACGCGAAGACCAGGCTCAGGCCCGTGCCGATGACCACGTCGCGCCGGGACCCCAGGCCGCGAAGGTTCGCCGGCATGGCGACGTAGGTGGCGCCGGTCTCGCGCTCCGCCAGGCACTCGCCGTCGGTGCCGCGCAGCCGCCGGACGAACACGAGATTGTCCCGCTGCGTGGCGTAAATGATCTCGTCCCGCCCGTCGGCGTCGAAATCGTGCACCACGAACGCGCCCGGGCCGTGATGCTTGCGCGCCGCCTCGCCGATGGGCGTTCCCTTCTGCCAAAGCACGTTGCCCTCCAGGTCGAGGACCGTGATGCAGTGGACGGTCTTCTCGTGGGGGTATCCGCCGGCCGAGGCCTTGCGAACCGGGGCGTCCGACATCTGGGGAATGATCAGCTCGGTCTTCCCGTCGCCGTTGACGTCCCCGCAGCGGATTCCGATTTCCCCGAAATCCCGGAGGTCGATTTCCCCCACCTTTTCCACCGTCACGTTGGGCATTTTTCGCTTCCCTGGCTTCTTTTTTTCTGCCGAGAGAGGGTCTTAGTGGGCGAGTCGGCACCACGCCGTGATCGTCACCGGCTGGTCCTTGCGGACCTGGATTTCCTGCGCGAGGCTGGCGCCGTGCCAGACTTCCACGACGGCCTGGCCCTCGTGGGCGAGGGCGGCGTTCCGGATTCGCCGGGCCTGGCTCTTGTTTTTGCCTTCCCATCCGGCGGCATCCTTTCCTTCGGCCTTCTCGAATCCGCCGTTGGCGAGCGGCGCCGTCGTGCCTTCCACGGCCAACTCGTCATAATACACCCACACGGGCTCGCGGTCGCCGTCGGGCGCCTTGACGTACTTGCCCATGAGTCGCAGCGTGACCGCGCCGTCGGCCGCGGGCGTGAACCGGAACGTCAGGCGGGTCCACTCCGCGTTGTTGACGGGAACCTCCACGATCAGCGTGCTGCCGCGCGTGACGACCTCGCCGCCGGCCGAAACATCTCCCGCTCGCAGGTCCATCGCGCCCTTGATGTCGATTCGGGCGCGGGCGTTCCTGGCCGGCACTTCCGGGCGCGAGGCCGGAGCCTTGTCCTCGCCTTTGGCCTCCTTGGCGTTCTTGTTGAGGCGGGCGTCCATCCGCTTCTTGACGGCCTCGATGGCCGCGGCGCGGGCTTGGGCCTCCTTCTCGCGACGGGCCTGCTCCGCCCGCCGGGCCTCGTCGGTCAGTACGACCTGGACCGTCGAGCCGGGCTTGTCCAGGCTCGCCGCGAGCGTCCACGTCTGTCCGTCGTGCGTCACGATCACGTCGTAGTCGCCCAGGAATCCCCGCGCCCGGAAAACGCCGTCCGCGTCCGTCTTGCCTTGCAGGTCCGTCCACCACTGCGTGAAGACCAGGTCCGTGTAGACCTTCCCGTTGGGCTTGAGCGTCCAGTCGTGGTTGAAGAACCCGCGCGGGCGACGGGCGCCCTTGACGTTGTAGAAACCCCAGCGGGTGAAGCTCGTGACCTTCGGGTGGCTGAATGCGATCGTCAGGAAATCCCGTTCCCAGTCGGCCTGGAGCGTCTCGTCGTCGATCACCTGGTCGAATTCCGTGATCGAGATGTTCAGCCCGAGGCTGGCGAACTGTTCGAAGATCGCGTAGGAGGCTTCCGGTCCGGGCACGCTCCAGCCGAAGTGGCTTTCCAGCCCCACGCCGTGAAGGGGAGCCTTGGCGTCCAGCAGGATCTTGGCCAGGCGTAGGAGGTTCTTCCCGCGCCGCCCCTCGCCGTTGCCTTCGTTCAGGACCAGCCGGGCGCCGGGGTCAGCCTGGTGGGCGACCTGGAACCAGTCGATGATGACCTCGTCGCCCAGCAGCTCCATGAAGTGGTAATGCGACCACGGCTCATTGATCACGTCCCACTCGTTGATTTTTCCCTTCAAGGTGCCCGCTTCGTCCTGGATGTGGTCCAGGAAGAGCTTGCGCATCTTGTCCTTGTCGCTCTCGAGCTGCTTCCACTTGCCCTTGTCCTCGCGCCACGGGGTGCGGTCCCAGCGGGGCCACATCAGGTTGTGTCCGCGCACCTCCAGGCCGTGGGCGCGGAACCAGTCGATCGAGTCGATCGCGCTCTGGCGGTTCTTCTCCCAGTACGGCCATTTCAGCGCGCCTTCGTGCACCATGCTGTTGAACAGGCGGAGAAACTCGCTCATGTAGCGCCGGCCGTCCGAGGTGTTCCGGTTCTTCTCGTAGAACGGAACGTTGAAGACCGACCCGAACGGGAAGCGGTGCCGGAGCATCTTGACATGGACGGCCGCGCCGGCGACCGGTTTTCCGTCCGCGCCGACGACCTTGACGGTCAGGTCGCCCTTGCGATTCTTTTCGATCCGCTCCGCTGCCGCCTTGCGCCAGGGGGCATCCAACTCCCGACCGGGATAGGTGAATTTCTTTTTGGGAAAGGCGTCCATCGAGACGTCTTTGCCGAACGAGACGCACCGGATGTCGGCGATCTCCACCACCTGCGGCAGGTATCCGGCGTTGAGGAACACCGCGACGCTCCCTGCCGACGTGCCGCCCTTGACGGAATCCACCTGGAAGGGGATGTAGTATTTCGTCCACTGCATGGGGACGCCGAATTCCCTTCCGCCCGCCAGCACGGCCTGCGGGTCGTGGAGCGCGCGGACGGACAGGTCCAACCGGCCCTGGTCGGTCTCCTCGACGGTGCTGACGGTGCGGGCGACGAACGTCAGCAGCGCCACGTCGCCCTTATTCAAATCCTCCGTGGTCTTGATGAGCCCCTGGAGGAAGAAAGATCTGCGGGCCTCCTGGACCACCGTCGCGCGAAGAGCCTTTTGGAAAGGCATGCCCTCGACGGAGACGACTTCGAATCGCCCGTACGGGGCGTCATGGCGGACCTCGTGAGCCTGGATCGGGTCAGCAGGGAGGATGGACTTGCCCGCGGGCAGCTTGGCGATGGCCTGCTCCATGTTGTCCTCGACGGCGATGGCTGACTCGTCCGCTCCGGCGGACCCGCAAAGACAGACCAGCAAGGACAAGCCCACAACAACACGCGCATACGCGACGGAGGGGAAAGACCGGGATTGCCTGTTCACGAGGGTGTTCCTTTCAAAATTGGAGAGAACAGGTATATGAAACCGTGCGAGTGCGAAAAGGTTTCGAAATCGGTTTCGCTTGGGATCGAAAGGCATTCCCGGTGCTTGTCCATGCGGAAGGGATACACCTGCCCGAAGGTTTCTTGGGCACGGGGCCAAACGGCGATCCACGCCGTCTTGGCATTTCAAACAAATGAGCAGGAGAACAGGGGATCAGCCCCTCGACTCGCTTCGCTCGCTCTGGGCCAGGAGACCGCGGGGGATCCGTCCCGTCCACCATGGCAGCGGAAGCCATGGTAAGGCGCCAGCCTCTTCTCTCCTGCTCTACTGCTCTAGTGCGGCTTCACCGCACTACACCTTACTGTCCTAAGTTCGAACCGAATGATACCGCGCTGGCGGCGTTCGTCCAAGTCTTCATGGAGCCTCTTCCGCCTTATCTCACAGCCGTAGAAGAGCTTGCGGATACGGCCGCAGCCGCTGGCGTCAGCGCGTAGAGACGGTTCTGGTTGGGGCCGGCCCGTCGAACCAGCCCGGCCCGCTCCAGTTCGGCCAGGTCACGAGTCACCTGCGAGCGACCTACGGCGGCGAAAGCCTGAATCTCGTCTCGTGTCAGCGACCTGTCCTTGAGCTTCTCCAGAATCGCCAGCAATCGATGCTTCTGCTTCGGGCCGACGTGCCCGCAGAAACCCGTTGTCGGCTCATCTGTCTGCCCATTCTGCGATTTGCTCGGCCCATTCTCGACACCCGTCGGCCCATTTGTCGGCCCATTTTGCAAGTCGTTCTGCTGCAAGCTGTTAGTTGTGGTTTTCGTGGTCGTCGGCCCATTTGGGGAGTTTGTCGGCCCAAAATGACTCGCCATCGGCCCATTTTCGGGCAGGCCGTGCCCGAGCAACGCTGCCAGCGTCTCATGCTCGCGGATCTCCACGATGATCTTCTCGTTGATGTGATCGCCGTTCTTCGTGCGGACCACGTCGTCAAGTTCCACCAGCAGGCCGCACTCGTCCGCCAGCACCTTGATGACCTTGTCGCGGAATCGGAAGATCACGCCGTTGAGCGCCTCCACCGTCGTGTCCAGCCGCTTGGCCAGGATTCGCCGCCGGAAGCGCCTGTAGGCGCCGTTGTCCATCTCGCTGAGGATCAGCAGGAGCTCGCGCATGGGCGAAAGGCTCGAATCGTCCAGGATCACCCGCCCGCACAACGTCGCGCCGTCGGCCACGATCACGAGCGTTCCGCCGGTGAACTTTTTCAGTGGGCGCCGGGGCAGCTGGGCCTGGCGCTTCCGCTGCTCGACGGCATCCATCGCCTCGCGGATGGCGGTTTCCGGCGGGCGGCCCTTGTTCCAGAGGTTCTTGGGCATCCCGAAAACCAGGCCGTCGTTGTGCAGATCCTTCATGTAGGCCAGGGCCTGATCGGTGTAGCTGGTCATCAGAATGATCGGCACGACGCCTTCGCCCTTGATCTTCACCGTCTGCTTGAAAAGGGCGATGCCGTTCTCGGGCCGGGCGCGTTCGCCGTTTGACGTGGGCGGGATCTCCAGGTCGAGCAGGATGCAGTCGTAGCCGTTGGCCACCAGGAGTTTGCGGGCGTCCTCGACGTTGGTGGCCACATCGTAGGGAATCTGCATCGAGTGCTGGAGAATCTCCCCGACGTACTCGACCACGTCCTGATTGTCATCGATCAGCAGAATCCGCGGCATCACCCGCTCCCGGCGCGGCGGCCCTTGGCAGCAGGATCGTTACTGTCGTTCCCGCGCCAGGGGCGCTTTCAAAGACAAGATCGCCGTCATGCATCTCCACGTAGTTCCTGGCGATCACCAGCCCCAGGCCCGAGCCGCCGCGCTTGGTGCTCCGGCCTGGCACGAATACTTTCTGCTCCTTCATGTCCCTGGCGCTGACGCCGGGGCCGTTGTCGGCAACCGTCACGGCGACTTCCTTGCCATTGATGGCTTTGCCGGTAACAACGACGCGCCCGCCTTCCTTGCCACCGGCGGCGTGCAGCGCATTGTCCAGGATGTTGAAGATCGCCTCCTCGATCTGGCTGGCCGTCACGGGAACGTGCAGGTCTTTCTGTACGTCCACCTCCAGCACCACATCATCGGGCTTGGCCTCCGCAAGCCGCTCAATCGCGGCCTCCACGAGGGCATGCAGCGCAGAGACGCCGACGTCCGTCGGCGTCATCCGCGAGCGGGCGTAGGCCAGCATCTGCTGCACCAGTCGGGCGTGACGGCCAACGATGTCGCCCACCTTTTCCAGCGAAGAGTCAAACGCCTCCGGATCATACCGCTTGCCGGCAATCTTGCGCCGCAACTGGGCGATCCTGCCCTCCACCACGCCGAGGTCCGTCTTCATGTGGTGGGCCGTGTGGCCGGCAAGGGCCATGTGGTAAGTCTCGCCGATACGGAGGGCCGCCAGCGCCACCTCGTCGCCGTGCTTTTCCTTGAGCCACTGATACTGCTCCAGCACAAGCTCGATGCCCTGAAGCTTCTGCTTGAGAGCCATCCGGGCCTTTCGCCTGCGCTTGCGGCTGGCCTCAGCGGCCTTGCGGACGAAGGCATTGTCGTCCCGGCAGAGCTTCTCGGCCAGCGGCTCATAGTCCATCTGGCGGATAAGGTGCAGGTCGTCGGCCACGGCTTTGCGGACCTCCCACTTGGGGTCGCCTGCCAGCAGGTTCAGCAGCGGCACCAGCACCGGCTCTCGCTCGGCGACGGCGCCGCCTGCGCTGAATGCTTCCATCAGAAGCCGGGCCCGCCGGAGCCGCTCCTGCCAGTCGATGGCCTCAGGGTCGGTGCTGAGCTTCTGGAGCGTGCGGCGCAGCAGCGGAATGGGAGATTCGCCTGGCATCAGAACCGATACCGCTCCTTGCGTTTCCTGAATGCCTCCGCTCCGCCTTCCAGCAGCGTGACGATCTCGTCGCGGCACTCATCAACTGTGCCTTCCCGGACGATCGACGCCCGGGCGCCGTTGGACTTCAGCACCACGACCTTCTCCGCGTCGCCCAGCACAGGGATGTTGGGATTGTGCGTCACGAAGATCATCTGGCGCCTGCCCTTGGCCTTGTGGATGCTTTCCACGACGGTGTCATAGATGAAGCCGTTGTCCAGGTTGTCCTCCGGCTGGTCGATCAACAGCGGGCTGTCGCTGTCGAGCAGCAGGATCGGCAGGATCGTGGTGCACTTTTGGCCGGTGGACAACGCCGTGGACTCCTTGTAGGCGTCGCCATCGAGAAGCTCGATGCTGGGCTTGTCGGCCAGTTCCGTCGTCTCCAGCCGGAACATCGCCTTGGGCGCCGACAGCGCCGAAATCACGTTGGCGGCCTGGTTGGGGTTCAGCGCGGCGCGATCCGCCAGCGCCTTGGCGTTGACGGCCAGAACCATCGCCGCCAGCTCGCTGGGCGAGAGGCTGTCGGCGATCTTCTGGGCGACGATGTGGCGGTTGATGCCCGTGCCGGCCAAAGCATCCAGGAGCAGTTCCCGATACACCGTCGGATCGCCGAACTGCTCCACGCGCACGCGAATCCTGGGCGAAAGGCTGGCGGTGATCCGCTCAGCCACCTGCCGCCGCAGGGCAAAACGCTCGTCCCGAAGCTGCGAAAGCTGCGCCAGCAGCCCGCGCCGCTCCTCCTGAAGTCGCTTGAGGGCCTCAAGATGCTCGTCGCGGAGGCGTTTCTTCTCCAGCAGTTCGTTACGCAGGCCCTCCAGCCGAATCCTCTCGGCCTCCTGGCCCTTGGCCTCGGCCTGCTTGGCCAGCAGTTCGCGGAATGCCAGCTCCTGCTCGTCGTGCCTGGGCTTAAGCTTGCCCTTGATATCCTCAATGACGGCAGCGGCAGAGTTGGCGCGTTCCTTGGCGCTCTTGAGCA
>JAKPKY010000029.1 GCA_029553505.1 Planctomycetota bacterium
GTCCGGCGCGGCGACGGCGATGGCCGAGCCGGCGCGGTCATAGAGCACGTCGGGCGAACGGCGGATCGCGCCGGGAGTCAGGAAGTAGAGGCCCATCCGGCCGTCGCCTTCCTGGACGAAGCGGGTGTCGACGCCGTAGCGGCGCAGCTCGTTGCGCGCGCCTCGGCCCAGGTGGTTGGCCGGGATGACGCTGACGAAGCGCGTCTGATGGCCCATCTGCGCCAACGACACCGCGACATTGGCCTCGGCGCCGCCCACGAAGACCTTCAGCGATGGGCTCTGCAGCAGGTTTTCATGGCCGGGGGCGGACAGGCGCAGCAGCAGTTCGCCGAAGGCGACAAAGGCGTCGTTGGTTTTCACTTGGGCTCTCCGACGGACGGTTCGCACCGCCAATGCCCCCGCAGTGTCGCCATGTGAAGCGGAAAATGGGGCGCATGCTGCTTTCCTGCGGACCGCTGGACCGGCGATATGAAAACGATAACATTGATGCTACTGGGAAATTTCCGATCTCGGCCTCGCAGCGGGCCGATCTGGCGCCGGGAGGCCGTTTCGGGCGTCGGTTCGCCCCCGGCGTGAGGCCTTGACAGCGTCAGGATGCCGCACGACAACAACTACATAAATCAAGCACTAAGGGCGGAAACGGCGGTCCCAGGATGTGGAACAAGCATCCCCCTCGCGCTCTCGAAAATGGCGGAAAGAACCACATGAAATTCGCATTCCAGACAGCCGCGGCGCTGAGCGTTCTGCTCTTGGCTTCCGCTTGTTCCCCCGAAAAGAAGGCTGAGGCGCCAGCTGCCGAAGCGCCTGCCGCCGCCGTCGCAGCCGCCGGAACTTCGATTGAGCGCCTCGACCCCGCCCTCGACGCGATCATCGCGCCGGGCGCGGTGCTGGAGCCGGTCTCCAGCGGCTACAAGTTCGTTGAAGGTCCGGCCTGGATCAAAGGCGAACTGTGGTTCTCGGACCTGCAGGGCAACAAACTGTTCGCCGTCGGCGCCGACGGCAAGGCCCGCGAGCTCATGGACAAGTCGGGCGGCCTCGACAGCTTCCCCGAGGGGCAGTTCAAGGGCTCGAATGGCCTGGCGGTCGACAAGGACGGCAGCGTCCTGATGACCCAGCACGGCGCGCGCCGCATCGTGAAGCTGGGCGCCGACATGAAGCCGGTGACCTACCTGCAGAAGATCGACGGCAAGAACCTGAACAGCCCGAACGACCTGGTCTTCCATCCGGACGGGTCGCTGTGGATCACCGACCCGCCCTACGG
>JAKPKY010000030.1 GCA_029553505.1 Planctomycetota bacterium
CGGCAGAACTCGCTGAAGATGTACTGCGCCGAACCGGTGAACTCGCGGTCGGTCTTCTCGATGAGGATGCTGCACGACGTCTCGTCGAGCATCTCGCCGAGGGTGAAGCCCACGAGCTGCTCGCCGGCGTAGAGCATCATGCCGCGCAGGCCCAGCGCGTCGGAGTGGCGCAGCGCCTCGGCCGAGGCGATGACTTCCTTGGTCCGGCGGATTTCGGTGATCGGGCGCGCGGGGTGCTTTTCCTCGCTCTGGAATTTCCACTTGTCCAGCAGGGCCAGGCACAGTTCCGCGTGGCGCTCGGGACGGTAGTCTTCCGTGCGGGCCTCGTAGCGCCGGGCATAGCGGTTCTTGAGCTGGCGCTTGGACGCCAGATCGCCGCCGGCCAGGTCGATCATCCGCTGCGTGTGGTAGACGTAGTCGCCGCTCATGGGCTCGGCGCGGAACTCGCCGCGGAACTTGTCGAGCATTTCGCGGCTGACGTATTCGACGCGGGTGCATCCGTCGAACCCGAAGTCGGCGTTGTAGGCGTTGCAGACTTCGAGGCAGTCGCGCAGGGCGGCCATCGTGTCGCCGGGCCCGACGGGCGGGAACAGGAGCGTCAGCCCGCCGTCGCCGTTGGCGAAGACGCACAGGCAGTCGCGGATACGCTTCCAGCGAAGGTGGATCGGCTCCCGCCAGATGTAGGTGTTGGCGAAGGAGTAGTCACTCAACCGGTCGCGACAGTGGGAGAAGCACTGCTGGAAAACGTCCCTGTCCTCGAGGCGAATGGGCTCCAGCCCGTACCGTTGGAATGGGTCGCCGCCGTCGGCGGCGCCATCGTCGGAAGAATCGTCATCTTCCATGGCGTGTGATCTGCTGACCTCGTCGGGGCGGTGCGGTCCGTGATGTCGGACGGGTCCGGGCTTCGCCCGCACCTGCCGTCCGCAGCCTGTAGCGCGGATCGGAATCGCCCTACTGCGCGAATCATATCCCCGGTCTTCGATAAGTCAAGAAATCACCGACCCGATTGACAGATTTTCCTTCACTGTCCGAAAGTGGTATCATGGACAGGCGTATCCCGGCCAAGCCGGGAGCGCGAAAGGAGTTTTCCATGCCCCTTGCCCATTCCTGTCGGATGTCCGTGGTGCTGTCGATGCTGATCGCCCTGTCGGCCGGAATTGCCCTGCTGGCCGTGGACCTGCTCGTGGTGGACATCGACGCCGCCACCTGCGCCACCAAGAAGAAGTCCAAGGACGCCCCCGGCGGCAAGGACGACCTGCCGGACGACAAGACCGCCGCAGCCGAGACGGGGCAGACGCAGGCGCGGTTCCTGGAGTGGTCGGCCGGCGTCGACCGTGGCGTGCCGGTGCTGATGATCGTCATCGCTCCGCCCGAGGGCGGCGGAAACGCCACGCTGCCGATCCCCAATCGCGACGAGAAGGACCGGACGATCAACCCGCCGGAGAACATCGTCAAGCTCGCTGAGGAACTCAAGATCGGCGATCTCATCACCGTCAGCTACGCGAAAGTCGGCACAAAGCCTGTCGTGACAGAGATTTCCATCGACAAGCGCGCCGCGGAGGAAACCCCGCTCCGCCCCTTCGTCTTCGTGCGCACCCGCGTGGTCCGCGTGGACAAGACCGACCACCTGGCCCTGATGGTCAGCCAGGATCGTGGAAACTGGACGCTGCTGGTCCCCAACGCCCCCCAGCCGGAAACCCCCGCCGCCGAAGGCGGCACGGGCGCCCGCAAACCGCTGCCGCCCAAACCGACGCCCGACGCCGCGCTGGCTGAAAAACTTAAGGCCCTGCGCCCCGGCGACCTGCTGACGCTCGATTACTCATGCAGCGAGTACCGCTTTGTCCTGAAGGACGTCACGGCCTTCGAGATGACCGACAGCGGCGCGCTGGTAGCCGTCGGCTCGCGGAAAGTCGGGCAGGAGACCTACCAGACGGTGACGATCCGGACGGCCAAGGGACTGACCCTGCTGCTGGTCCGCCCGGACAGCCCTGCCGCGACGGCCTTGAAGGACCTCCAGGCGAAGCAGCCGGTCACCGTCAAGTACGTCCGCACGGGCGCGCAGCTCTGGCTGGCGGGCATCGGGCCCAAGGCGGCTGACGAACCCGAAGCGCCCAAGGGCGGAAACTCCGAGGCCGAGGACGCCAAGAAACTGCTGAATTGACCGATGGGCGCCACCCTCAATCGAGATGTTGTGAATCGAGATTGAGGGTGTCCGCAGGTGAATCCCGATACACAGCATCGGGATTGGCCGTGTCGCCCGCGAGAACGGTCCTATCGCCCGTCCGTCCAGTTGCGGATGTCGTCTTCCGTTCCGCTCTTACCGTCGGGTCCGGCCGAGTGGATTCGGTAGGCGGGCGCGGACTGATCCGCCGCCTGCGCCGGCTGGTAGTTCAGCGGGTGTCCCCAGGCGTCGTGGAGGTCGGCGGGCTTGAGATAGGGACCGCGCCATTTCTCCGCGAGCGTCTTGTCCGCGAAGGCCGGACGCACGGTCAGGGCCCCGAGCCCCTCGTCGGCCGTGGGATACCGCCCGATGTCGATCAGGAATCGCTCGATGGCGACGGCCGCGTTCTGCACGGACAACTGCGTCGCGTCGATGCGCTTCTGCATGTCGTCGCCCAGTTGGGTGGTGGGGAGGGCTTTCGGCTCGTAGGCGGCGCGGACGGCGGCATCGGAGTATTTCGCCGCGTCGAAGCACAGCGAGGTCGCGTGCGCCCGCAGGCGCTCGACGACGTGGGCGTGCTTCTGGGCGAACAGGCTCCGGTCGCCGGTGACGATCCATGCGGTGACCACCCATCCCGTGCCGTCGCCGGCCACCGTGAAGAGCTTTTCGTACCGGCAGCGGCGGTCCTTGTCGGTCCGCAGGAATTCCACGCTCAGCAGGACGGCTGCCGTTCCGTCGGACAGCTTGAGGGGGACAACCTCTCCTTCTCCCAGGATCCTGAATCCCTCCTGGGCGGCGAGCCTCTTGAGGTTGTGGGCGGCGCCCTGGGCGGGGGTGGCCTTCGTTTCGGGGTAGCGTTCGACGGCCAGCCCGATCTGGATGGGCTGCCCGGTTTCGTCCATCAGGGGCGCGCCGACGCCGTCGCCGCTGAGGTAGAGCACATACTTGCCCGGCATGAGTTCGAGTTCCCGCCAACCGGCGGGCACGGCCAGGCTGAACTCCTTCTGGCGGTGCTGCCGCCAGAGCGCCTGGTCCTGCGCCGCGGCGGGCTGACTGGCGGGCTGACTGGCGGGCGCGCTGGCAGGGGCGGACTGCCCCCATGCGGAAGAGGCCGCCAGGACGATCCCCAACACGAGTACGACGTTTGCATACGTTCGTGACATCGTTCTTCCCTGACTGTTTTTCCGGATGGGCCCCCGACGTTCGTGCGCGATTATCGCGCCGCCCGTCCCGCCGGGTCAAGCGCGGACGAAGGTTTTCGCCGTGGGATTGTCCTCGCGGTTGCACGGCGCGCAGCCGGGCGGTACGATGCAGGCCACGCATGGACGAACGGGAGACATTGCCGATTCTCGGCTGGGATGTCGGGGGCACCAAGAGCGCCGCCGTGGTGGCGACCGCGCGGGGCGAGGTGCTGGACCGGGCGGAATGGCCCAGCCAGGCCGGGCGCGGCCCGGAGCCGATGATCGCCGAGTTCCTTGCGCAGGGGCGCGAACTGCTGCGGAAGCACCCCGGCGTCGCGTCGCTGGGCGTGAGCATCGGCGGCCCGCTGGACGCCCACACGGGGACGATCCTCTCTCCGCCGCACCTGCCGGGCTGGGACCGCGTTTCGCTTGCGGACCGCCTGCGCCGCGAGCTGGGCCTGGACGTGGTGGTCGAGCACGATGCGGCCGCCTGCCTGCTGGCCGAGTGGCTCTGGGGCGCCGCGCGCGGCGCGACGCACGCGGCCTACCTGACGTGCGGAACCGGATGCGGCGCGGGCGTGTTGATCGGCGGGCGGCTGCTGCGCGGGCCGCGCGGGCAGACGCCCGAGGCGGGGCACATCCGCCTGTCCGACCACGGCCCCCGGTGCTTCGGAAAGGCCGGCAGCGCCGAGGCGTTCGGCAGCGGAACCGGAATCGCCCGTCTGGCGAAGATGCGCTTCCCGGAACGGTTCGCCGAGTCCGTCACCGCGCGCGACCTGCACCGGATGCACGTCGAGGGCGATTCCTCGGCCACGGCAGTGCTCCTGGAATCCGCCCGGCGAACCGGGCAGCTTTGCGCGATCCTGGGCGACCTGTTCTGCCCGCAGGTGATCGTGCTTGGGTCGCTGGCGCGGTATCTGGGCTCGTGGTGGGTCGAGAAGGTGCGGGCGGAGTTCGTCCGCGAGGTGCTGCCCGCCTGCGGCTGCGACACGAACATCGTCCCCCCGGAGCTGGGCGAGAGATTGCAGGACCTCTCGGCCGTCGCGCCCTGCCTGGCCGCGGAAGCGAGATAAACGCCTGCGTGGTTGCTCCGCTGCGCTTCGCAAACCACGGCACCAACTCACCGAAAACTCGACAGCCGCAAGGGGAGCGCCTCACTCGTTCCACGGCAGGGAGGTCGGCATGTCGCGGAGGATTTTTCGGCAGTAGTCGGCCGTCTCGCGCGGGGCGAACCGCGCGACCAGTTCCACGCTGGCCAGGCCGGGGTTGCGGTCGCACAGGCGGCGGACCTTTGTGGGCCCCAGGTTGTATGCCGCCAGCGCCAGGTTCAAATCGCCCCCGAACCGATCGACCATCATCCGCAGGTACGCCGTGCCGATCCGCAGGTTGTAATCGGGTTCGAACAAATCGCCCGCCGTCGCGTCGGCCGTCCGAAGCACCTCCCGCTCGGCGATGGGCATGACCTGCATGAGCCCGCGCGCCCCGGCGGGCGAGACGGCCCGCTCGTCGCCGGCGCTCTCGGCGCGGACGACCCGGCGGACCAACTCGGCCGGCAGGGTGTTGGCCTGCGCGTGCCGGCGGATCAGCGGCAGATGGCGCGCCACCCGCGCGTCGATGTCGCGGTTGCGCCAGTCCCGCGCCAACCAACTGCACACCGCGGCGAAGCCCAGCAGGCTGACCAGCGCTAACAACAGGCGCAACCTTGGCTTGCGCCTCCCGGCGCGCCTTCGGAAAATGGATTTTCGCAGACGGAACATGTTGTTGATAACGCTCCGGCGGAAAACGGCATTGTACCGTATCGGATGCCACCGGCCAACAGGAGGAAGGTTTCCATAGTCTTGTACGGTAAATTCCCTACAGTTCTTCTGGGTTTTTGCCCCCACAAATTGCCATTTGCCGCTATAATGTCTCAAAGCGCGAGTTGGCTGGATTTGTTCGCTCGAGCCGGTACAAATCTGTTGGGGCACGGCCGCTCGCTGTCGCGAATGCTCGGAGGAGGCGATGCATGCAGTGGTTCGAACTGCGCACGTCGGCCGCCTATCCCCCTCCTTGAATTTCGCTTCTGGCATTGGAGAGGTTGCAGACAACAAGGAGAGGGTTATGGGCAAGGCGAGGAATATCGCCGGGATGTGGGTTGTGGCTTTCTTATGCGCTGCGCAAGCGGAGGCGGCGCAGCTCGAACTGAAAGACAGTCTCAACCGCAGCTCGGGTTGGATCGTCGACTATGACGCGTCGGCCGTCGCGATTGCCGTGGATTCCCTCACGTTTGACGGTTCGCAGCCGAAGGTGCTGACGCTCTCGATCACGCAGACGCTGGGGCCCGCGTCGCCGGGGGAAAATCCCAGCCTGTCGATCACGTTCCTCCAGGACACTCCGGACGACACGAAGACGGCCTCGCGAATTGTCCTGGCCAGCCAGAACATCACGAACGACACCGGAACGACGTGGGCGGAGTACAGTTGGCAGTTCTTCTACTCCGCGACGGCGAAGTTCAACAAGACGGCCAGCGCGTGGAACACCGCGCCGCTGACGGCACAGACGTGGGGCGGCCTGTCGGGCGACCTGGCGGACTCTCTGACAGCCAGCGGCGGGACCATCCCCGATGATTCCGACGCCATGCCGGACTTCACGCCTTCCGGCAGCTTGGTGATCGACGTGAACATGGCCCCGATGTATTCCGATTTCGGGCTGAAGCAACTGGTTTCCCCCGTGCCTGAACCGGCGACGGCAGCGGCGCTGCTGTGCGGGGGGATCGTCGCGTGGGTTCGCCGGCGTCGCTGATCCGGTTTCGCACAACGCAAGTCCCTCTTCCGGCAGGCTCTTCGGGGCCTGCCGTTTTATTTCGCCATTTCGCGTCGGGCGTTTGCCGTAGGCCCGAATGAATCCTACGTTCCCCTCGGACTATTGGACGCCGGGCGAAGGTCCAGGCGCCGGGCTCGTGGGAGCCCCGCGACCATCGTTTCCGCCCCGCATGCGCCCCTTTTGCAAGGGGAAAGGTTCCGAGGAGGACCATGGCATGAACGTCAGAACGCTTTCTTTGGGTGGCTGTCTTCTTCTGGTCTTATCCCCTCTCGCCTCGGCCTCGGTGGTCATCCCGCTGACGCTCAACGGCGTGGATTCCGGCTGGGATGCCGTCGTCAGCGACGAGAACTACACCGATGTCGTTATCGACGCCGTCGGCGGCGACTACGTGCTGATCCAGATCGGCAAATCGTTCCTCAGCCCGTCGGTGGACGGGGTTTTCGCGCCGCACACGATTCTCTTCCAGCAGCGCCTGGGCGACGGGCAGGCGGTCTCGAGCATCCGGATTGCCGACGAGATCATCATCAACCGAACCGGCGAGACGTGGACGGACTACCACTGGCAGATCGTGGGTTGCTCCGCCGCGTTCAACATCTCCGAAACCGAAACCAGCGGTTTCAGCACCGATCCGTTCACGGACCAGAGCTGGACTGCTGCCGGCGGCACGTGGGATTCCAACCACGCCGACGCGCTGGACGTTTCCGGTGGGACGGTTCCGAACCGGGGCGTCTACCAGCCGGGCATGACGGCCGGAACGCTGTTCATCGACGTGGACCTCAGCGGCGTCAGCAGCGATTTCACGCTGAAACAGGTTCCCACGCCCGAGCCGGCCACCATGGCCATCCTGACGTCCGGTGGAATGCTGATCGGTTTCCGCCGGAATCGGCGGGCCTGAACGTTCGAATGCCTTGCAAGCTCGCGGGCGGACACGGGTAGCCCCGGCCCCGGCCGGAGGGAGTGTCCGCCCGCTCCCTTTTTTCTCTCCGCCGCGCACTTTCTTGTTCACCTCCTTGACGCGAAATGTCTCCAACCGTACAAACAAGGGTTCCGTACCGGGCGGTTATTGACCCCGGAAGGAGACGAAAAAGAATGTCAAAACAGGCGGAAATGCTCGCGGCGACGGAGAAATTCCTGGTCGGAAACTACGGGCCGAGGATGCGCGCCATGGTCCGCGGGCAGGGCGCCCGGATCTGGGACGCCGACGGGAAGGAGTACCTGGACTTCTTCGCGGGGTTCGGCGGCGGAGGCGTCGCAGGGCACTGCCACCCCAAGATCGTCCAGGCCATCCAGGCCCAGGCCGAAACCCTCCTGTGCCACGGGAACTTCTTCACCAGCCAGCCGCAGATTGACATGGCCGAGCGGATCACCGCCCACGGATTCGGTGGGAAGGTCTTCTACTGCCACAGCGGCGCCGAGGCCAACGAGGCCGCCCTGAAGCTCGTGCGACTGGCCGCCGGCGAAGGGCGCTACAAGATCGTCAGCTTCAACCACTGCTTTCACGGGCGGACGATGGGCTCGCTGTCGCTGACGCCCGGCAAATACCAGCAGGGCTTCGAGCCCATGCTGCCGGGCAACGTCAAGGCCGACTACGGCGACCTGGACAGCGTGGCCGCCGCCATCGACGACGAGACCGCCGGCGTGTTCGTCGAGCCCATCCAGGGCGAGGGCGGCGTGAACATTCCCACCGTGGAGTTCATGCAAGGCCTGCGCAAGCTCTGCGACGAGCGGGGCGTGCTGCTGGTCTGCGACGAGGTGTGGACCGCCCCGGCCCGGACGGGCAAGTGGTTCGCCTACCAGCACTACGGCATGGCGCCCGACGTGATGACCTGCGCCAAGGCGATCGGCGGCGGCGCGCCGCTGGCCGTCATGGTCGCCGCGCCGAAATACGCCGACGTGCTCGGCCCGGGCAAGCACGGCTGCACCATGGGCGGCAACCCGCTCTGCGCCGCAGCCGGAAACGCAGCCCTCAAGCTCATCGAGGACGAGAAGCTCGACCAGCGGGCGGCCGTCCTGGGCGAGCGGGTCATGCAGACCCTGCGCGACGCGAAGATCCCCTGCGTCAAGGAAGTCCGCGGGCGGGGGCTGTTCATCGGCATCGAGCTGGACCGCGAGTCCAAGCCGTTGTTCCTGGCGGCCATGGACAGGGGCCTGCTCATCTGCCTCGCCCAGACGCACGTGCTGCGCCTCGCACCGCCGCTGACGATCGAGGAGAAACTGCTCGATCGCGGCGTGGGAATTCTCATCGACCTGCTGAAGGCGCAGTAGCGTTTGCACGACCGACGAAAGGCCCACGGAAAACGTTCCGTGGGTCTTTCCGTTTCCGCGCCCCGCGTTGAACGCGCGGGCGCGAGTTCGTACGATGGATTCCGGAATGCAGCGAGTGTACCTGGACAATTCGGCGACGAGTTTTCCCAAGCCGCCTGCCGTCGCCGAGGCGATGGCGCGGTTCGCGCGCGAATGCGGCGCCTCGGCCGGACGCGGCGCCTACGCCGAGGCCCGCGAGTGCGAGCGCATCCTCACGACCTGCCGCGAGCGCGTCGCCCGCCTGATCCACGCGGAAGGACCGGAGCGGATCGTCTTCGCGATGAACTGCTCCGAGGCCCTCAATACCGTCCTCCGCGGGCTGCTGAACACTGCCCCGCGCGGCGCGCACGCCCTCGCGACGGCCATGGAGCACAACTCCGTCCTCCGCCCGCTCAACGCCCTGAAGGCGCAGTGCGGGCTGGAACCCGAGTTCGTTCCCTGCGACCCGCGCACCGGCCTGGTGGACCCGGCGGATATCCGCAAGGCCCTGCGGCGCGAGACGCGCCTGATCGCCTGCGTGCACGTGTCCAACGTCACCGGCACGCTCCAGCCCATCGAAGAGGTCGCCGCCGTCGCCCGCGAGGCGGGCATCCCGTGCCTGATCGACGCCGCCCAGTCGGCAGGGCACGTCGAGATCGACGTCCAGGCGCTCGACGCCGATTTCGTCGCCTTCCCCGGCCACAAGGGGCTGCTGGGCCCGCTGGGAACCGGCGTGCTCTACATCCGCCCCGGAATGGAAGACAAACTGCCCACGATGAAGGAGGGCGGCACCGGCACCGTCAGCGAGCGGGCGTTCCAGCCGGAGACCATGCCCGACAAGTACGAGATCGGCTCGCACAACGCCGTCGGGCTGGCCGGGCTCAGCGAGGGCGTCCAGTGGGTGCTCCAGCGCGGCGTGGCCGACATCCGCGCCCACGACGAGCGCCTCTGCGGGCTGTTCCTGGAACTGACCGAGGGCGTGGACCGGCTGCGCGTCTACGGCCCGCGCGAGCTGGACCGCCGCGCGGGGGTCTTCAGCCTGAACGTCGCGGGCCTGACGCCGCAGCAGCTCGCCGACGCGCTGGAGCGGGACTACGGCATCTGCTCGCGCCCGGGCGTGCACTGTGCCCCGCTGGCGCACCGGACCATCGGCACGCATCCCGTCGGCACGTGCCGGCTGAGCTTCGGGCCCTTCACCACCGACGAGCACGTGCGCCACGCCGCTGCCGCCCTGGCGGAAATCGCCTCCGCACCGCGTTCGTAGGACAGGCGTCTCGCCTGTCTCTTCCTCAGTCGGGGTGCCACGCACAACTCTGTTGTGCGTGCTCTTTCCTTGCCTTCCAATGAAAGACACGCATGCCGGAGGCATGCGTGGCACCCGCAAGGGGTTTTCGATGCCGACGAATGCGTTGAGAAGTCATGTTCTTGCGGGACCTTTGCGGGCAAGGTAGGCTCACGGCGAGGATTTTCCATGTCGGAACCGGACAGCGAGCTTGCGGCTGCGGTGCGGGCGGCGCCGATCTTTTCGGCCGTCGAACAGGCGTCCGTCGACGCGCTGCTGGCCCGGTGCGCCACGCGGAAGTTCCGCACGGGGGAGATGATCTTCACTGCCGGCGCGACGGCGGACCGCTTCTTCGTCGTGCTCGCCGGGCGCGTGAAGGTCTTCCAATTGTCCCCGCGCGGCGACGAGCAGATTCTCCACCTGTTCGCCCCGGGCGACGCCATGGGCGAGGCAGCCATGTTCGCCGGCGGAACATTTCCCGCCCACGCCCAAGCCGTCGAGGACTGCCGCCTGCTGGTCATCTGGCGCGACTGCCTGTTGCGGGCGATCCGCGACGACGCGAATCTTGCCGTCGGAATGATGGCGGGCCTGTCGGCCAAGCTGCGGGAATTCGCCGCGCTCATCGAGATGCTCTCGCTGAAGGACGTGCCCGCGCGCGTGGCGGCGGCGCTGCTGGACCAGGCCCGCCGCACCGGCGCGAGTTGCTTCCGACTCAACGGGACCAAGCGCAGCCTGGCCGCCCAACTGGGCACCACACCCGAGACGCTCAGCCGGTCGCTGGCGAAGTTCCGCGCGGCCGGGATGATCCGCGTGAAGGGGGCACAAGTCACCATCCTCGACGCCGACGCCCTCGGCCGCGCCGTCCACAGTGGGGAATAGAAAACAACCAAACGACGGCCACAGAGGCACAGAGAACGCCGACAAAGAGGATGGAATGCTGCATAATTGCCTTTATTGCAGTATGTTGCATCTTTTCCTGGAAACCGGAAGAAAAACATCAGGAATTGATATAGATCAAGGCCTTCGGTGTCGGAACCTTGCATAATAGGATAAAGACTTACTTGTTATCCTTTTTGAAAGGACCGACAATCATGGCCGTGATGACCAAAGCCACGCGAAAGATCGTTAAGATCGACCCGGACAAATGCAACGGCTGCGGGTTGTGTGTGCCAAAGTGTGCCGAGGGGGCCATTCAGATCGTGGACGGAAAGGCCCGCCTGGCGGCGGAGAATCTTTGCGATGGTCTGGGCAACTGCTTGGGCGAGTGTCCGCGCGGCGCGATCACCATCGAGGAGCGACCGGCCGAGGCGTTCGACGAACAGGCGGTGGCCAGGCATCTTGCCGCCGTCAAGACGGCGGAGCCGGCGCCGAAGCTGCCTTGCGGCTGTCCGGGCACGATGGCCCGTCGGCTCCAGGCGCCGGCCCGCGCGACGGATTGCACGTCTTGCGCGACAGCGCCCGCGCCTGCCCGGCGCAGCGAACTGACGCACTGGCCTGTCCAGTTGACGCTGCTGGCGGAGAAGGGCGATCTCTGGCAGGGGGCGGACGTGCTGTTCGCGGCCGACTGCGTGGCCTACGCGATGGCCGACTTCCACGAGCGCCTGCTGGTCGGGGGAAAAACCCTCGCCGTCGCCTGCCCCAAGCTCGACGACGGTTCGGCCTACGTCGAGAAATTGGCGCGAATCTTCGCGAATAATGACCTTCGGTCGATCACGATCGCGCGGATGGAGGTTCCGTGTTGCGGCGGGCTGGAGCGGATCGTCCGCGCGGCCCTGGAAAAGGCCGGGCGCGACGTGCCGGTGAAGACTCTCGTCGTGAGTGTTCACGGCGAACTGATGAATGAGACGAACTGACCGGTCCTCCGGGCCCCGAACGCCCGGGGATATCCACGAAACCGTAAGGGAAAGGAAACTTCGATGAGCATGTTCTGCTACCAGTGTGAACAGACGGCCCAGGGCAAGGGGTGCACCGTGCGGGGCGTTTGCGGGAAAGTTCCGGAGGTCGCGGGGCTCCTGGACCTGCTGCTGTACGCCGCGAAGGACATCTCGCGCTATGCGCACCGCGCCAGGCAGCTCGGCGCCGCCGACCGCGCCGTGGACCTGTTCGTCCTGGAGGCGCTGTTCACGACGGTCACGAACGTCAATTTCGATCCGCCGGCCATCCAGAAGAAAATCCAGGCCGGCGCGAAGATCAAGGCAAAGGCCGTCGCGCTGTACGCACAGGCTGCCGCCAAGGCGGGCAAAACGCCCGAGAAGCTCTCCTGCCCCGTCTCGTGGTGGGAGAACGCCGACGACCTGGACGGTCTGCTCGCCCAGGCCGCCCGGATCGGCGTTCCGACGCGACTGGACAAGCTGGGTCCGGACGTGACGGGACTCCAGGAACTGATCACCTACGGGCTGAAGGGGGCGGCTGCCTACGCCGATCACGCCCAGGTGCTGGGTGTTGCCGATGATGCGGTCTATGCCGGCTTCCACGAGTTGCTGGACTACCTGACGACGGCCCCGGCGGACGCGGCTGAGCTGACCGCCCGCGCGCTGAAGGTCGGCGAACTGAACCTGAAGGTCATGGAACTTCTCGACCGGGCGAACACAGCCGCCTATGGCCAGCCCGAGCCGACGAAGGTCCGCGTCACGCCGGTCCAGGGCAAGTGCATCGCCGTTTCCGGGCACGACCTGAAGGACCTGGCCATGCTGCTGGAGCAGACCGCCGGCAAGGGCATCAACGTCTACACGCACGGCGAGATGCTCCCGTGCCACGGCTATCCGGCGCTGAAGAAGCACAAGCACCTGGTGGGCAACTACGGCGGGGCCTGGCAGGACCAGCAGAAGGAGTTCGATGCCTTCCCCGGCGCGATCCTGATGACGACCAACTGCATCCAGAAACCGCGCGAGGGCTACCAGGGGCGCATCTTCACGACCGGCCTGGTCGCCTTTCCGGACGTGACGCACATCCCGGCCGGAGCGAACGGGAAGAAAGACTTCACCCCTGTCATCGAGGCGGCGCTGGCGGCGCCGGGATTCCCTGCCGACGAGCCGGAACAGTCCATCACCGTCGGCTTCGGGCACAACGCGGTGATGTCGGTGGCCGGCGCGGTCATCGACGCCGTCAAGGCGGGCAAGATCCGCCACTTCTTCCTCATCGGCGGATGCGACGGCGCCAAGAGCGGACGCAACTATTACACCGACTTCGCCAGACAGGTGCCGCGGGACTGCGTCATTCTCACCCTGGCGTGCGGGAAGTTCCGGTTCAACAAGCTGCCCTTCGGCGAGGTCGCCGGGATTCCGCGCCTGCTGGATATCGGGCAGTGCAACGACGCGTATTCCGCCATCCAGATCGCCGTCGCGCTGTCCAAGGCGTTCGGCTGCGGGGTCAACGACCTGCCGCTGAGCCTCGTGCTGAGCTGGTACGAGCAGAAGGCCGTCGCCATCCTGCTGACGCTGCTGCACCTGGGCATCAGGAACATCCGCCTGGGCCCGAGCCTGCCGGCGTTCGTGAGCCCCGCCGTCCTGAAGGTGCTGGTGGACAACTTCCACCTCGCGCCGATCACCACGCCGGCAGAAGACCTCAAGGCGATTCTCGGCTAAGACGCGTTGGCGAAGAAAGGTGTGAAGAAATCCGGTTCAACGATCAGCCCACGGAACCTGTTCCGTGGGCTGTTTTTTTACTCACCACTCACCACTCTGCACTATTCACTCTCCACTTTTTCACTCAGAACTCCAGCGGCAGGGCGACGGGTTTGTTGGTCTTCTTGGCCTGTCGGGCCAAGCCGTACGCCTCGTGGTACTGCCCGGCCACCACGTCCCAGGAGACGACGTTGTCCAGGTAGCTCTTGAGGTTCTCGCCCATGCGCAGACGGGCCGGCTCGTTGCAGGCCAGCTCGATGACGTGCCGCTTGAGCATCTGCTTGTTGGTGAACAGCAGCCCGCCGTCGCTCTCGAGCGTCTGGGCGGTCAGGCCCTCCATCGGCGCGGTGGTGATGTAGGGCTTGTTCAGCGCGATGATCCGCGCCAGTGTGCCCGACTGCGTCTCGTCGGTGCTGGGCAGCACGATGAAGTCGCAGACGGCCATCATCTTGTAATACACGTCGCCGCGCGGGACGAACTCGTAGTAGTGGGCCAGGCCCTTTTTCTCCAGCAACTCGACGCTGGAGCGGTACTTGTCGTAGTCGGACTTGTGGTTGGGGTCTCTCCACGTGCCGGCCGCCAGCAGATCCCAGTCCTGCCCGGTGCGGTTCTTGATCTCCCCGGCGATCTCCTCCCACATGCTGGTGAGGATGTCCCATCGTTTGTTGGACTGGATCCACCCGATGAGCCCCACCAGGTGCTCGGAAAGGTAGGGCAGCTTGTCGAGAGACAGTTCCTTGCGCAGCTCGACGACCTCGGGCAGGGAGTATCGCTTGTCCGGGCGGGCGCCGTGCGGGACGACCATGATGTTCAGGGGCGTCGGCCAGCCCTTGCCCGCGAAGTTCCAGTCCAGGCGCCACTTCTGATAGTGGCACTTGAACAGCACCACGTCGGCGCGCCGGCAGAGCTTGAACAGGAAATCCGCCTCGAACTCGGTCAGGCGCCCGTGGACGGTGTGCGGCTCGACAACCGTCGGCACGTCGCTGATCGCGTCGAGCAGGTCGAGGAATCCTTCGTTCCCGTCGCCGTGGCCGCGCTCGTCGCGGTACTCGTAGAGGCCGTACTCGTGCTCGATGTGAACGGCGTAGGGCTTGAGCTGGTGAACCTTTTCGGCCACGGGGCGCCACCAGCTCTGGCGGCTGGTGTCGATGATCGGAAAGACGCCGTCGCCCTCGCCGTCGGTGTGGCTGATGACGAGGACGTCGCGGTCGGGATTGTGCTTGCGGATGAATTCGCGGGCCTCTTCGCAGAACGTTCCGATTCCGCAAAGCCTGGGGGGATAACTGCTGATCATCACGATGGGTGCCGGCATGTCACTTCGCTTTCACTTCTGTGGACTTCGGGGATAACACGGTCTGGGGTGCAGGTTCAGATGGGGTTTCGTCCGGCGTCTCGGCCGGCAGTTCGTCGAGCGTCAGTTCGACCTGGAGGTCGTGCATCAGCAGCAGGCTCATGAGCCAGGCGAGGGTGCTCTCGGCGCCCTGGTTCTCGTTGACGCGGTCGGCGTGGAGCCCGTCGCGGCATCCGCCCGTGGTGAAATCGTACAGGGGGATCCGCAGGTCGTTGTCGCCCAGGAACCAGTGGAAGGCCATCCGGGCCTTGTCGATCCAGTGTTTTTCGCGGGTGACGCGGTAAGCCTCGACGCAGGCGTCCACCAGGGCGTGCGCCTCGACGGGCTGCTGGTCGAAGCGGGCCTTGGGCCCGCCGCGCAGGTACCAGCCGTCGGTCCCGACGATCGAAAGCATTCCCGCCGGGTTGGTCTGCACCCGCACCAGCCAGTCCAGCGATCGCTTTCCGATGTCGATCATGTCGCCGCGCTGCATCCATTTTCCGCTCATCAGCAGGGCGTGGGGGAGCTTGGCGTTGGCGTAGGTGACGGCGTCCTCGCACCAGGGCCACTCATCGGTCATGTGCCCGCTGAAATGCCGGGCGATCCGTTCGGCGAACCCCTGGCGGGCGCGGCGGACCTGGCTGTCGCCGCCGAAACGGCGCAGGTAGCCGTGAATCCCGATGATGGTGAACGCCCAGGACCGCGGGGAGGCGAATTCCTCGGCTGCGTGCAGCCCGGTGCGGAACAGGTGCGTCGCCATCGCCACCTGCGCCTCGTGCGGGCAGAGTCCGACAGCGGCGCCCAGGCCCCACAGGGCGCGGGCGTGGCTGTCCTCGCTTCCGATCACTTCCGACCAGACCCGTTCGTAGCTCATGAAGTTTCGGAACCGTCCGGTCTTTTCGTCCAGCGCGTGCGCCAGGAACGCCAGGTACGTCTGGATCAGCGGAATCACGCTCTCGTCGTGGGACTGGTGCCAGTATGTCGCCGTCACGATCAGCGCGCGGGCGTTGTCGTCGGTGCAGTATCCGTGGCGCCGGTCGGGCGTGGAGTAGAGGCAATGCTGGAAGATTCCCGTGTCGTCGGTCATGGTCCGCAGGTGGCGCAGGTCCACCTCGGGCAGTTCGTCGCGCAGGGGCCCCTTGCCGCCCGGCGCCGGTGCCGAGACGAGAACCTGGCGTTTTTCCACCCAGGCATGCCCGGCCGAGGCGAACAGGTCCAGGTAGTCCTGCGCCACGCGCTTCCAGACCATTTTCCGGCAGTGCGTGTAGGCGCGCTTGCGCATCGCGTGGAGTTCGACCGCGTTGTCCAGCAGGTCGATGACCTGTTCGGCGATCGCGTCGGCGCTGCGGAAAGGCACCAGACGCCCGCGACCGTCCGCGAGCATCTCCTGCGCGTACCAGTAGGGCGTGGAGATCGTCGCCTTGCCCGTGCCCAGCGCGTACGCCAGCGTGCCGGAGGTGATCTGCTCCTCGTTCAGGTAGGGTGTCACGTAGAGGTCCGCCGCGCCGAGGTACTCGCACAACTCCTCCAGGGAGACGAACCGGTTGACGAACATCACGTTGTCGGACAGGCCCAACTCGGCCACGCGGCGCTCCAGGCTGTTGCGGTACTCCTCGCCGCAATCGCGGCGGACGTGCGGGTGCGTGGCGCCCAGCACGAGGTAGACCACGTCCGGATGCTTCTTGACAATGTGAGCCATCGCCTCGACGGCGTATTCGATGCCCTTGCCCGGGCTCAGCAGCCCGAACGTCAGCATCACCCGGCGCCCCTCCACGCCGAACTGGTCCTTGTAGTAGTTGGGGTCCACGAACGGAACGTCCGGGATCCCGTGCGGAATGGTCACCACTTTTTCCTTCGGCACGGCGTAGATCTCGCGCAGCATGCCGTGCGCCTTGTCGCTCATGACCACCAGGCGATCCGACAGGCGGGCGATCTCCTGGAGAATGAGCTTCTGCTGCTCCGAGGGCTTTTGCAGCACCGTGTGCAGCGTGGTGACCAGCGGACGGCGCAGGCGGCGAAGCATCGCCAGCACGTGCGAGCCGCACGTCCCCCCAAAGATGCCGTATTCGTGCTGGAGACAGACAGCGGAAACCTGGTGAATGTTCAGGAACTCGGCGGCCAGCCGGTAGTCCGCCTGCACCGAGTGGCGCACCTCGAACCGCACGCGGTCGGGGTAGGGATATCCCTCGGGCACGTCGTTCATCGCGACGGCGAAGACGTCGTGCTGATCGCCTGCCTGCGCGGCGACGGCTTCGCACAGGTCCGCCGTGAACGTGGCGATTCCGCAGCGGCGAGGGATGTAGTCGCTCACAAAGGCTACAGAAGATCGATTCGTCGTTACGTTGGCGTCTGGCATTGGAATCTCGCGTGCCGATCGATGCTGCCCGCAAGGGACATGTATTTTCTGCATTGTAGGGCAAAGCGTTCCGCGGTTCAAGCTCCGGCGAAAAGACGATTCGGCGATTGTCTTCGCAGCTTGGGAATTCTGCGGGAGACGAACTCGGTTTTTCAATGGTATCGTCTATTGGAGTTTCCTATACTATGTCCTACAAACAGCGGAATGGAGCTGTTTTTCGTTCTAAAGAAAGAGCAAGGAGAGCGGAATGTCCCCCCGGGTGAAGTCGATTCAGGAATTGCGTCGGGAACTTCAGAAAAAAGAGCGGCGGGTGACCCGTCTGGAGAAGCGTCGCGCGAAGCTGGCGGCTGAGCTGGCATCCCTCGACCGCGAGATCGCGTCGCTGGCGGGCGGGGTGCTGGGTATGAAGCGAGGCCCTGCCAAGGGCGCCGTCAAGACCCGCCGCGCACGCAAGCGCGCCACCGGAACCCCGCTGGTGGAGTATGTCGCCAAGGCGTTGGCGAACGCCAAGGGCGGGCTGCGGGTGAAGGACATCATGGCGGCCGTCCAGAAGGCGGGCTATCGCAGTTCCAGCAAGGGCTTCTACGGGATCGTCGCAGCCGCCGTGCGCGAGGATGCCCGGTTCAAGCGTCTCAAGCGAGGCATCTACACGCTGGCTAAGTGATTTTTCTCGCCGACAGGTTTTCCTCTGCCGTCCCGCAAAACGCGGGACGGCATGTTTATGGCGCAGACAGGGAAGGCGCTGTGTCCCGCCGTCGCGGACGGCCCGGAGAGAATCCCCATGGAGTTTCCGCTCATCGGTGAATTGAAGTCCGCAAGCGTCATCCGCCGTCATCGGGCGAACCCCGTTCTGAAGGCGTCGGACCTTCCGTACGAGTCGAACCTGGTCTTCAATGCCGGCGTGACGAAGTACCAGGGACGGTACGTGATGGTCTTTCGCAACGATTACGGCGCGACCGACGAGATCCCCAAGTTCCAAGGCACCAATCTCGGACTGGCGTTCAGCGACGACGGCATCCGGTGGGAGGTCAGCCCCCGCCCCTGCTTCGAATTGAAGTCCGACGAAATCCGCCGCGGGTATGATCCGCGACTGACCGTGATCGACGGGCGGGTCTACATGTGCTTCGCGGTGGACACTTGGCACGGTATCCGCGGGGGCATCGCCGTCACCGACGATTTCGAGCGGTTCGAGATCCTGGGCATGACCGTTCCGGACAACCGCAACATGGTGCTGTTTCCGGAGAAGATCGGCGGGAACTACGTCCGCCTGGAGCGCCCGTTCCCCGTCTACGGCCGGGGCGGAAGGGACCATTTCGACATCTGGCTGTCCGACTCGCCGGACCTGAAGTACTGGGGCAACAGCAAGCTGGTGCTGGGCATCGAGAACGTGCCGTTCGCCAACGACAAGATCGGCCCCGGCGCTCCGCCCGTGAAGACCGGGAAAGGCTGGCTGACGACCTTCCACGCCGTCGATCGCGACAATTCGCGAGGCAAGAACGGCTGGGAGGCGAAGTGGCAGAAGCGATACACAGCCGGCATCATGCTGCTGGACCTGGAGGATCCGTCGCGCGTGGTGGGCATGAGCAAGCAACCGCTGATCGCACCGGAAGCGCCCTATGAGGCGGACGGGGGCTTCCGCAACCATGTGATCTTCCCGGGCGGGATGATCCTGGAAGATTCGGGCGAGGTGAAGATCTACTACGGTTCAGCCGACACGGTGGAGTGCCTGGTGACGGCGAGCGTGGACGACCTGATCAAGCTCTGCACCGAGCCGAAGTAGAACTGGTTTCATAACCTATGCGTTTCGGTCTGTTTCCGTCGGCGGCGCGGGAAACCCGGCGCGACAGCGGCACGGACATTTCCGTTCGTTTCGAAGTCAGTTCCGAAGAATCCCGCAAACTCCGCGCGCGGAAAATGCAACAGCGGGAAAACCTATCGCCGTCTCCGGCGTTTAAGAGCCTGTCCCGTTGGACGTTTTGCGAGTTCTGCCGGGCCAATTCAGGCCCCAACCAGAGGAGAATACGCATGGCGCAGGCATCCGGTTCCGATCCGAAACGGGCGGAGGAGTTCGATCTTCCCGCCGTCCTGGATCGCGTCAAGACCGCGGGCCGGCAAGTGCTGGCGGAGTTGCGGAAAATCATCGTTGGAGAGGACGAGCCCATCGACCAGGTGCTCTCGGCCATGTTCGCCGGCGGGCACTGCATGATCCAGGGCCCGCCCGGAACGGCCAAGACCATCCTCATCGCCTCGCTGGCGAAGGTGATGAACCTGGAGTTCAAACGCATCCAGTTCACGCCGGACCTGATGCCTTCGGACATCTCGGGCACGGAAATCCTCGAGGAAGACACCTCCACCGGGCACCGGTTCGTGAAGTTCGTCAAGGGCCCGGTCTTCTGCAACATCCTGATGGCCGACGAGATCAACCGCACCCCGCCCAAGACCCAGGCGGCCCTGCTGGAGGTCATGCAGGAAAAACAGGTGACCATCGGTGGGAAGACCTATCCGCTGCCACTGCCGCACTACGTCCTGGCGACGCAGATCTCCCTGGAGCAGGAGGGCACCTACCCGTTGCCGGAAGCGCAACAGGACCGGTTCATGCTCTCGGTGGCCATGAACTACCTGGGCGAGGACGACGAGGTGCAGGTGGTCCGCCAGTCCACGAGCCTCTCGCGGGTGGAGTTGAAGCAGGTGATCGAGGGCGATGAGTTGCTCCAATTTCAGCAGGCGGTCCGGCGCGTGACGCTTCCTGCGGAACTGGGGCGGTACATCGTGGACCTGGTGGCCGCCAGTCGGCCGACCGTCGCGGGATGCCCGGACTTCGTGCGGGAATACATCGCCTGGGGCGCGGGGCTGCGCGCCAGCCAGAACATGGCGCTGGCGGCGAAGTCCGCCGCCGCGCAGGACGGGCGGGACACCGTCACGGCCGACGACATCCGCAAGGCCATCGTCCCGGTGCTGCGGCACCGCATCGGGCTGAGCTTCCGCGCGGAGGTGGATCGCGTGACGGTGGAAGACGTCATCCGCAAGCTGGTCGAATCGGTGTCGGAGCCGGCCGTCGCCTAGCGCGACGGTCCGCGAGTTCGGAAAGGACCGCACATGTCGCAGAGCAACACCGTCAAGGACCTGGGCGTCGAGGCGATCGAGAAAATCGCCGACGGCAAGAGCAAGATCATGCGGGAGATCCGCAAGGTCATCATCGGGCAGGACCAGGTCGTCGAGGACGTGGTGACATCGTTTTTCGCGGGCGGACACTGCCTCATCACGGGCGTGCCGGGCCTGGCCAAGACGCTCCTGATCTCCAGCCTCGGAAGGGCGATGGACCTGAAGTTCCGCCGGGTGCAGTTCACGCCGGACCTCATGCCGGCCGACATCACCGGAACGGAGATTCTCGAGGAAGACTCCGCCACCCGACAGCGCGAACTGAAGTTCCGCCCCGGGCCGATCTTCACGAACATCCTGCTGGCCGACGAGATCAACCGCACGCCCCCCAAGACCCAGGCGGCCCTGCTGGAAGCGATGCAGGAGCGCCAGGTCACCGTCAGCGGACGAACCTACGAACTGGACAACCCGTTCTTCGTGCTGGCGACGCAGAATCCCATCGAGCAGGAGGGAACCTACCCGCTGCCGACTGTCCAGCAGGACCGCTTCATGTTCCACCTGCTGATCGACTATTTGCCGAAGGACCAGGAGTTGGAAGTGGTCAACCAGACCACCGGCGCGCGGGTCGAGGACATCGCCGTGGCGATGCACGGGCAGGAGCTGCTGGAGTACCAGGACATCGTCCGCCAGACGCCCGTGGCCGAACCGATCCTGCGGTACGCGGTGCGCCTGGCGGGCCTGAGCCGCCCGGGCGGCGCCGAAGCCCCGGCGTTCGTCAAGGAGTTCGTCTCCTGGGGCGCGTCCATCCGCGCCTCGCACTACCTGGTCCTGGGCGCCAAGGCGCGGGCCATCCTGGACGGCAGGCCGCACGTCTCCGTCCGCGACGTCCAGTCCGTCGCATATGCCGTGCTGCGGCACCGCATCGTGACGAACTTCCGCGCCGAGTCGCAGGGAATCGACACCGAGGAGATCATCCGCCGACTGCTGGAAACCGTTTCGCCCCCGAAGTCCGGGCTGTAAGGGCCCCACAGAAAGAAGCGTATGGCCAAGACCCCGCACATGGAATACCTGGACTTTGACGTCCTGGCCGGCATCGACAACATGCAGCTGCTGGCCAAGGTCGTCGTGGAGGGCTTCCTCCTGGGGCTCCACCGCAGCCCGTACCGCGGCTTCTCAGTGGAGTTCGCCGAGTATCGCCAATATTCCCCCGGCGACGAGATCAAGCACATCGACTGGAAGGTCTTCGGGAAGACCGACCGCTACTACATCAAACAGTTCGAGGAGGAGACCAACCTCGCCTGCTACATCCTGCTGGACGCGTCGGCGTCGATGGGCTTCAAGAGCAGCGAGACGGGGCTGACGAAGCTCCAGTACGGCTGCTGCCTGACTGCCTGCCTGTCATACTTCATGATGCGCCAGCGGGACGCGACCGGCTTGATGGTCTTCGACAACCAGGTGCGCAGCGTGTTGCCCCCGCGCCTGCGCCAGACGCACATGAAGCACATCCTGGCGGAGTTGGAAGGCTGTCGCCCCGGCGGGGAGACCGACCTGGCCGGCCCGCTGCACCACCTGGCCGAGGGACTCAAGCGCCGCGGGCTGATCATCCTGATTTCCGACCTGCTGGATGAGCCGGAGAAGGTTCTGTCGGCCTTGCAGCACTTCCGCTTCCAGGGGCACGACATCATCGTCTTTCACCTGATGGACAACGCGGAGTTGACCTTTCCCTACGACACGATGACCGAGTTCACCGACGTCGAGAACGGGCAGAAGACGCTCGTGTCGCCGGAGGGAATCCGCGCGGCCTACATGAAGGAACTGCGGGGGTTCCTCTCCCGCTACGAGAAGGGCTGCGCCGACGTCAAGGCGGACTACAAGCTGTTCGACACCGCCCAGCCGCTCGAACTGGCGCTGAGCGAATACCTGTTTCGAAGGAGCAGGCTGAACTGATGTCCTTCCTGAGCCCATTTTTTCTGGTGGCCCTGGCGGGCGCCGCGGCGCCGATCCTGATCCACCTGCTGACGCGCGACCGGATCCGCAAGGTGGCGTTCTCCACGCTGCGCTTCTTCGTGCGCACGTCCGGGCGCGTGCTGCGGCGCAAGCGCATCCAGGAGATGATCCTGATGGCGATGCGGGCGCTGGCCTGCGCGCTGCTGGCGGTGGCGTTCGCCCGCCCGCTGCTGGGCCGGCCCGAGGAGAAGGACAAGGGCCTGGGGCTCATGCAGGCGCGGACCGCGCGGGTGATCGTGGCGGACCTTTCGGCCTCCATGCGGCGAAACGGTGCGCCTGACGCCCTGCGCGAGGCCGCGCAGGAAGCGTTGAACTCGCTGGACGAAGGGACCGACGCGGCGGGCGTCGTGACGTTCTCCACCGGCGCGGAACTGGTGGCGCCTCTCGGAAAGACCTTCGCCCAGGCGCGCGACGCGGTGAAAACCCTCGCGCCAGGACGCGGCGGGACGAACCTCGTCGAGGCCCTGCGCCTGGCGGATTCGGAAGTGCAGAAGGCCGACGCGGTTTCCCGCGAAATCGTCCTCGTCAGCGACCTTCAGGAGGCCGGATGGAAGGACCGCGACGGCGAGTTCCACCTCTCGCCCGGCGTGAAGCTGCTGGTCAAGCCCGTTGTCCCGGCCGGGGCCCAAAGCGCCGTTGCGATCGTCGCTGGAAACGCCCCCGTCACAAGCGTCATCGACCGCGAGCCGCAGGCCGTCCGCGTGCAGGTGGCGAACTACTCCACCGAGCCGCGCGAGGACGTGGAAGTGACCTTCCGCGCCGGTCAGAAGACCGAGACCCGCAAGCTGACCCTTCGGCCGGCGAGCGTGGGGTCGGTGACGTTCCGCCACGTGTTCGACACCCCGGGCGACGTCTGGGGCGCCGTCCAGCTGGGCGGGGGCGCGGCGGCAGGCGACGGCGCGTTCCACTTCAACACGCGCGTCATCCCGCGCATCAAGGTGGTGCTGATCGACGGCGTCCGCACTGGCGAGCGCCTGTCCGACGCGGCGTTCTATCTCCAGACCGCGATGACGCCCGGGGACGACGTCGCCTCACCGTTCGAGTGCCGCGTGATCGGCGCGACGCAGGCATCGCCGGGCGACTTGTCCGACGCCCGCGTCGTGATGCTCTGCAACGTCAGCGAGTTGCCGCCGCCTGTCGTCCGCGCGCTGGGCGACCTGCTGGCCCGCGGCGGGGGGGTGTGGTTCCTGCCCGGCGGGCGCGTGGACGCCCAGGCGTTCAACCGCGCCTTCGCCGAATTGGCGCCGTGCAAACTGCGGCGCGTGCTCGCCGGACGCGCGATGGCCACCGGCGGCGTCGGCGCCGTCCTGGCGCGGATTGACTTCCAGCATCCCATCTTCGAGGTCTTCTCCCACCCGCGGCACGGCGATTTGTCGCTGGCGAAGTTCGCCCGCTACTGGGAGGTCACGGACTCGCAGCTGTCGCAGGTGCTGGTGAAATTCGACGACAACCGTCCCGCCGTTCTCAGCCGGCAGGTTGGACAGGGCGTCTCGATGTTGCTTGCGGCCTGTCCGGACAAGTCCTGGTCTGACTTCCCGCTCCAGACGACTTTCCTGCCGTACGTCTGGCAGACGCTGGAATTCCTGGCCGCCCGGACGGAGCAGCGGACGTCCTTCACCGTGGGCGACGTGCTTCCGGCCGGGACCGATGAGCGCATCGTCGATCCGCAGGGCAAGGACGTTCCGCGCGACCAGCCCGCGCTCCTGCCCGGGTTCTACGTGGTGCGGGACGCAGACGGAAAAGATGTCCGCCGCTACGCGGTGAACTGCGACGGGCGGGAATCGGACCCGACGACGGTCGCGCCCGATGAGATTGTCGCGGCGCTGGAGCAGCCGGCCGACAAGGACGCCGACCAGGCCGCCCGGGTCGCCGACGCCAAGGCCGCCCCCCGCGAGGACCAGGGGCTGTGGTGGTATGTACTGGCCACGTGCCTGGCCCTGCTGGTGGGCGAGTTGTTGCTGGGCAACAAGACCACGCGTCACTGATCGTCGCGCGGGATGGCAACGGGAGCAAAGGCGAAGCGATGAACGAGTACGGAAAACTTTCCGAGCAGTTCGCGAAGGTGCGCAGGGCCTGGAAACGGGCGGCCGTGCTTTCCGGCCTGGCGCTGGTGTGCCTGGAGACCGCTGGCATCGTCGCGCTGGCGCTGCTGTTGAACCTGTTCTACGGGCACATTCCGGCGGCGCGGTTCACGCTCTTCGGCGTCGCCCTGGTCGCGGTGGGGGTTCTCGTCGTCCGGCACATCGTCCTTCCGCTGGCGAGGCGGATTTCCGACGAGCAGGTGGCCTTGTACATCGAGGAGCATAGCGACGAGTTCGAGGGGGCGTTGATCACGGCCGCGGAGTTCGGCCGGCGGAGCGGGTTCGTGGGGACGCAGGCGAAGATGATCGAGGCCGTCGTCCACGAAGCCGACCTCCGCGCCGAGCACTCCCCGCTGGGCAGGACGGTCAGTTGGAAGCGCCTGCGGAAATACGGGGTGGCTGCCGCCGCCTCGCTGGCCGCCTACGTCGCCCTGTGCGCCGCCTTCCCCGACACGGTCGGCCGACAGGTGGCGGGAGTGTTCCAGCCGTGGCGGGCCGACCTCGTCGCCGCCGGGCGCGACGGGCGGAATCTGCCACCGGGCATGACGGCCGAGGAGGCGAGAAAACTCCTGCCCATCGAGTTCAACCTGTCGGCCGGCGACGTGCGCCTGGCCCGCGGGTCCGACTTCCGCCTGGAGGCGCAACTGTCACGCGAGCCGCAGGGCGCGGTGCAACTGCATTTCCATCCCGTCGCACAAGGCGCCGCGGCGGAGTGGCGGTCGATTCCCTTGGCCGACTCCGACAAGCTTTACGGCTACGAGGCGACCCTCGAATCCGTCAGCGAGGAGATGGATTTTTTCCTCTCCGCGGAGAAGTATCAGTCCCCAACGCATCGCATCACGGTGTATGACCGCCTGGAACTCCAGGGCGTCGAGGTGACGGTGCATTATCCCGAGTACCTGGGCTTCCCCGACAAGGTGGAAACCCTCGCCGTCGGCGACGTGACCGCGCCGATCGGTTCCCAGGCGACGGTGCGGGTCCTGGCCAACACGCGCCTGGTGTCCGGAAAAATCGTCTGGGCCGACGGCAAGGTCCAGCCGCTTGCGGTCGACGCGGAGCGGGGCAATACGGCCGTGGCGTCGTTCCCCGTTTCCGCCGACGCGCAATACACCTTCGAAGTGACCGACGTGGACGGGCAGACGGCCGCCAGCCTCGGCCCGTCGAGTGTCTACGCCTTGCCCGACAATCCGCCGGTGCTCGCCGTGACCGCGCCGCTGAACACGGTTGAAACGCATCCGCTGGGCGAAGTGACGTTCAGTGCCGAAGTGACCGACGACTGGGGCGTCGCCTCGGCCGAACTGGTCTACCTGCGTTTCGACCCAAAAGGCACGTCCAGGGGGCGCATTCCGCTGAAGCTCCAGCGTCCCGAGGGCGAGGGCCCGCAGGCGCCGGAAAAGGTCAACGCGTCGCTGCGATGGATGCTCGAGGAGGTCCAGCCGGCGCCCCAGCCGGGCGAAATCTTCTCATGGCACATCGAGGCGCGGGACCGCAAGAGCGACAACGAACCTGCCGCCAGCGACCTGCGGATGATCGTGATCCTCCCGTTCGAGCTTTGGGCGGCCTACGGGTTTGAGGACAAGATGCCCCACGCGCCTCCGCCAGCCGGGCCCACGCTGGAGGAATTCCTCTTCCAGGCGTGGACGCTGCACCGCGAGAAACTCCGCCTCGCGCCGGACGTCCACGCCCAGCGCGCCGAAGCAATCGCCCAGTCGATGCTCGACCCGTCCACGGGGAAGGTCTGGCCGTTCGTGGATATCCTGGCGCATCCGGAACTGAAGGAAGTGGCCGCGCGGGTGGACAAGCTGGCCACGTTCGCCCAGAAGGCGCTGGTGGCGCACGACACGGCGAAGGCGGTGGAATATCTCCAGGTGGCGCTGGCCGAACTGATCGCCGCCGGCGTGAGCGACCTGGAGTCTTTGCTGAAGATGCCTCCGCCGGACGCCGCCGTCCAGACCGCCGAGGCGGCGCAAGCCGAGCAGCAGCGCCTCGCGGAACTGTTCGCCGAGACCAAGGCCCAGATGGAAAAGCAGGAGGGCAGCAAGCTGGAAGCGAACCTCGCCGAGGCGCAGACCGCCGCCGAGGTCCGCAAGGAAATCGAGCAGATCCGCCGCGAGCAGCAGAAACTCATCAGCGACGCCCAGGAGCTGTCGCGGGCGAACCTCAGCCCTGCCCAGCAGGCCAAGGAAGCGGGCAAACTCGCCGAGCGCGAAAAGGCCTTGGCGGAAAAAACGCGCGCGGCGGGGGAGAAACTCAAGCGCGTTCCCGAGGCCTCCGAGAAGCTCAAGGACTCCGTGGACAAGACCGACCGCGCCGGGCGGGCGATGCAGGCCGCCTCATCCAACCTCGACGCCCGCCAGGTCCCCGATGCCCTGACCAAGGCCATCGAGGCCGAAAAGCTCCTCGGGCAGGTCGCCGACCAACTCGGCGAACTCGATGCAGACCAGATCGCAGCCGCGATCGCCGAGGCGGTAAAGCTGCTCGAAAAACTCCTCCGCAAGCAGAACGAGCTCAAGGGGGAAACCGACCTCGTGGTGGCGGCGTTGGAGACCTTCGCCGATCACCAGCCCACGGCCACGGAGAAGCGCGACCTCAAGAAGGTCTCCTTCAGCCAGGCCGAACTGAAGGCCGAGCACGACGTCTTCGAGGGCAAGATGGACAAGCTCAACCGCTGGGCGGAAAGCGGCGAGCGCAACGAGGTGGCCCAGGCGGTCCAGAAGGCCCATCGCACGCTCCAGCGGGAGCAACCGGGGCAGAAAATGACCAACGCCGTCGTCGAGCTGGCGGCGTTCAAGGCCCAACCCGCCACCGACGAACAAAGCCGCGCCGCCGAGGGAATGAAAAAGGTTCTGGCCGACCTCCGCGAGGCGGCCAACAACATCGTGCGGACCCGCGAGGAAGCCCTCAAGGAAATGGTCAAGCAGACCAAGGACATCCAGCAAGGGCTGGAAAAAATTGCGACGAGCGCCCCCAAGCCGGCGGAGCAGAAGCCCGAAGAACAGCCGAAACCCAAACCGGGCGAGGAGCCCAAGACCCAGCCCGGCGAACAGCCAAAACCGAAACCGGCCGAGGAGCCCAAACCGAAACCGGCAGAAGAACCGAAATCCAAGCCTAGGGAAGAACCCAAGCCCAAGCCGGGCGAACAGCCGAAACCCAAACCCGGCGAGTTGGCCAGCAGACCGAAGGAACAGAAGGATCTGAAGACCGAGGCGCCGGCGGAGAAGGAACTGGCGATGGCCGCCCAGGTTACGCGGCAACAGCGGCGGGAGGTCAGCGCCCAGGTCGCGGCGGACGTTCGCCGCCTGGCGGCGCAGGTGGAGCGCCGTCCGGACGTGAAGCTGGACGAGAAGGACGCCGCCTCGCTGAAGCGGGAGGCGGCTGATCCGGCGCTGGAGGTCAAGCTGGCGTCGAATCCGGACAAGCAGCAGGACCTGTCGAACCTGATTACCCGCGTGAGTGGCCAACTGGAAACGCAGTTGCAGACGACCCTGGAAGCCAAGCAGTTGTTCTCCGCCCAGCAGGACGAGTGCCCGCCGCGGTACCGTCACCTGGTCAACCGGTATTACCAGGCGTTGTCGAACCGGCCGAGGTAGTCGGCAAAGAGGATCGGGAAGGACGAATCCCGCATGAGCAGCGTGTTCGAGTTTCTGTTCAAGTTCCGCCCGGAAGCATACGGCGAGGGCAGCCTGGTGTTCCTGACGCGCCTTCGCCCCGAGGCGATGCTGCTGGTGCTGCTGGCGGTCGGGGCCGTCGCGTGGTGGCTGTACCGCCAGGTGCGGTCGCGCGTGTCGCGCCGCACCCGCTGGGTCCTGCTGGGACTGCGGGTGGCGCTGCTGGCGATGATCCTGTTCATGCTGGCCAGGCCCGCGCTGCGCACCAAGGGCCCGCCGGACGCGGCGCTATTCACTGCCGTGCTGGTGGACACGTCGAAATCCATGACCATCGAGGACGCCCAGTCCAACGGACAAACCGCGCCGCGGTTCGCCGTCGCGAAGGACCTGCTGGCGGGCGCCGCCGGCGAGTCGGGGCTGCTGGATCGCATCGCGAAGCACTCAAAGGTCATCCTGTATCGCTTCGACCAAGGCGCGTCGCGCGCGAGCGGGCTGGAGGGGCTCAAGGCCTCCGGCGCCGCGACGGACGTGTTCGACTCGGTGCGCCAGATGTCCTCGGAGTTGCGAGGGCTGACGCTGGCGGCGGTGGTGATGGTCAGTGACGGCTGCCGGAATGAAGGCGGATCGCTCGAGGACGCTGCCGCCATGCTGCGGGACCGCGGCGTGCCCCTCTACGCCGTGGGCGTGGGCAGCCCGAATCCGCCGAAGGACTACGAGGTCATGCGAGTTTTCGCTCGCAAGCGCGTCTGGCGGAACGTAGCCATCGACGCCGACGTGGTCCTGCGGCACACCGATTTCCGCGAGCCGTTCGACGTGCAACTGTCGCGCGGGGACAACGTGATCCTCACCCAGCGGATCGAGCCGGGGACGGAGTCGGACCTGAAGCGCGTGCGACTGACCTTCACCCCCGACCACGAGCAGGGCGCCGCGACCTACCGCGTGTCGATCGCGCCGGCGACCGACGAGAAGATCACCGAGAACAACTTCAAGGATTTCACCGTCGAGATCCAGGACGACCGTCTGCCGGTGCTGTACGTCGAGGGCAGCCCGCGCATGGAATATCGCTTCCTGCGGCGGGCGCTGTATCGCGACCGGGACTTCCGCCTCGTGGGCCTGCTGCGGCTGGCGGCCGACCGCTTCTACATCCAGAGCGCCAACTCCAGCGAGATGTATCTGGCCCAGGGGTTCCCCACGACGCGGGAGAACCTCTTCGCGTTCAAGGCGGTCATCCTGGGCGACATCGAGGCGAAGTATTTTTCCCCGGAGCAGATGGCCCTGCTCGAGGAGTTCGTCCGGGAGCGGGGCGGCGGACTGCTGATGCTCGGTGGGGTCAACTCGTTCGGACTGGGCGGATACGCCGGTACGCCCGTGGAGCGGATGCTTCCGGTGTCGATTTCCGCATCGGACGGGCACTACAGCGATCAGGAGTTCCAGGCCGAGGCGACGGACGACGGTCTGGCGCACGCCGTCATGCGGATCGAGCCCGACGCGGTTGCCAACGCCCAGCAGTGGGAGAAAGCGCCGGCGCTGATCGGCATCACGCCGGTGCGCGGGGTCAAGTCCGGCGCGTCGCTCCTGCTGCGCCAGAAACCCGCCGACGGCGCCCGCCCCGTCCTGGCCGTGCAGAACTACGGGCAGGGGCGCGTCGGCGCGTTCATGTCCGGGGGCAGCTGGTACTGGCAGATGTCCCGCCCCGCCAGCGACGAGTTCCACGAGAAGTTCTGGAAGCAGATGATCCGCTGGCTGGCCGTCGGGGCGAGAGACCGGCTGGCGGTGGAGACCGACCGCGACAGCTACGCACGCAACGCGTCGGTCATCCTCCGCGCGACGGTCCTGGGCAAGGACCTGCGCCCCATCCACGACGCCCGCGTGACGGCCACCATCCGCGGAGAGGAAATCCCCATGTACTGGACGCTCACCGAGGAGGGCGTCTACCAGTGCCGCTACAAGCCCCGGGAGGAAGGCCTCTACCAGGTGTCCGTGCAGGTCGAGGGGTGGACCAGCCCGCCCGCGGAGACGTTCTTCGAGGTGACCGACCCGTTCATCGAGTTCGCCAACGCCGGGCTGAAAGAGGACTCGCTGCGGCGGATGGCGGAGACGACGGACGGGCAGTATTTCAGCCTGCGGGAGGCGTCGGGCATTCCCGAGCAGATCGAACGCGCGGTAGAGGCCAGGCAGGATACGGTCCGCCGCGTCATCGATCGCGACCTGTGGGACATGCCCGCGCTGCTGGTTTTGTGCCTGACTGCGGTTTCGATAGAATGGATCGTGAGGCGCCGGACCGGCCTGGCCTGACGGCCCGGCGGACAGGCGGAGGTGCAATCGTGCGGAAACGGGAAACAATCCATCGCGCCGACGACCGCGAGGTCGGGCGGATCGCCGAGCAGCTTGCCGGAGGGGTGGAGAAGATCCACCAGCTCTGGACGCGCCGACAGGTGCTCAAGGGCACGCTCGGCGTCGCCGGCGCGGCCTTGCTCGGGTCGCTGCTGACTCCGGTGAAGAAGCTGCTGGCCGACCAGGCCGTCCAGACCGGAAAGTTCATCTTCCCGCGCCTCCAGTTCACCGTGTACGACCGCACACCCGACATCTGGAATGTCGGGCCGACCGGCGACATCATCCTCCGCAAAAAGCTCGCCGAGTTGACCAACATCAACGTGTCGATGGAGCCCAAGGTAGTCCGCCTGGGCGATTTCGACGAACTGTGCCGCTACCCGTTCGTGTTCATGACGTCCGAGGGGTTCTTCAAGCTGCCGGAGAAGGAGGAGAAAAACCTCCGCGAGTACCTGGAGCGCGGCGGGTTCATCCTGTCCGACGACTGCGTCTACGGCGGGCGCGAGGACCGCTTCTTCCGCTGCTACCGCGAACTCATCAACTCGCTGTTCCCGGAAAATCCCATGCGGCACATTCCCGCCGATCACGAGATTTACCACATTTACTACGACTTCCCGCAGGGTTCCCCGCACATGCAGGGGGTCCGCTTGCACGACGGAAAGCCTGGTGCCTGGGGCCTGTTCGAGCCCGGAACCGGGCGGATCATGACCTACGCCGACCCGGGCGACCTGCACTGCGGGTGGATGATGCGGTACTTCGGGGCCCGGAACATCGAG
>JAKPKY010000031.1 GCA_029553505.1 Planctomycetota bacterium
TGCACCTGGTGGGCGAGCACGGGTTCTACCAGGGCAAGGGGTCGCGATACCGCCTGGAACCGCGGCTGCTGGCGGAACTGCTGCGCCGCGACGACAAAATGTAGCGACAGGCGCCGCAACTTGCGGAAATGCCTTGTCGCACGCGAGCATGGCGAGAATAATGCAGTATCCGATGACGTAGCAACAGAACCCCAGCCACGAAGGGACGAACCGATGAAGAAGTACGTTTGCGATCTCTGCGGGTACGTCTACGATCCAGCCAAGGGCGATCCGGACAGCGGAGTGAAGCCCGGAACGCCGTTCGAGAAGCTGCCGGCCGACTGGGTCTGCCCCGAATGCGGCGCGGGCAAGGAAGATTTCTCCCCGATGAACTGACGCGGCGGTTATCCTGCTTGCGCTTCCGCGCTTGGGCGAGACAATCTCAGGGGGCTTGTTCCCGCAGATGCCAGCGCGCGCCGTCGGCCCGGAGCAGCGCGTCGGCCTCGGGCGGCCCCCACGAACCGGCCGGATAGCTGAGCAGCCGGCACGCCAGGGGGCTCTCGAACCCTTCCAGGATCGGTGTGATGAATCGCCAAGCCGCCTCCACCTCGTCATTCCGCGTGAAGAGCGTCGGGTCGCCCAGCGCCGCGTCGAGCAGCAGGCGCTGGTAGGCGTCCGGCGGGGCGGATCCGAACGCCTCGGCATAGGAGAAATCCATCTTCAGCGTGCCGGTGCGCAGGCCCGGACCCGGTTGCTTGACCTGGAACGCCAGCGAGATTCCCTCGTCCGGCTGGATACGGATCGCCAGCACGTTGGGCGCTTGCGGCCCGACCGGTGGCAGGTTGAACAGCACCTGCGGCACGGGGCGGAAGTGGACGGACACCTCGGTGACCTTTTTCGCCAGGCGCTTGCCCGTCCGCAGGTAGAACGGGACGCCCGCCCACCGCCAGTTGTCGATGTGGGCCTGGAAGGCGACAAACGTCTCGGTTTGCGAGTCCGCCGCTACCTTCGGTTCCTGGAGATATCCCGGCACACTTCGGCCGTCGATGGACCCGGTTGCGTACTGCCCGCGCACCACGCCGCTGGCGGCGCATTGCGGGCCCTGCGGGCGGAGTGAGCGGAGAAGGCGGACCTTCTCGTCGCGGATCGCCTCGGCCGACAGCGTCAGGGGAGGTTCCATCGCCGCCAGGCACAGCAGTTGCATCAGATGGTTCTGCACCATGTCGCGGAGGATTCCCGCGCGGTCGAACGTGCCGCCCCGTCCCTCCACGCCGATCGTCTCGGCGACGGTGAGTTGCACGTGATCGACATACTTGTGATTCCACAGCGGCTCGAAAATGGCGTTGGCGAACCGCAGCACCAGGAGGTTCTGGACGGTCTCCTTTCCGAGGTAGTGGTCGATGCGGAAGACCTGCCGCTCGTCGAAGGCGGAAAGGATCTCTCCGTTGAGCGCCTGCGCGCCGGGCAGGTCGCGTCCGAAGGGTTTTTCGACAATCACGCGGGCCCAGGGCGCGCCGGCGGCGCCTTTGCGCGTCAGCTTCGCGCCGTCCAAACCTCGCACCACCGGCACGAATGATTCCGGCGGCGTGGCCAGGTAGAACAAACGGTTTTCGGGCAGGCCGTCAGCCAGCCGATCCCGCAGCGCCGTGTAGTCGTCGGGGCGGTCATAGTGCCCGGAAAGGTAATGCAGCCGCGAGGCGAACCGGTCCCACTGCTCCGGGGAGACGGGCTCGCCCTTGCAGCCGTCCAGCGACCCGCGCAGGCGGGCGCGGAATTCCTCGTCGCTCAGGGCGGTCCGGGCAAACCCGAGCACGGCGAATTTTTCCGGCAGCAGGCCCTGGCAGTGCAGCGCGAAAACCGCCGGGATGAGTTTCCGCCTGGCCAGATCGCCCGAGGCGCCGAACACGACCAGCGTGAATGCCTCCGGTACGCGGAGCCGGGCGGAATTGCCCGAGAAAGTGATGTCCTCAATCGTCAATGCCATGCCGGTCTCCTGTCGATCCCAACGGTACCCTGTCGCCGCGGATGGCGCATCGCATTATAGAGTCGCCGGCTGCGTGGGGCGAGAGCATTGATTGAGGCGGCCTCAGCGGGCATAATCAGTCTTTCGTCCCGCCCTGTACCCGAAAGTCGAGAAGCCATGCACTCCATCGAGGACAGCGAACATCAGCAGGACCTTCGTCTGGCGGCGGAACTCCAGGCGGCGCTGCTGCCGACGGAATGTCCCGCCGACTGCCCCCACCAGTTGGCGGCGGCGAAGAACCGCATGTGCGGATCGGTAGGCGGAGACTTTCTCGACTTCATCCGGATCAACGAGGACCAGACGGCCGTCGTCATCGGCGACGTGGTCGGACACGGTGTGCGGGCGTCGTTGCTGATGGCCAAGATCATGGGCGTCCTGCGCTCCCGCCCGCCCGCGCTGGCCCGGCCGGCCGAGATGGTCGCCAACCTCAACGAGATGCTCATCGACCTGGGCAATCGCGTCGGGGGTGTGACGCCCTGCACCATGTTCTACGCCGTGCTCGACCTGCCTACCGGCGTGAGCTTCTTCGTCAACGCGGGGCATTCCTCGCCGTTCCTCGTGGAGCGCCCCGAGCGTTCCGTCCAGCACCTGGGATTCCACGATCTGCTGCTGGGCGTCGAACAATACACTCCCAACGAAGGATGCATCACCTTCACGCCCGGTCAGCGGATGGTGCTCTACACCGACGGCGTGTGCGATGCAGCCGATCCGCAGAATCGCCGCTTCGGGGAGAAGCGCCTGCGGGAGCTGGTCGCGGCAGGATCGGACCTGTCGCCGCAGGAACTCGCCACAGCCGTATTCGATGCGGTGGATGCTTTCCGCCAAGGCGCCGCCCAGGTGGACGATGAGACGATCGTCGTCATCGACCGCGTCTGACGGCGGGCATAAAACCGGCTTCACCTCTGGCAACCACTCCATGCCTGTTTTTCGGTGGAATTCTTTTTCCCGCGCTACAATGGGATGAATTCGGGAAACAGGCATGACGGAAACCCCAATCACAGGAGATCGAACATGAAACGCATGTCACTTTATTTATTGGTCTTAAGCGCAACGCTGGCGATATCCGGCCCAGGAAATGCCGTGTTGGCACAGACAAAGGCGGCGGATGCAGACCAACCGGCCTGCGCAGCTTGTGCCAAGGCGGATTGTTCTGCCTGCTGCAAGGCCGGTGAAGCTTGCGCGATGTGCGGTAAGGCCGGATGCACCGCCTGCAAGGCAGACAAGGCCTGTGTGATGTGCGGCAAGGCCGGTTGCACCGCCTGCAAGAGCGGGATGAAAAAGATGCCCGCTTGCACCGCCAAAAGGGGCGAGTTATCCAAGGCGCTGGAGGCGGTCAAGGCCGCCGTCGAAAAAGGCGACAAGGAGACCGCGTTGGCGGAACTGGCGAAGGCCCAGGCGCTGCTGACCGGGTGCCACAAGAAAATGGCGACCAAAGAGGCGCAGACCATCCCTGCGGGAATCGTCAACAAGACCTGCCCGATGATGGACAGCAAACTGGATCCCGCCAAGGTGCCCGAGGAACTCACCCGCGTCTTCCAAGGGCAGAAAGTCGGGTTCTGCTGCGCCGGCTGCCCGGTCGCATGGGACAAACTCACCAACGAGCAGAAACAGGCTGCCCTCGACAAGAGCCGATAAGCCAACTTGTCGAGGAATTGCGCATCACCGTGCCGCGCCGTCGTAACCCACGACGGCGCGGTTTGTTGCGCGCGTCCTGCCCCTGGAAGATTCTCCCCGGCGCATTCGCCCCGCGCCCGGATGAATCCTATGTTGCCTTCGGAGGTAGTTACGAGCGGACTTGGGAGCGTACCCCGAGCCGCCAACGAACGCCCCAGGAGGCACAACATGCGAACTCTCGCGACACTGACCGCCCTGACCCTGATCGGATTGAGCAGCGTTCCGGCCTTGGGCAGCATTATTGTTTACGGCACCCATTCCGACACGACGCCCATCGCCGGCGCCGACCTGTCAGACGTCCGTCTGTCGGTGGACCTGACCGTTTCCGGCGGGCTGGCCACGATGACCTTCACGAACGTTTCGACCGGGCTGGAGACCTCGGCCGTGTTCAAGGAAATCGTCGTCGACACCTATGATGATGACACGGGCACAGCCATCCTGTGGAACCCCGTCGTCCTGACCGACACCAAGGACGTCTCTTACTCGGTGCACACCTCCAACGGACTGCCGGGGTATCAAGCTGAGACGTCGGACCCCTATCCGTTGGTCGAGTTTCGCGCCGATTCTTCCCCGGTGAAGAAGGGGATCGGCCCCGGCGAGGTGCTCCAGGTGCAGTTTGCCACCTTGCTGGCGGATGGATCGGGCATTCTGGACTATCTCGGCGCGTTTGGCGGCGGGAATGACACGGGCGCGTATACCCTGGGCTTCCACGCGATCAATGCGTCGATCCTGAACGGCGAGAGCCTCAGCGGAATTCTGAGCACAACGAGCGTTCCGGAACCGATGACGCTGGCGATGCTGGCGCTGGGTGGCGTGGGCGTGGTGCTCCGCCGCAGAAAATGATTTCACACGCCGCGGCGTGCCTGGACAATCCAGGGGCGCGCGGGAGGTCAGGCCATAACTGCCTGCCCCGCCCGTTCCGGAATCGGCCGAGGTGTCCTCTGGCGACCCCTCGGCCGATTTTTTGCGCCCTCGCCTTCCGACGTGCGCAGACCTTGCCAAGCGGTTCCCCTCCGGCGTATTCTTCTGTCGCACGGTGCGATGGCCCGAGGCAGGCGTATCGCCCGCTGCAATGGGAGAGTTCCTGCCATGACCCGTTCCGTTGCCCCTTTGTCGTGCGGCGATCTGCGCGTTTCCGACAACCGGCGGTTCCTCGTCCGCGCCGACGGGCAGCCGTTCTTCTGGCTCGGTGACACCGCCTGGCAGCTGTTCCACGACCTGAACCGCGAAGAGGCGGAGTTCTACCTTCGCGTCCGCGCGGCCCAAGGCTTCAACGTGATCCAGGCAGTGGTGTTGGCGGAACATGGTGGGCGGGACGTCCCCAACGCCTACGGAAATCTGCCCCTGCACGACAACGACCCGACGCGTCCCAACGAAGCGTATTTCGAGCACGTGGACTGGATCGTCGCAGCGGCCGAGCAACTGGGCCTGTACGTCGGCATGCTGCCGACATGGGGAAGCTACGTCATCCAAGCGCCGTGGTCGAAGCACATCTGCCCGATCTTCACAGAGGAAAACGCGGCGGTCTACGGAAAATGGCTGGGACGACGGTACGGTGGATGTCCGAACCTGGTGTGGATTCTCGGGGGCGACCGGGTGGCCGACGGGGTGGTGAACGTCTGGCGCGCGATGGCAAATGGCCTGCGGGAAGGCGACGGCGGGCGGCATCTCATCACCTTCCACCCGGCCGGGGGGAACACGTCGGCCCGCTGGGTGCACGAGGAGCCCTGGCTGGACTTCAATATGATCCAGTCCGGACACGCGCGCCGCTGCGGGCGCACCTGGGAAATGATTGCCGCCGACTACGCGCGCAGCCCCATCAAGCCCGTCTTGGACGGCGAGCCGATCTACGAGGACCACCCGTTCGGCCAGCAGCCCGCCAACGGGTATTCCGACGACCACGACGTGCGCCAGGCGGCGTACTGGGCCGTGTTCTCCGGCGCGCCGGGTCACACGTACGGCTGTCACGACATCTGGATGATGAACCGCCCGGACCGTCATTGGGTAGCCACGGGGCGCATGCACTGGCGGGAAGCCCTGCATCTGCCCGGCGCGCTGGACATGCGCCACGTGCGGCGGTTGATGGAATCGCGCCCCTTCCTGACGCGCTTTCCCGATCCGTCGCTGGTGCGCAATCCCGGCTGCGACTGGGACCACGCGGCAGCCACCCGCGACGGCATACCGGGGCAGTCCGACGCCACGTATCTGATGGTCTACACTCCCGTCGTGCGACACCTGGTCGTGCAGACCTCGGCGATTTCCGCCCGGCGGCTGAGAACCTGGTGGTACGACGTGCGAGAAGGCCTGGCCCTGGACGCGGGCGAGCGGGACAACCCTGGCGAACTGGGCATGCGCCCTCCGCCCTACGGTCCGGACTGGGCGCTGGTGATCGACGACGCCTCGGCGGGATACGCCCCACCGGGCCAAGGCGTGTGAGCCGGCCCGCTCAGGCGGACAAGTCCCGATAAATCCGCAGGACGTGCTCCGCGGGCGGGCATGCGCCGGCCGGCTGGATCGATTGGCGGATCAGGGATTCCATCCTCTCGTCAAGACGGGGGCGGCAGTCCTTCGTGTGCGGACCTGCGGGCAGGGCGTCCTGCACGCACCGCGTGATGAGGTTCGCGCGGCAGCGGCTCTTGACGCACTCGGCGTAGGGCAGTTCGCGCGGCCCGACGCCGGCGAACGCAGCCAGCGCGTTGGGCAGCCCCAGCGGCGCGGGTCGCCCGGCGATGTACCGGTGGTGGCAGAAGGTCCGTAGCAGCACCGCGCCGGTCGGGGTCAGGCGGTAGCACACCGTGCCCGCGGCGCCGAGGCAGGCGGCTTCGAGCGTCAGCGTTCCACTGCACAGCATGGCGTGGCAGCTCGCAGCCAGCAGCTCGTTCGCCGGGGCGCTCGTCGTTTGCAGCCGGCCGGCCTGGCACAACCCGCCGCCGTGCCGCTCCAGCAGCGTCGCCACGAGCGGCTCGAAACGCCGGTCGGAGACGCTGACGGCGGCCCGCACGTCGTCGCGCCGTCGGAGGATTTCCCGCGCGGCCTGGAGCATCCGGGGCAGGACGACGCGGAGTTCGCCCTCCCTGCTGCCGGGGAAAATGCCCAGCAGGTGCTCGCCGTCGGCCAGCCGAAGGTTGGCACGCAAGTCGGCGGCGCGGCGGTCCAGTTCCTCCGTTCGCCTCAGGGCGGCGGCGGGGTGAACGACCTGGGCAATCCGCGCCGCCGCGCCCAGGCGCTCGCGCAGCGCGGTGTAGGCGGCGAGGTTCATCGGCGTCAGGCACAGCAGGTCGTCGAAGTTCCGCAGGGCCAGCGGCCCGCGACGCGCGGCGATGTACGGCGCGTGGAGCGTGCTGAACGTCCTGCCGAGCAGGCGGGGAACCCAGCCGATGGCGCTGGCGATCGCCCCGGCCAGGCGCGTGGTCTCCCAGCCCCAGATCTCGGGCGGGCCGATGATGATTTTTCGCACGCCCGCCGGCAGCAGGCCCGCCAGCGGCAGGTTGAACGTCGGGTGGGCAACGGCGACGAAAAGCTTCGGCGGGCGGCGGCGGATCATTTCCAGCACGGCCGGCAGGAGCCTCGACCACGCGCGCACGTTCCGCCAGTCCACGCCGGTCATGGCGAAGTCCGTGCCGTCGAACGCGCCGCGAATTCCCGCGCGCATGGCGTCCGGCCCGGTCAGCCCCGCGAGGTCCAGGTCGGGAAACTCGCGGCGCAGCGCGACGGCGACGGCCGCCGCAATGCGGTCGCCGGACTTCTCGCCCGTGCTGAAGAACACATCCATGAGCGCTCCCTGCCCTTCCGAGTCGGACGCATTATCGCCGCGGCCGAGGGAACGCTTCAACTTACAAATGGAGAGTGAAGAGTGATGAGTGCAGAGTGGTGAGTGGCGGCGGCGTGGGGTATGCTGTCATCATGGCCGAACGGAAGATGCCGGATATCGACTTCGCCTCGCGCGTGCTGGCGGAAACGGACACGCTGCTCGTGGTGGACAAGCCCGCCGGGCTGGAGACCGTCGTCACCGGCGGGGGCAACACGCGCTTCTGCCTGCGGTCGATCCTGCGGCGCAGGCTTTCGCTGCCGCAGCTGGAGCCCGCCCATCGCCTCGACCGCGACACGACCGGCTGCGTCCTGTTCGCCAAGACCTCCGACTGCGCCGAGGCGCTCCAGGACCTCTTTCGCGGGCGCAAGGCCCGCAAGGAATACCTTGCCGTCTGCCTGTCCGTGCCGCGCCCGCCGAGCGGGACGATCCGCCACGCGCTGTCGCGCTGGACGGGCGGCAAGCAGCCGGTGCGCGTCCTCCGCGGAAAGGGACTGGACGCCCAGACCGACTATCGCACGCTCGCTTCGGCCGGCGTGCGCTCGCTGCCGCAGGGAGGCGCGAGCCTCGTGCTCTTCCGCCCGCTGACGGGGCGCACGCACCAGATTCGCGTCCACGCAGCCGCAATCGGATGCCCCATCCTCGGCGACGACCAGTACGGCGACCGCGCCGCCAACCGCCAGGCCCGGCAGGCGTTCGGGCTGGACCGCCAGGCCCTGCATGCCTGGACGATCGAGTTCAAGGATCCGCGCTCCGGAAAGATTCTTCACGTCCGCGCGCCGGTTCCGAAAGACATGCAGGCCGCAATCGACCTCTGGCTGCCCCGCGCGCGGGCGGCAATCGCCCGATAATTTTCGCGCCGGACGAACCGTTATCTTTCTTCCCATACGATGCTTGGAGAGCCAATGGTTCTCGCGCGGGCTCGCTTCCGCGCTCTTGGGGTTGTTTGCTCACTGGGGCAGCGCGAATAATGGAATTGAGGAGACGGAACAACTGCCCAAAGCATAGGGCCGAGTAAATACAGACCATAAAGCGACCGTCTCCTGGGAGCCGGCCTGACTGGCAGGTCGGCTCCTTTTTTGCGCCCGACGGGACCGCGCTTGGAGGCCTCGCCCGCCGCGGATACAATGCAGCCGCCGAAAGAGCGAGGATTCGACGCATGGCAAAGACCCAGGGACAACTCGAGGCCGAGATCAGCGAGGCCATCATCAAGTTCGAGAAGGAATACATGGGTCGCGGTCCGGAAGAGACCAAGACCTGGATTCTCGAGGACATGGTGCTGGTCCGCCTGCGCGGCGTGCTGACGCCTGCGGAGCGGAACCTCGCGAAGATCGACTCTTCCTCCCACGGGCGGGCGCTGATCAAGCAGGTGCGCATCGAGTTGCTGGAGCAGGCCCGGACCATGCTCGAGACCCTCGTGCAGGACATCACCGGGCAGAAACCGCGGAGCCTGCACACCGACATCAGCACCGCCACAGGGGAGCGCGTCATCCTCTTCACGTTCGACGGCGCCGTTCCGTGCGCCAGGGACGCGTCGTAGCGGCGTTTCGGCTTGACAATGCCCCGCGATTCGGGCATAGTGACTCTCTCAGTTAGCAGGCAGATGGACAGGGGGTAGCCCGACGGCTACCTGCTGCGAAATAGGCCGGCGAACAGCTTCCGCACGATGCGGGCTGACGCCGGTTTTTTTGTGCCTGCCTCTCGGAAACCGGCGGTCTTGCGAGTTGCTGGGGCGACACCTCAGGAAAGCGCGGAGACGTCCGCAAGTCCTTTTTTGTAACGGCTTATCGGAGACCAGGCCCTTGCCGACATCGAGACAACCTCTGCGCCCCGCCGTCTTCCTCGACCGCGACGGAACGATCATCGAGGACCGCGGGCATCTGCGCGACCCGTCCGAGGCGGTGTTCTTCCCCGACGCCTTCGCGGCGCTGCGGAGCCTGGCGGAACGGTTCGCCCTGTTCATCGTGACCAACCAGCCGGGCATCGCCGAGGGCGCGATCACGCCGGCCGACGTCGAGACGGTCAACCGCGCCGTCGTCGGACGCCTGGCGGAGGAGGGCGTGACCATCGAGGCGGTCTACTTCTGCCCGCACCGGCGGGCGGACGGGTGCCGGTGCATCAAGCCCAACCCGCACTTTCTGCTGGCGGCAGGGCGCGAGCACGACATCGACCTGGGGCGATCCTTCGTCGTCGGCGACCATCCGCACGACGTGGAACTCGCCGAGCGCGCGGGCGCGACCGGCATCTACGTGCTGACCGGCCACGGGCAAAAGCACCGCGCCGAGCTGCCGCCGGGACAGCTCGTGGCGGAGGGCATCGCCCAGGCCGCGCGGATCGCGCTGTCGCTCGATGCGGAAAGGAGTCCGCGCCCATGAGGTACGTCGTCCTGACGGCGTCGATTGTCCTCCAGGTCTGCCTGGGCGGCCTGTACGCCTGGAGCGCGTTCGTGCCCGCGTTGCGGGCGGCGCACGGCCTGAGCACCGCGCAGACGCAGTTCATCTTCGGCGTGCTGATCGCCACGTTCACGGTGGTGATGGTGGCGGCGGGCAGGCTCCAGGAGCGTTTCGGCCCGCGCCCGGTGGCGATGGTCGGCGGGGTGCTGTTCGGCGCGGGGTACCTGGCGGCGGGATTCTCGGACGGATCGTTCCTCTCGCTGACGGCGTGCATCGGGCTGCTGGCCGGCGCGGGAACGGGCTTCTGCTACGTCTGCCCGCTGGCGGCATGCGTGCGATGGTTCCCGTCGCACAAGGGATTGGTGACGGGCCTGGCCGTCGCGGGGTTCGGGGGCGGCGCGGTGCTGCTGGCGTCGTGGGCGGACGCGCTGCTGGCCCGTGGGTTGGACGTGCTGGCGGTGTTCCGCTGGATCGGCCTGACGTACGGCGCGGCGATCCTGGCGGCGGCCTGCGCGCTGTCAGTCCCCGCGCGGCGCTTCGGGGGGGCGCGTCGCCGGGGGCCGACGGCTGCGGCACTGTTCCGCGACCGCGTCTTCTGGGCGCTCGCGCTGGGCATGTTCGCCGGAACCTTCGCCGGGCTGCTGGTCGTGGGGAACCTCAAGCCGATGGCGGCAGCGGCCGGCGTGGCGCCGTGGTGGGCGGCGCTGGCGATCGGCGCGTTCGCCGTCGGAAACGCCACGGGGCGCATCACGTGGGGATTCCTCGCCGACCGGCTGGGCTCGCGGGCGATCCCCCTGTCGCTGGCGTTCCTGGTGGCCGCGACGCTGTGCCTGCTGGGCGTCCGCCGGTGGGACCTTGCCTTCGCGGGCGGCGCGATGCTGGTGGGATTCGGATTCGGGGCGTGCTTCGTGGTCTACGCGGCGCACGTGGCGAGTCGCTATGGCCCGGACCGCGTCGGGACGGTCTACCCGCCGGTGTTCCTGGCGTACGGGCTGGCGGGCATCGTCGGGCCGGCGGCAGGCGGATTCCTGCTCGATCTCACCGGAACGCCCCTCGCCGGACTCGTCCTGAGCGCCGCCGTCGCGGCGGTTGGCGCGACGGCTGCACGAAGGCTGCTCCGCCCATCCGCCGGCGCAGTCAGGCTTTGGTCTGCCGGCGCCGCAGTCCGCCCCAGCTAGCGCCCTTCCGGCCTCGCGGAGCCCACCGGGAGGTTCTCCCGGCGGATGAGCTTTCCACCCCAAGGGCAGCCGAGGTCCGCGCGGAACTCGCCCTGCGCCGTCCGCCGCACCGTCAGCTCCGCCTCACCGGCGTCCATCGCGCCGACGTCCAGCCGGCGGGACGCTTCATCCGCCAGCGAGGCCGCGTTGCGCTCCGCCCAGGCCGTGGCGCTGGCGCGAAGGTTCCGCGCGCGGAACTCGTACTGCATGCGGTCGGTCTGGAACTTCAGGCTCTTGCTGCTCTCGGCCAGCAGGTACAGGCACACCCCGGCCAGGGCGACCATCACGATCGCGCCCGCCATGGCAAAGCCGCGCGGAGACCGTATTTTCATGGGGTGGGCTCCTGTCGGGCGGCGGGCAGGAAGAACACCTGCGCGCCGGCGAGCTTGTGCAGTACGGTTCCGTCGGCTTCGATCTCGAAGTGCGAGCGGGCAATGGCGGCGCGCATCCGCGAACCGTCCTCCAACCTCTGGAATCGTAAGCGTCCGTGCGGCACTTCCCAGACGCGCTCGGACCGCCCGTCGGGCGTTCCGTCGGGCGAAAGCGTCCGCCGCACCACCATCCCGGGCGCGGCGAGATAGCACACCAGCCCGTCGGGCGCGGCGATCAGCAGGCACTCCGGGCCCGCGCGCAAGAGCCCGGCAGCGTCGGGCAGCGCGGCGGCGGACTCCACGTCGCGCCGCATCGCGTCCAGCGCCACGCCCAAGCGCCGGTGCGATTCGACCATGCGGGCGTCGCGCGGCGCCTCGACAAACAGCGTCCGCAGCGCCAGCCAGCCGATCGCCAGCACGCCCGTGAAGACGGAGAACGTCACCAGCAGCTCGAAGAGGGTAAATCCGCGGCGGGTCATGACGGTCCCCTCCCGGCCGGCAGGTAGCGGCAGAGCGTGACGCGAATCTCCCGCGACTGGGCGCCGCCGGAGACGACGCCGGTGACGGTGACGGAGACCTTGCGCAGGCCGGCCCAGTCGCCCTCGCCGTCGGACTGCTCGACGCTCGACGTCAGCTTCGGCCAGACCGAAACGAAGACGGATTCGTCCATCGCCTTTCCGGTGGCGGCGAGGCTGTCCAGCTGGGCCTGTGCGGCCGAGAGGCACTGCTGCCGCACGAGCTGGCAGCGATTGAACTCGCCGGTGATCGCCACCGCGTTGGACACCCCGGCCAGCAGCATCTCCAGCAGCACGAGGCTGACCACCAGTTCCATCAGGATGAACGCGGATCGCTTCACGGCAGAAATCTCCCCATTACGATTGCATTGATCCTCGCGATGGGAAGGAAAGTCGCCAGGACGATCAGCCCGATGCCCACCCCGATGGCCACCACGACGCAGGGCATGAGCACGGTGCGCGCCAGGACGGCGCGGTAGTTGACGCGGGCGCGGAGGGCGGTCTCGATCATCTCGAGGGCTTGCGGCGCGCCGGAGGGGTTTCCGCGCGGGTCGAACGCCCAGGCGATGGCGCGATCCAGCCGGCTGCGGGTCGCGGCTTGCGAGAGGTCTTCCCCGCGCCGGACCCGCGCCAACCATCCTGCCAGCCTGGCGCGATAACAGGCGTTCACATCCAGCTCCAGCGTTCCGGCGATGGCGGCGTCGACGGTGCATCCGCCCTCCAGGGCCAGGCGCAGCGCCTCGACGGTGCGCAGCGTCGCCTGCTGGCGCTCGAACCAACGCCAGCCCGGCAGTCGCCAGCGGAGGGCGTCGAAGATCGTGTGGAGCCATTGCGTCCGGTCCTGCCGGCGGGAGATCAGCGCGGTCGCCAACCAGAGCAGGATCCCCAGCAGGAGAAGAACCCATAGAACGACCCCTAGCTGCCCAACCGGCCCCGCGGTGTTATAGACCACTTCCGTCAGCCGGGGAATCTCCGCACCCATCCCCGCGGTGATATCCTGGAACTTGGGGATGATGTAAATGCCCAACATACTCACCATTCCAACGGAGAACAGCAGCAGCAACAGGAGGTAGCCTGGGTGGACGACCTTGGGCTGGCGGCGCCGGCGATCCTGGGCCTTCAGTTCGGCCTCGATGCGCCGCAGGGCGTCAGTCGGCCGGCCCAGGCGCTCGCCCAGCGCCGCCATCGCCACGGCGTGCCCGGGGCAGGCGCGGTAGGCGACGCGCAGCGCCAGGCTCAGGGGCATGCCCTTTTCGAGGCAGGCGGCGATCCGCGCGAGGGCCCGCCCGGCGGCGTCGCCCCGGCCGTGCGCGGCGGCCGCCACGGCCGAATGCAGCGGAAGGTTCTGACGCATGGCGGCGGACAGCGTCGAGAGCACCTGCATCGCCGTCGCCTCGCGCGACCGCAGGGCGAAGGCGATGGTCGCGCCGACAAACGCCACCATCAGCAACGCTCCGAACGCCGGGCCCAGGAAGAGAAAGGAAATCCCGCCGCCGACGAACAGGGCCGTCAGCACCATGCTCGCGCGGGCAAACAGCACCGCGCCGGGCTCGCGCACGGCATCGCCCGCGACGGCCACGACGAACAACGCGACCACCGGCACGCCCAGCGCCGCCGACGCCAGCGAAAAGTCGCCCGTCGCGCCCATCCACGTCAGCAACACTCCCGGCAGCACCACCGCGCCGATCACGCCCAGCGCCGCCCGGCGAACCGCCAGGTAGATGCACAGCACCAGCACCGCGATGATCGCGATCTCCATCATCCGTTTCTCAACCCTGGATCATCTCCAGCGACTTCGGCAGCCACTGGAACATCGAATAGATGCCCAGCCCGATGACCGCCCCCAGCACGACGATCAGCACGGGGGTGAGCATCGCCTGGAGCCTGCCCTGGAGCGAGCGGGCCTGGTCGGCATACATGTCCGCCAGGCCGTAGAGCCCGTCGGCCAGCTCGTTGCGCGCCGCGCCGACGGTCATGCTGTAGAGGAAGAACCGGGGCAGCATCCGGCAGCCGTCGCCGGCGGCGGAAAGGTCGTCGCCCTGCTCGATCCGCCGGGCCATTTCCTCGGCGTCGTCGCGGAGCACCTGGCGCCCGGTGGTTCCGCCCGCCAGTCGCAGCGCCGCCGGCAGGTCGCACCCCGCGCCGACGAGGACGGCCAGCGCGTCGGCGAAACGCCCCAGGAGCGTGGCGCGGTAGACCCGCCCGACGCCGGGGAACGACAGCGCGAACGCCTCCTTGACGCGGCGTCCGGCGGGCGAGGCGGACAGGACGACGGCAGCGAGGACGACCGCCGCCGCGACACCCGCCGCGCACAGCCCGAGAACCTCCACGTGGTCCGACAGCCAGAATGTCGCCTGCGTGGACCACGGCAGCACTTTCGTCGGCACGTCGAACATGTCGCGGAACTGCGGCACGACGAACGTGAGCATCGCCCCCAGGATGGCCGTCGCCAGCACGAGGATGGTCACGGGGTAGGCCAGCGCCTCGACGAGGATGCGCCGGGTCTGCGCGGCGATGTCGAGGTGGCGGTTGAGGCTGGCCAGCATTTCCGCCAGTCGCCCGGTGCGCACGCCCGCCGCGATGACGCGCCCGTACAGGGCGGGCACGTCGCCGGCGCGCCGGGAGAAAGCCTCCTCGACGCTCGCGCCCGCCTCCAGGTCGTCGGCGACGGCCTGCAGCGCCGTTCTCATGCGCTCGGAGCCGGCGTCGGCCGACAGCTCCCGCAGCGCCCGCTCCAGGGGGATGCCCGCCCTCGCCACGGCCGCCAGTTGCTCGTTGAACAGCAGCAGCTCGCTGCGACCGATCCTGCCGCGCGGCGCCGGCGGACGCGTCTGTGTCAGCGAGCGGACGGACAATTGCATGTCCCGCAGGGCGGCCTCGGCCTGCTCGCGGGATTCCGCCTCGAGCGTCCCGGTCATCGCCCGCCCGGCGGGGGTCAGCGCCTCGTACTCGAAATGGCCCATCAGTCCACCTCCTGCTCGTCGCAGCCGCAGACGCGGTTCAACTCCTCGCCCGTGGTGATACCGTCGGCCACCAGCCGCCGCCCCGCCTGCCGCAGGCTCATGTGCCCCCGCGCCGAAAGGATCGCCGCGAGGGTGTCCAGGTCGGCCTTGGCGAGGATGGCGCGGCGGATCTCGCCGTCGAGGCGGACCATCTCCGCCACCAGCGTCCGCCCGCGGAATCCGGTGCCGAAACATTCGTCGCACCCGGGCGCCTCGAACCGCCCGCTGCCCGCGGGGCGCCTGCACCGCTCGCAGAGGCGCCGCACGAGGCGCTGGTTGACCACCGCGCGGACGGCCGACGTCACCTGGTACGGCTCGACGCCCATCTCCAGCAGGCGCAGCAGCGCGCCGGCGCAGGCGCCGCTGTGCAGCGTGCTGAGCAGCAGGTGCCCGGTGAGCCCCGCCTCGACGGCGATGCGCGCGGTCTCGGCGTCGCGAATCTCGCCGATCATCAGCACCTCGGGGTCCTGACGCAGCAGCGAGCGGAGCGCCACGGGAAAGGTCATCGCGCCGTGCGGGGGAATCTGCACCTGCGTGACGCCCTCGATGTGCCGCTCGATGGGGTCTTCCAGGGCGACGATGCTCTTTCCGGGAAAGCGGTCGCGGACGTGGCGCAGCAAGGCCGCCAGCGTGGTGCTCTTTCCGCTGCCGGCGGGGCCCGTCAGCAGCAGGACGCCCTGATGGCCGGCGGCGATGCCGCGCAGGTCGTCGAGGATCGCCGCGGGCAGGCCCAGGCGGTCCAGGCGCGAAAGCTCCGGATCGTCGTAGAAAATCCGCACCACCGCCCGCTGCCCGTGGAGCGTCGGGAAGACCGCCAGGCGCTGGTCCAGGACGCGCCCCGGCGCGTCGGGGCGGCGGTCGATCCGCCCTTCCTGCGGGATGTCCACGCGGTAGGTCAGCAGCCCGCCGAGCACCTTCAGGCGCGAGATGACGTTCTCGGCCAGGGCGCGGGGGAGTTGCTCGATCGTCTGGAGCGTTCCGTCCAGGCGATAGCGGACGAGGAGCCCGTCTGCCGTCGGCTCGAAATGCACGTCGCTGGCGCGATGTGAAACCGCCCCGGCCAGCAGGTCCTCGACGAGCCTCACCACGTCGAACGCGCCGGGCAGCGCGGAACCGTCCCCATCTTCCGTCCGTGCCATGAGCTGTTCCCCACCCGCGACGAACCGCGCGGGCCTGTGTGGATAGAAAATACGCCGCCGCGCGCCGGGCCGCAAGGCTCCGCGGCGCGATTACTTGTCTTCTACCTTGGGGGGCAGCGACTTCGCGCCCGCCAGCGAGGCGGCCAGGCCCTTGAAGTCGATCGCGCCCCAGAACCGCTTCAAGGTCGCCAACTCGCCGTTGCTGACGTTGGCGGTGACCATGCACCCCTTGCACGCGGCGAACGCCTGCGCCGAGCCCTCCTGCGACTCGATCCACCCGAACCACCCCTCCTGGCGGACCAGCTCGATCTTCCGCTCGCCGGACTGGTTGATGGCGGCGATCATCTGCGGGTTGGCATACGCCTGGGCGGCCGCCTGGTGCGCGGCGATCAGCATCGGCGAGTTCGTGATGGAAATCCGCACGGTAACGTTGTCGGCGGCGCGGGTGTAGGTGCGGCTGACCTGGGTATACGACCCGCCGCCGCTGTCGGTGGCGCTGGCCATCGCGCTGGACTCGATGTCGCCGGCCTTCCATCCGGCCGGCGCGGCGGGGAAGAACGACGCCAGGCCCTTCTGGAGCGTCTTCTGCATGAGGGCGATGGCCTGCTGGAGCTGTTCGACGGCCTCGGCCGTCTTGCCCTGCTTGTGGAGCTTCAGCGCGCCGGCGACGAGGGTCTCGACGGGGTCGGGCCCGGAGGCGGGCGTCTCGGCGAGGAGCGGCTGTGACAGCATCAGGACGGCGACGAGGGCGGTCAGGATTCGGGACATGGCGTGTCTCCTTCACGAGGGGTCCGGCGGCGTGGCCGCCAGAAACCCTACCGTAAGCGTAACGCGGACGGGCGCGCGGGACAAGGGCGCCGCGGGCGGGAGATTTCCGCGCGCTTGACCGGTGCGAACCCGCGCCGCTATAATTCGATCCCATGGAAGCGGCGAACCTTAGAGGCGGTTTCCGGACGGCGTGCCTGTCGGCGTGCGTCGCGCTGCTCTTCGCGGCCGGCTGCTCCCCCATCGACCGCCCCGCGCCGGGCAAGGTGCCCTACCCCATCAACCTGACGCTCCCCAAGACCATCCGCCTGCACCCGTTCACCGGGACGCGGACCTTCGACCCCGCGGGCGCCGCCGGAGGGCTGGACGTGCGGATCGAGGCGCTGGATTCCTACAACGATCCGACCAAGGCGTTCGGGGACTTCCGTTTCGAGCTGCACGAGTTTGTCCCCAACGCCTCCGACCCCAAGGGCCGGCGACTCAGCACGTGGGACGTCTCGGTGGTCGATCCCAAGACCAACCTGCTGCATTGGGACAGCATCACGCGGACGTACCAGTTCAAGCTCAAGTGGGTCAACCCCGTCCCCGTCGGCGAGCGGTTCGTCCTGCGGGCGGTGTTTTCCAGCCCGCACACCGAGCGGCTCTTCGACGAGCGGGTGCTGGTGTCCGGACAATAGGTCACGCAATTCACACGCGCACGCCTCGAAAGGAGACCGTCCATGAAACGCGCGATCGTCCTGCTGCTTGTGGTGGGAGCCCTGGCGTTGGTCTGCACCGGCTGCGAGAAGAAATTCACCCGCCAGCGGTTCGACACGATCTACGTCGGACAGCCCGAGATGGAAGTGGAACTGACGCTCGGTGAGCCGACCGCGAAGTTTTCCGACTCCTGGAGCTACATCAACGACGAGCCGTTCTACAAGGCCGTCATCAGCTTCGAGAAGGGCCGGGTAACGGACAAGGCCTGGTACGACGAACACGAGATGGGCGACCATCCCGACAGCAAGCTGAAATAGCTTCGAGGAGGGAAGCCCGCTTCGTAGTGACGCCGTAAGGCGTTTTCAAGAATGCGGGTGCCGTGGTTTGCGAAGCGCAAGCGGAGCAACTACGGGATCTTGATCAATGTGGTTGCTTCGTCCCGCTGACAGCGGTCCCTTCGGGACTGCGGGACTCCGCAAACCACGACACCTTGGCGTGTTAGCGTCAGTTTCCGGTCGGCGTGGTGGTCGGCGGCGCGTTGGGAGCTGCCTCGTTGCCCTGGACCTTGTCCAGCACTTCGCGCAGGGAGCGATCCTCTGCCAGCGAACGGAAATTGACGGTAATCAGCAACGGCTCGAAGGCCACCGCTGCCTGCTGGGAAGCAGCCGTTTCGAGCTTGGCCAGTTGTTGCCCCGCCGGCTGGGTGGCTGCGATTCGCTGATCGTACCTCAAATCGCTCTGCGAGGCGGCGGGCGCGGTTTGGGGCGGTCTGCTGGCAGCTTCGGTGGCCGTCGGCCGGGCTTCCCGCTCCCCACGTAAGGGCATCTCGTCCCGGGTTTCTTCCTGCTGCCGGATGCGCCGGGCGTTGTCCTCCGTTCGGGTAAGGGCGGGTCCAGGCGGTTCTGCGGGCGGTTGCGGGGCAATCCCGCCGCCGGTTCTCGCGGCGTCGACGGCTCCAAGACCTTCAACGGCGGTTTTGCCCGACTGGTCCGTCGTCGGCTGGCCCGTTCGCTCTCGTTCCTTGTCCGTGTCGGCCTGCGCCGGCCGGGCTGGAGGCGCCTGCTCGGCCAGCACGATGGCATCATGGACAACCGGCGCTTGCGCGGGGGCCGCCTGCGGCGCTGCCCCGGCGAGTGATAGGCCGCCGTCCTGACGCTGCTTCTGCTCGACGCTCCAAGCCACTTGGAGGACGCGCTGCTCGCCGCGAATCTTCTTGAGTTCCCTCAGCAGGTTGAGCTTCTGGCGGGCATCGACGTTGACGACGTACTGCACCTGGTGAGCGGTCAACTGGTTGGACTGGTAGACGTTCTGCCCGCTGGTGTTGAGGGTCTGGATCTGCGAGGCCAAGTCGGATTTCCTCTGTTCGGGCGGAGCCTTGAGAACTTCGCCGGCCTCGCCGGCCGGGCTGACCGGCAGCGGCTGGATGCCGTTGGACAGCAGCACGGTCTCCACCTGCCGCTGGGTAGCGCCGACGTCGGGGGTGTAGATGACCTCGTTGACGACGCCGGCCAGCACGATGTCTTTTTGTTCCACGAAGTCGTCGTATCCCTTGGCGGATCGCGCGGCGGACTTTTTCGCAGTCACGGCTGCGGCGTCGCCTGCTCCCTTGGCGTATTCCCAACCCGAGCGCGGGGCGGCGGACGGGCGGGGACCGTATTCTTCCGCGCGCTTCTCGCCGGGTTCGGCCGGCGCGGGAGCGTCGGAGGGGGCGGCCTTGTCTCGCTTGGCGTCGGCGATCGAGATGGGCTCGGCAGCGCCATTCGCCGGGGACTTGACGGCCATCCGGTCCACGAAACTGTCCTGCCAGAGGGCGACGGTGATGACGGTCCCGACGCCGACGGCGACGAGGACGACGGCGGCGGTCGCCACCCACCGGACCCAGCGCCACGGCTGGGCCGGGGCGGGCTCTGCCGGCGCGAGCGGCGCGACGAGGTTCCCCCGTTCCGCCTGGGCCAGCACGCGGTCCACGAACCCTTCCGGCGCCCGCGCGCGGGGCAGGGCGCGGAGCAGCTCGCGCGTCCGGCGCAGCGAGTCCAGCTCGGCGCGGAGCTTCGCATCGTCGGCCAGCGCCGCCTCGACGCGCTTCCGCTGGGCCTCGCCCAGTTCGCCGTCGAGGTACGCCGAAAGCTCCAGGAAGATGTCTTCTCGCTCGGTCATCTCAATCAACCAGGTCGGCCAGTTTTTCCTTCAGGAGGCATCGGGCGCGGTGGAGGCGGCTCTTGACCGTACCCACCGGCACTTCCATCACATCGGCAATCTGCTCGTAATCCATCTCCTCGACGTCCCGCAGCACAACGGCCAAGCGGAACTCGTCATCCAGCGTCTCCATCGCTTCCAGGACCCGTCGCTGGGTGTCGGCGCTCATGGCGGCAGCCTCCGGACCGGGCGTCCGCTTTCGGGCGACGGCGGCCGTCAACGCGTCCGCCTGACCGCCGTCGAAGTTCTCCCCGGCGGTCATCGAGTGGAAGCGGATCCGCCCCGCTCGCCGCCGGTGCGAGATCGCCAGGTTCGAGGCGATCCGGAACACCCACGTGTAGAACTGGCTCTGCTGTCGGAACTGCCCGATCCGCTCCAGGGCCTTGAGGAAGGCTTCCTGGGCCAGTTCCTCCGCGTCCGACTTGTTTCCGCACAACCGGTAGACCGTGTTGAAGATGCGATCCTGGTACTTCGCCACGAGCGAGCCGAACGCGTGCATGTCGCCCTTCTGGCAGCGGGCCACCAGGGCGGCATCCTCGAAGGCGATGGTCTTCGACCCGCCCGCGCCGGCGTCACTCTCGCCGGTCAATATGTTCGACGCGTTCCGGCTCACGAAGTTCCCCGGGAATTCACATTTTGGAGGCGCGCCGCGAAGCCCTCTCACGAGCGAACCGTCCCCGCGGCGCCGCCGAAACTATAACACGCCGCGCCCGCGAGTGCATCGGTTCATTTCGCCAACCGCCGCTTCTTCCTCGCGATTCCCCCCTCTCGTTCGCGCAAAAAACAGCCCACGGAACGCGTTCCGTGGGCTGTGGGTTTCGATTTCCGCCAAGGATTTTTCAACTCGCGATTCGTGATTCGAAATTCGCGATTCTCACGTCGTCTCGTGGACTTCCTGGAGCTTGTCGTCCTTGGGCTCCGCCGGTTCGGCGCGCTGGCCTGCGCCCTCGAAGTACAGGTGCTTCTCGGCGCCTTCGCCCTCGCCTTCCTGGCGGACGGAAACGACGATCTTCGCGTTGCCCTTGTACCCGCCGCGGAGGATCTCCTCGCTGATGGGGTCTTCCACGTGCTGCTCGATCGCCCGGCGCAGCGGCCTGGCGCCGAAGTCCGGGTTGTACCCCTTGGCGATGAGGAACTCCCGCGCGTCGTCGGTCAGTTCCAGCTCCAGCCCGTGCTCCTCGGCGAGGCGCTCGCGGACCTTCCGCAGCTCGTAATCGATGATCGTGTTGAGGTCCTCGCGGTTGAGGGCCCGGAAGACGATGATGTCGTCGAGGCGGTTGAGGAACTCAGGGCGGAAGTAGCGTTCGACTTCCTTGTGGAGCATCTCCTTCATCTTGAGATAGGAGGTGTCCTCGTCGCGCTTGGCGAACCCGAAGCCCGCCTTCGACTTGATCAGCTCGGCGCCGATGTTGGTGGTCATGATCAGCACGGTGTTTCGGAAGTCCACGGCCCGCCCGAACGAGTCGGTGAGCTTGCCCTCTTCCATGATCTGGAGGAGCATGTTGAACACGTCGGGGTGGGCCTTCTCGATTTCGTCGAGCAGGACGACGGCGTAGGGCCGGCGGCGGATGCGCTCGGTGAGCTGCCCGCCTTCCTCGTACCCGACGTATCCCGGAGGCGCGCCGACCAGGCGGGAGACGTTGTGCTTCTCCATGTATTCGCTCATGTCGATCTGGATGAGCGCTTCCTCGTCGCCGAACATGAATTCCGCCAGCGCCTTGGACAGCAGGGTCTTTCCGACGCCGGAGGGCCCGGCGAAGATGAAGCTGCCCATCGGGCGGCGCGGGTCCTTCAGCCCGCTGCGGGCCCGGCGGATGCTCTTGGAGACGATCTGGATCGCCTCGTCCTGGCTGACGACGCGCTTGTGAAGCTCCTTCTCCAGCTCCAGCAGGCGCTGCGCCTCTTCCTTCTCCAGGCGCGTCAGCGGGACGCCCGTCATCTTGCTGACGACCTCGGCGACCACCTCTCCGTCCACCACGCCGTCGGCCTCGCGGGCCTTTTCCTTCCACTCCTTCTGGAGCTTCTCCCGCTGCTCGCGGATCTGCTCGGCCTTGTCGCGCAGCTCGGCCGCCCGCTCGTAGTCGGCGTTCTTGACGGCTTCGTCTTTTTCGATCTGGAGCTTCTCGACCTGCGTCTCGAGCCCGGCCAGGTCCGGCGGCTTGGTCATCGTCTTGAGGCGAATGCGCGCCCCGGCCTCGTCGATCACGTCGATCGCCTTGTCGGGCTGGACGCGCCCGGTGATGTACCGGCTGGAAAGCTCGACGGCGCGCTCCAGCGCCTCATCGGTGATGTGGACGCGGTGGTGCGCCTCGTAGCGGTCGCGCAGGCCCTTGAGGATCTCGTAGGTCTGGTCCTTGTTCGGCGCGTTGACGATGATGGTCTGGAAGCGGCGTTCCAGCGCGCCGTCCTTCTCGATGTACTTTCGGTACTCGTCGAGGGTGGTGGCGCCGATGCACTGGATTTCGCCGCGGCTCAGCGAGGGCTTGAGCACGTTGGCGGCGTCGATGGCGCCCTCGGCCCCGCCGGCGCCGACCAGCGTGTGCAACTCGTCGATGAACAGGATGACGTTCTTGGCGCGGCGGACCTCGTTCATGACCGCCTTGATGCGCTCCTCGAACTGCCCGCGGTACTTCGTGCCCGCGACCATCATCGCCAGGTCCAGCGCGACGATCCGCCGGTCCTGGAGGATTTCCGGCACATCGTTTCCGACGATCTTCTGCGCGAGCCCCTCGACGATGGCGGTCTTGCCCACGCCGGCCTCGCCCAGCAGGACGGGGTTGTTCTTCGTCCGCCGGCAGAGCACCTGGATGACGCGCTCGATCTCGTTGACGCGCCCGATGACCGGGTCGAGCTGTCCCTCGCGGGCGAGGTCGGTCAGGTCGCGCCCGAAGCTGTCCAGCGCGGGCGTCTTGGTCTTGGCGCGGCGCTGGGGCGCGCCGGCCTCGACGGGCCCGCCGTTGGCGGCAGCCTCTTCCGGCTCGGCCCCGGCGCCCAGCAGGTGGAGCACCTCGTCGCGCACCTCGTCGAGTTTCAGGCCGAGGTTCATCAGCACCTGGGCGGCCACCCCGTCGTGCTCCCGGAGCAGGCCCAGCAGCAGGTGCTCGGTGCCCACGTAGTTGTGGTTGAGGTTGCGCGCCTCCTCGATGGCGTATTCGATGACCTTCTTGGCGCGCGGGGTCTGCGGCAGCTTGCCCATGGTCACCATGTCGGGCCCGGCCTTGACGAGCTTCTCCACCTCCATGCGGACCTTGTGCAGGTCCACGCCGAGGTTCTTCAGCACGTTCGCGCCGACGCCGCTGCCTTCCTTCACCAGCCCCAGCAGGATGTGCTCGGTGCCGATGTATTCGTGGTTGAACCGCTGCGCTTCCTGGTTGGCCAGCGCGATGACCTTGCGGGCTCGTTCCGTGAATCGTTCAAACATGCGTTCCTGGCTCCCTCACCCCCGGGGGGCGGGTTGTCGGAGTTTCGCGGGGCCGTACCTCCGGACCCCTGTCTAACCATTGTACTGGCGGCGCGCAGCGGGTTCAACCCGAACCGCGCCGTCGGGGCCGCCACAAGGATAGTATCGGCAGGCGGGGGCGGGGAATTCACCTCGAGTTTGCCCCCGGAAAGCAATAAAGTCCGAATTGCGGCCGGGTTAGGGCCAAAAAGCGGTTGCGCGGCCTTGCCGGGTCCCGCTTTCGCGGAACTCTCCAATCCACGGCGTCCTCAAAAACCGGGTCGCGTTTACAGGTCGATCCGCTTGAACTGGGGCAGGTGGGCGCGGTTCTTGCGGAACATCTCGCGGACCATCTTTCGGATCTCGGCGAGGGACAGCACCGAGGCCGTCAGCGGGTCGGTGGCGATGGCCTGGAACACCAGCGTCGGGTCGCCGGTGAGGGACGCCTCGACGGCCATCATCTCCGCCGTCGCGTTGACGAAAGTCAGCCCCGCCACCTGCGGGGGCAGCTCGCCGACGTAGAGCGGGTCCAGGCCGCGCCGGCTGGCCAGCACCGGCACCTCAACGCACGCGCCCCGCGGCAGGTTGGGGATCAGGCCCGTGTTGGGCACGTTTCCGTTGAACTCGAACGCCTCGCCGCCCAGGACCGCGTGGGCGATGCGGGAGGCGTACTCCTGCGAACACTTGAGGTCGATCTCGCCCTTGTCGATCCACGCGCGGATGCGCTTCTTCCACGTCTTCCGCCCCGCCAGGTACTCCTTGAGGATGTAGGCGTACTCGCCGGGGTTCCAGCCGGTGCCGCGGCAGTACTTGCGAATGAGCTCCGGGCGCTTGCGGAACCACCAGTTGTACTCGGAGTTGTGCCCGCTGGACTCCGTGACGTACCAGCCCAGTTGCAGGAACATCTCGTTGCGGACGACTTCCTCGTTGTAGATTTTCTTCCGCGCCATGGCCTTGCGGATGGCGGGGTAGGCGTCCTTTCCGTTGCGGCGGTACTGGAGATACCACGCCAGGTGGTTGATGCCCGCGCAGAGATAGGTGATCTCGCTCATCGGCGCGCCGATCCAGCGGGCGAGCATTTCCGCGGTGCCCTGGACGCTGTGGCACAGTCCGGTGACCCGCACGTCCGAGGCGCGCTGCATGGCGTGGCAGAGCATGGCCATCGGGTTGGTGTAGTTCAGGAACAGCGCGCCGGGGCAGAGTCGCTCGATGTCGCGGCAGATGTCGAGCATGACGGGGATGGTCCGCAGCGCGCGGAAGATGCCCGAGGGCCCGCGCGTGTCGCCGACGTTGATGTCCACCCCGTACTTCTTAGGGATCTCGATGTCGTGGCGCCACACCTCGATGCCCCCTGCCAGGATCGTGCAGACCACCACGTCGGCTCCCTTGAGCGCCTCGCGCCGGTCGGCCGTCACCTCCACCTTGGCCGGGTAGTTGCCCCGCTCGACGATCATGCGGACGGCCTTGGCGATCAATTCCAGGCGGTCGCGGTCGATGTCCATCAGGACGATCGTGGCGTCCCGCATCGTCGGGAAGGTCAGCACGTCCCGAACCAGCTTGCGAGTGAACCCGAAACTGCCCGCGCCGATAAAGACGATTCTTGCCATTCGAGACGCCTTTCCTGGAATGTCGTTTCGCGACGGCGAAAACTCCGCGCCGCTGGGGACGCAGGTATACCGGAGCGGGAGGGAAAACGTCAATGGAATGGTTCGGGAATCCCCGCAAGGCCCCTTCGGAAAGAACACGGCTTGCGAGCAGGCAGTGCCACACCGGGGGTGGCACGGCTTGCTTGTCAAGCCGTGTGGCTGCAAGAACACTACTTGCGGGCAAGCAGGCCCCCCTTGCGGGCGGGGCTTGCCCCCGTTGCGCGAGGCGAATATGATAGGCGGGCTTTCGGACCTTGAAGGGAACCTGAGGATGACTTCCAGTTACGCGGACGACCTGGCGTTTCTTCGCAAGCACACGGACATCGTGGAACTTACCGCGCCGGGCAAGGCGCGGGTGGCCGTCGCCCCCAAGTACCAGGGGCGGGTGATGACCAGCACGCTGGACGGCGAGTCGAGTTTCGGCTGGCTGAACGCGAAGTTCATCGCGGCCGGGGCCGTGGATGAGCGATTCAACAATTACGGCGGGGAGGACCGTTTCTGGCTGGGCCCGGAGGCCGGGCAGTTCGGCCTGTGGTTCGCCCCCGGCGAACCGTTCGACACGGCGCACTGGAAGACCCCCGCCGGGTTCGACCGCGGCGGGTTCGCCATCACCAGCCAGGGCAGGCATTCGCTGGCGACGGCCTCCCAGTTCGACGTGTCCAACGCCTCGGGCACGACCTTCCGCTGCGCCGTCAAACGGACGATCTCCGCGCTGGACGACGAGCAGGCGGCCGAGCACCTGGGCGTCCCCATGCCGTCGGGCGTGCGGATGGTGGCGTTCGAGTCGGCCAACACGCTGGTCAACGCCGGCCCGGACGCCTGGACGCGCAAGGGCGGGCTGCTGTCGATCTGGACTCTCGGTCAGTTCAAGCCGCTGCCCCGCGGGAAGGTCATCGTTCCGTTCCGCCCGGGCGACGAGAAAGACCTGGGCCCGCGCGCGATGACGGATTACTTCTGCAAGCTTCCGCCCGAGCGAGGCCGCCTGGGCGACGACTGCCTGCTGTTCTCCTGCGACGGGCAATTCCGCAGCAAGATCGGAATCTCGCCCCGGCGGGCCAAGCGCGTGCTGGGCAGCTTCGACCCCGACGCGAAGGTGCTGACGATCGTGCAGTTCAACCTGCCGTCGGCGGCCGCAAAGCTCCCCTACGTCAACAGCCTGTGGGAGACGCAGAAGGACCCGTTCGCCGGCGACGTCGTCAACAGCTACAACGACGGCGAGGAATACCCCGGCGCCGGGCAGTTCGGGCCGTTCTACGAGATCGAGACGTCCAGCCCGGCGGCGGAACTGAAGGCGGGCGAGTCGATCACCCACGCGCACCGGACGTACCACTTCGGCGGCGACCTCGACGCGCTGAATGCCCTGTCCCGCAAGGTCCTGGGCGTCGACCTCGGCGCGATCCGATGAGAAGAAGGAACCAGGAACAAAGGAACTGAGGAACCAGGAAAGACAAGAGCCTCCGCGCGGGCCGGGTTCCGGGTTCCTGAGTTCCGGGTTCCTTTTCTTTTTCCGTATCCCGGAACAGGGAACCGGGAACTCGGAAAGAAAACGCACGATTGCGCCGACATTCCGGGTTCCGGGTTCCTTTGTTCCTGGTTCCTTCTTCTTCTGCCTTTCCCCGCCTCGGTCGCTCGCCTATAATGCGCCCGTTCGGGGAGACACCGCCCATGTCCGCAACGCACGAGACGCCGCAACCCGCCGGCGAACCGCCGCCGCAACGGAAAGCTTCCTCTCGACGATTCCGGATCGGCCTGACCCTGGGAGTGTTTCTCGGGTTCGCCAGCATCATGCTGCTGGCCATCGTTCTCTCCCCTTACGGCATCTGGTTGAGTTGCGATGCGAACGTGTCCGGTATCAGCCGTGCAATCGCCCTTTACCAATCCGAATACGACCGGCCGCCGCTGTCGCCGGAACACCTGATTCGAGGGTTTTCCACCTCCTGGAAGCTGTTCGATTGCCCGGCGGCAGATTCGCAGGAATATCGAGTCGGGCCGAGACCCGGCAGCGAGGAATGGGACGAATGGAATGCTATCGCCTACGTCCTGATTCCCATCGACGAGAAGTCAGGCGGAAACGCCGCGATGGTTTTCGACCTCCCCGCGAACCATCGTCAGCAGCGGTGCTATTTCGGCCTGGCGGATGGGCGCGTGATGCGCGAAATGAATCCCGGCGCGGTCCTGCCGGCGGTGCAGCAGGCCAACGACTATCACGCCCGGATGCGGGAGAAACCATGAACGAGCCACTTTCGCAATCACCGCTGTCCGAAGCCGCGGAAGCGCCGCGCCGGAAACTCAACCGGCGGTTTCTACTTGGCGCGGTCCTGGGTGTGCTACTGGGCGCCTCTGCGGGGATCCTGCTGTATATGGTGCAGCACAGTGCTCGCGATATGCCTGTCAGAGCCATCTGTGAATCGAATCTGAACGGCATCGGCAAAGCGATTGCCATGTATCACGCGGAGAACGAGGACTTGCCGGCGGTTTCACCGGAAAACCTCGTTCGTACAAATGCCGCTTCCTGGCGGATGTTTGTCTGCCCTTCCGCGATTCATGAACTTGGAGACGGTGAGGAGTACACCGCAAAAGACGCCGATTACATTCTGATCCCGCTCGAAGGGAACGCCCCCGAGACGGTGGCGGCCGTGTTCGACCTGCCCGTGAATCATCTTCAGCAAATCTGCAACTTCTGCCGGGCGGACACGAGCGTAGCCTATGGCAGACCACCCGTAGAACTCCTTCCGGCCGTGCAGCAGGCCAACGACTATCACGCCCGGATGCGGGAGAAACCATGAGCCAGAAACGACCGTTCATGTCATATGTCTGGGGCGTGCTCGCGGGCTATTTCCCGGGAGTCCTCCTGGGATTCCTCGGCTCGCTCGCGGCGGACAAGTGGTTCCAATATGCCGCGGCGCGATTCGCCCCCTGCCCCTGCGTCAATGTCGCGCAGATTCAAGCGATTGCGGCCGGGATTCAGGCCTACGAGTCCGAGCATGGACGTCGTCCGCCGACGCTGGAGGCATTGGTGGCGGGCAAGTATTGCGACCAGTCGGACTGTTTCGACGAGAGGAAAGGCCGGCTGCCGGAGATCGACCAGGCCACCGGGCGCTTTGCCTCAAATCCTCACGTGATTTACTTCCCCGCCGTCCGGAAAAACGACCCGCCGGAGCTGGTAGTCCTCTGCACGCTGCTGAAAAAGGCCGAGGCGGACCCGTACCTCGTCGTGCGAAACGACGGCCGGCTGAGCGAACTCACCGCCAGGGAACTGGTTCCCGCGCTCCAGCGCACCTACACCTACCTTGGCCAGGCCATCTACTACCCCGCCGCGACGGCAGGGGCCGGTAGTCAGTAGCCGGTAGTCCGTAGCCGGTAGCCAGTGAAGAAGGGACCGGGTACTTGGGACTCGGGCCGTTTTCGGTATCCGGTCCTCGGCCTCCGGTCTTCGGCCTTCCCCCGCGCAGCTCCCGGCGACCGCTCGTCCCTTTGGACGCCCGTCGGGGCCCTGACGGTCGGCAACAATAAAACGCGTCCGGACAGTCGATAGTCCACGGCGCTGTATGGGGATTTCCTTTTTGCGAGCGTCTTGGCGACCGCTCCCTCACGGTCGCGGCTCTGTTGGCGCGCCGCTCTTCCCTGGTTCCCGGTTCCTGAGTTCCGGGTTCCGTCCTTCCCGGTCTTCCAATTGTCAATTGACAATGGTCAATTGACAATTTCTCGCCACTCGCCACTCTGCACTATCCACTATGCACTCTGCACTCTCCCCGCGAATTCCCTCTTGCGGGCGTTTGAAAAAGGCTTATGATGGCCTGTTCCTTGACATCGCCCCGTCGCTGCCTGCGACTGTCAGGCCGTAAAAGACGGTCCCGGCGGCGGCTGGAGGCGTCTCCCCCGGCTGCTCTGGCGTGCGGTTGCACGGCGGGCGCCGAGGCGACAAGGACCGTGCGACACCCTTCCGGCTTGTGATTGGAGACGACAGATCATGGCTGCTTCGAAACCGCAGGACATTCGCAACATCGCGTTCCTTGGGCACGGCGGGTGCGGAAAGACCACGCTGGGCGAGGCGATGCTCTTCGCCGCGAAGGTCACCACCCGTCTGGGCTCGGTGGCCGACGGGTCGGGCATCCTCGACTCGTCCGACATCGCCAAGGAACGCCAGCACTCGGTGGACCCGGCGCTGGCGAGCTTCGAGTTCGAGGGCAAGTCCATCAACCTCATCGACACTCCGGG
>JAKPKY010000032.1 GCA_029553505.1 Planctomycetota bacterium
GATCGCGTGCTGAACGCGGGGCGCCTGGCGCCGTCGGCCCGCAACTGCCAGGACTGGAAGTTCGTCGCGGTGCGCGACGGCGCGACGCGGCGGAAACTCGCCGAGGCGTCGGAGCAGCCGTGGCTGGCCAAGGCGCCCGTGATCGTCGCGGTGGTCTCGACGAACCCGGAGCGCGTCATGCACTGCCGCGTGCCCGCGGCGCCGGTGGATTGCGCCATCGCGGCGGACCACATGACGCTGGCGGCCGTCGCCGAGGGACTCGGCTCGTGCTGGATCGGGCACTTCGACCAGGACCTCTGCTGCGAGATCCTCGACGTGCCGCCGACGGCGAAGATCATCGTCCTGCTGGCGATGGGCTACCCCGCGTCGGACCAGCCGCCGCGCACCCGCAAACCGCTCGACGAGGTGGTCTGCCACGACGCGTTCGCGTGAGAACCGCCGCGGGCCCCGCGCCCGACAGGCCGGAAAAACTGGAGAACAACGTTGCCGGGATATCGCAAACCATTCCGCGTCGAGTTGCTGACGCCCGAGGGCACGGTCGCGTCGCTGGACGCCGTGAGCGTGGTCTACCCCGCCGCCGACGGGCAGGCGGGCGTGCTCGGCGGGCACGCGGCTTTGGTGGCGCTGCTCGGCGCCGGCGCGATGACCATCTCCGCCGCCGACGGGCGCACCGAGGAATACTTCGTGGCCGGGGGGTTCGCCCACGTGCGGGAGAACGACCTGACCGTGCTGGCCGAGGAGGCCATCCCCACGCGCAAGCTCGACGCCGAGGAAGCCTGGGCCGAGATCGTCCGGGCGCGGGCGATCCGCCCGACGACGGACCTGGCCTACGCCCGCCGGCGCGAGACGCTGCACGCGGCGCGGGTCAAGTTCGCCCTGGCGCAGAAGCGACGCCGCGCGCAAGGCCGGGCCGGCGGCGAGTTCCGCGAGTAGGGTGCCTTTCCGATGCCTTTCGACCAAACCCTCCGGATCGGGACGCGTCGCAGCCATCTGGCGACGGCGCAGGCGACGCTCGTCGCCGACGCGCTCCGCCGGGCCCACCCCGGGCTGAACTGCGAACTCGTGCCGCTTGTCACACGCGGCGACCGCCGCGCCGGCCCGCTCGCCGACGCCGGCGGCAAGGGCCTGTTCACCGCCGAACTCGAGGACGCGCTCCGCGCCGGGCGGATTCACCTGGCCGTCCACTCCGCCAAGGACATGCCCGCCGAGATGCCCGCCGGGTTGGTGATCGCGGCCGTGCCGCCCCGCGCCGACCCGCGCGACGCTCTCGTCAGCCGAGACGGGCTCGAACCCGCCGACCTGCCGCGCGGGGCGCGCGTCGGAACCGGCAGCGAGCGCCGGCGCGCGCAACTGCTGGCGCTGCGGGCCGACCTGGAGATCGTCTCCCTGCGCGGCAACGTGGAGACGCGCCTCGCCGCGGCGCTGGACGGCGAACTGGACGCGGTGGTGCTGGCGATGGCCGGGCTGGAGCGCGTCGGGCTGGCGCGCGAGCATGCGGCGCGCATCCACCCGCTGGACGCGGCGGCGTTTCTCCCGGCGGCGGGGCAGGGGGCGCTGGCCGTCCAGGCGCAAGCGGGCTCGCCCGCGGCGGCGCTGGCCGAGGCGATCGACCACCGCCCGTCGCACGACGCCCTGCAAGCCGAGCGCGCCGTGCTGACGGGGCTCGGCGCGGACTGCCACAGCTGCGTCGCCGTCCACGTGGCGCGCGACGGCGACGTCTGGCGCGCGCGGGGACTGTCCGACGCTGCCGGCAGTCGGATCGTCCGCGCCGAGGCCTCGGGCGAATCGGCCGGCGCTGCGGGCCGCAATCTGCTCGACGCCCTCATGGCCCTCGGCGCCGCGCGCAAATCGCGTTGACTCCCTCCGCCCGCGGCAGTCCCGGCCTCGTGCTGGGGCGTCGAAAGAACACTGCTTGCAAGCAGGCAGTGCCACCCTTCGTCCTGAAAGTCGCCGCAAGAACACGGCTTGCAGCCAAGCCGTGCCACCCTTACAGGTCGCCCAGCGGCGCCTCCAGCGTCACCGGTTTGCCCGGATGCACGCCGACGAGCATCGCCGCGCGGCGCAGCAGCCCGAGGCTTCGCTTCCACTTCCTCACGCCCGCGCGGACCCTCTCCACGGCAGGGTGCGAATCGTGAATCTGCCCCAGGATGGTCATCGCCGCCTCGAGGTTATGCGTCAGCAGCATCGCGGTGACGTAGTTCGCCTGGTAGACCACCGGCGTCTCCGGGGGCACCCACATGCTGCCCTTGGGGAACACCAGCTCGCGGAAGACCCGCGCCGCCTGCTCGGGCCGACCGAGGCGCAGCAGGCAGACGCCCCGCGCGTTGTCGAGGTCCGAACCGCTCTTTCCCGTCCGCGTAATCAGGTCCAGCGCGTCGTCGGCGAAACCGAGTTCCAGCCTCTCGCGGACGCGCTCCAGCACGTCAAATGTCGTGACTTCCTTGGCCATCGTCGTGGTTCTCCTCGTTCCCCGCGTTCCGCAGCCGCAAGGGCCGCGCGGACACGCCGCCGGGAACGGATTGGTAGGAAAGGGAATATCCCACCCGCACGGCGCGGGCAGGATCGGGCGCGGCGCAGCGCGCCGCGGCGAGAGGGAGAACCGATCAGACGGTCAGCAGGCAGCCGAGAGCCAGGAGAGTTCGCCCCGCCGGCGCGTCGTGGCGCGGGCAAGGGATGTTGGAGGCAAAGGCCGGGGCGAGGGCCAGCAGCGCGGGTGTGGCGGGAGGGGCTGACCATTCCGCCGGCGCGCGGCGGGCGTGCCATGGGGCGTCGCGCAGGTCCGGGGCCGTCATCGCGCAATTCCGCCCGGTCGGCGACGCGCCTGCGCCGCCGACCGCGTGCGCGTGGGGCATGCCGGTCGTCAACGCGACGACCGCCATCCATCCGGCCAGCACGGCCGCCAGGATGCGCGCCCGAACCGAAAACGATGCTTTTCGCCAGTCGGCCATATCGCATCATTATAGCATGGAAAAGAAGGCTTCAGGCGAAAGGCTACAGACAACAGGCTTCAGGGGCGCCACGGCCAAGCGCTGTTTGCTTGGCCGTGCGGAAGACCCCCTCAATCCCGACACACAACCTCGGGATTGAGGGTGGCACCCGCTTCAGGCTTCAGGGGGCCTCGGGCTGTTGTTCCTGAAGCCTTTAGTCTGTAGTCTGAAGCCTTTAGTCTTCTTTTCCCCGGGTTGACGGAAATGGGACATATTTGGTAAAATTCACTTTCCGGGTACCCTTATCTGCTGACAGGGAATCTATGGCGGAACAGACAGGTTTGCGCAAGCTGCTGGTCCTTCGCGGTCCGGCGCGGGAGGCGGAGGGCACGCTGGACTTCCTCCGCGAGCACTTCGACGTGCTGGTGGTCCGGGAACTTGACGGCGCCCTGGAGGCCATGCGGGAACACCACTTCGACGCGGTGCTGGCCGAGACGTGCGACTTCCTTCCGCTGGAGCGGGGCATCGTCACGCAGCAGGCGTCGGTTGCGCTGGACACCATCGGCGACGGCGTGGGCATCGTCGGATCGGGCGGGGAACTGGTGTGGACCAACCGCCGCCTCCGCCAGTATCGCCCCGAGGCGCTCGACGCGCTCCGCAAACAGTGCGCCCGCGCCTACGAGCAGTTCGCGGGCGAGTCGGCCGGCCAGGGCTCCGACCGGCGCCGGCGCTTCAGCCTCGTACTCGAGGACGGGACGTATTTCGAGGTGCTCTGCTCTCCCGTGCGCGACCGCGCGGGCGTGCTGCGCCAGGTGGCCGCCGTCGTCGTCGACGCCACCCACGACCGCCGGCAGCAGATGAAACTCAACGCCATCGACCGCGCCGGGCGCGAGCTGGTTCGCCTCGATTTCGAGGCCCTCTCCAAGCGCGACGCCTTGCAGCGCCTCGCGCTGCTCCAGGAGCGGATTCTCTCGTGCAGCCGCGAGGTGCTCCACTACCAGCACTTCGCCGTCCTGCTGCTGGACGAGCGCACCAACCGCCTCGAAACGATCGTCTCCGAGGGGCTCGACGAGTCCGCCCAGAAGTGCGAGCTGTTCGCCGGGACGGAGAACAACGGCATCTCCGGCTACGTGGCCGCGACAGGCCGGAGCTATATTTGCGGAGACACCCACAACGACCCGCGCTACCTGCCGGGCATGCGCGACGCGCGCAGCAGCCTGACCGTCCCGCTGCGCCTGCACGACAAGGTCATCGGCGTGCTGAATGTCGAGTCGGACGCCAAGGGCGCCTTCAGCGAGGAGGACCGGCAGTTCGCGGAGATCTTCGCCAACCACGTGGCCCTGGCGATGCACGTGCTGAACCTGCTGGTCTTCGAGCGCCACACGACGCGCACGCAACTGACCGGAAGCATGGGGGCGGAGATCGCCGGACCGATCAACGACATCATCACCGAAGCCGGCGAGCTGATGGACGACTACGTGGGGGTGGACGACCTGCGCAAGCGGCTCAACGCCCTCATCGACCTCGCGACGGGCGTCCGAAAGACCATCCGTCAGTGGAGCGAGCCGCCCGCCGGCGGCGTGCTGGACCGGCCCGCCCCGCCCGTGCGGAAAGACCCCGTCCTGACGGGAAAGAAAATCCTCATCGCCGACGACGAGGAACTCATCCGCAACACGATCCGGGACGTGCTGGTTTCCTACGGCTGCCAGGTGGACACCGCCGCCGACGGGCGGGAAGCCCTCAAGAAGATGGCGGCGGGGCGGTACGACTTGGTCCTCTCCGACATCAAGATGCCGGGCGCCAACGGATACGAGGTCTTCGCCGCCGCCCGGGCGGCGGACGCGTCGTCGGCCGTCATCCTCATCACCGGCTTCGGATACGATCCGCACCACTCCATCGTCAAGGCCAACCGCGAAGGGCTCTCTGCCGTCATGATGAAACCTTTCAAGGTCAACCAGTTGCTCGACGAATGCCGCAACGCGCTGGTCAAAGCGGGCAAGAGTGGATAGTGCAGAGTGGTGAGTAGCGAGGGGGAAGGCCGAAGGCCAAAGCCAAGTGCCGGGTGCCGGGTGCCACCCTCAATCCCGATGGTGTTTGTCGGGATTGAGGGTGTCTTCGTCTTCCGCACGGCCAAGCAAACAGCGCTTGGCCGTGGCACCCCTGAATCCTGTAGTCTGAAGCCTTTCGCCTGGTTTCCTTCGGAATTCCTATTCTCTGCGAGGGAGGGGCCGTTGCTCTCCTAACTCCCCATTTTATCGTGAGTTGCTTACCGGCGTGACGGTATGCGAAGGGGCGGCCGGGGGCAGAATGGAACAATCTTCTTCCGTGCCTTGGCTTTAGGCACAAGTTTATCCTATCTTCCCATCGTGCCCGAGTCGGGGATCGTTGACCCGATTCGGCTCCCCGAAAAGGCAATCCGCCTGCGGAAGGCGGAGCGCAAAGCTGCGGGTCCCCCTGGCGGGACAGCCGGGCTACCGAAGGGAGCTGCCGCGGGTCGTCTAATTTGCTCGCGCATCATGAGTTCTCGCTCCTGTCGTGCCCCCGCACGCACTGTGAAAAATCATTCCCTGAAGCCTTTCCCCTAAGTTAAGCAGCCCCCCCATTGAGTCGATAAGCGTTTCTGGACCGGTATGAAGACCGGACAGACGCCGCCGTCTTCCGGGTGAGGGCGTCGTCCCTCCGCAACCGTGGAGTTCAAGGCCGTCCTGAGAGGAGGTGAGGGTCCGATGCGGACGAGCCGGCCAGTTTCTGCGGGATGCAAGGGGCATTGATGAACGGGCCTTACGCTTCTGATGTCGGAAGCTCAGCGGCCAAGAATTCGGGACGATCCTTCTGTCTGAAATTCGTGCGGCAAAACCGGATGGAGCTACTGGCAAGGACGCGATGGACACTGTGACCCTTTTTCCACAAGACAAGATGCAGAAAACTCGGAGGCAACTTTCCATGACGCAGAACAGAAAAGCTTTCACGTTGGTCGAAATCCTGATCGTGGTGATCATTCTGGGCATTCTCGCGGCGATCGTGATTCCTCAGTTCACCGAGGCGTCCAATGACGCGCGCGAAAGCGCCCTGTCGAGTGATCTCCAGACGGTCCGCAGCCAGCTCGAGCTGTACAAGGTCCAGCACCTGGATACCTATCCGACGGCTGCGACCCTCGTCACTCAGCTGACCAGCCGGACCAATGCCCAGGGCACCGTCATGGGCGATGGGGATGACGCGGCGGACTTCCCGTATGGTCCGTACCTTCAGAAGTTCCCCAGCAACCCGTTCGTGAGCGGGACCGCCAGCCAGACCGTCAAAACCGGCACCACGGCGGTGGCCGGCGACGGGTCGAGCGGCTGGTACTGGGACACGACGCTGAACAAGTTCTCGCCGAACGACGGTCCGACGAATTCGCACAAGGACCTGTAATCGCCTAGGCGAACCAGGACAAGTCCGGAATCCCGGTTGGGCGTGCCGTCCGCGAGGGCGGGCGCCCGGCCGGGAACCGGCATATAGGGGTTGGGTCCTGGACGCCTCTTGCCGTTGCGAGAAAAGTCTCAACCCGACCCCGTCCGTAAGGCGAACGCACGATGAACAGGAAAGGTTTCACGCTCATCGAGGTGCTGGTCGTCGTGATCCTTCTGGGGATCATCGCGGTCATCGCCTTACCGCGGTTTTCCAACGCGTCGGCCACCGCGCGGGCCAGCATGCTTGCCGACGACCTGCGGGTGCTTCGGATGCAGTTGGCCGTCTTCAAGGGTCAGCACCGCGGCATCTCGCCGGGGTATCCCGACTGCGACCCGACCGAGACGGCGACCGAAACCGCCCTCACGGCGCACCTGACCCTTTCCTCCAACGCCGATGGGGAAACCGCCGCTGTCGGAACCGAAGGATACCACTGCGGACCGTATTTCCGCGAAATTCCCATTAACCCCGTCAACGGGAAAAGAACCATCCAGATCGTCGGAGACAGCGAGGCATTCCCGACGACCGGCGACGACTCGCACGGGTGGATCTACCAACCGTCCACCTTGATCATCAAGGCCGATTCTCCCGGCGCCGACGAGAACGGAAGGGCATTCATCGATTATTGATCCCCATGAAGCGGACGAGAAAACATCCCGGGATCGGATTCACGCTCCTCGAGGCGCTGCTGGCGTCGGGCGTGCTGGCGATGGCGGTGGCGGCCATCCTCATGCCCTTCACCGCCGGCGCGAAGAACGAGCAGGCCGACGCCCGCGCCACCCTCGCCGTCGCGCTGGCGCAGGAAATGATGGAGGAAGTGCTCTCCCAGCCGTTCAAGGTGGACAAACAGGGCGAAGTCCTCGGGCCCGAGCCCGGGGAGAACAAGCGAACCAAATTCGACACGATTGACGACTACCACGGGTATACCGAACTGGATGGGGAGATTGTCAGCCTGGACGAGCGGACGGTGAGTGAACCCGCCGTCGTCGGGCTCAGCCGGCACGTGACAGTCAGCTACGTCTACGTGGCCGGGCAGGACACCGGCGGTCCGCCGACGTTCCTGAGAGTGACCGTGGAAGTCAAGTATCACGGCCAGCCGCTGGTGACGCTGAGCCGACTGGTCTATGACGTGAGCGATCAATAAGGAGGGACCGGAACCATGAGACACGACAGGAAAGCCTTCACGCTGGTCGAGTTCCTGATGGCCATCGCGATCATGTCGGTGACCGCGCTGGCGGTGGCGGGCGTGTCGATGGCGCTGTCGTCGGCCTACGCGCAGGGGGAGAACTTCTACCAGTATCTTCAGGATTCGCGAGCGGGCACGTTGTCGATCCAGGAGGCGATCAACAACGCCAAGCTGGTCACGGCCGCCGGAAGCAACGGTCTGGTTCTCTGGACGAAGGACACGAATTCCGACGGGGCGATCAACCTCTCGGAACTGAGCGTCATCTCGCTGCAGTCGAATGACGGCGAAATCACCCAGAGCCGCGTGGTGTTCCCCGCGTCGATGGACGCCACCACGCGAACCGCGCTGGATGAATCCAAGACGCTGGACTGGGCGACGAACCTCTCGGCCGTTCAGAGCGCCGTCGCAACGAGCCCGTATAAGGTCGAGACCGTGCTGACGTCCGACGTGCGGTCCTTCACCATTCGCACCCCCGTGAACCCGCCGCTGACGACGCTCGTGCAGATCGAGATCACCCTCGGCGACGCCAAGCGAGAATTCACCGTCAACAGCGCCGCGTCCCTCCGGGCGGACTGCACCGACGACGTCTCCGTCAGCAAGGGCGAATATGTGTTGACCACCGATTCGAACACCACCACCAGCGATAACAACGGAAACGGTGGCGGCAACGGAAACGGAAACGGAAACGGGAAGAACAAATGACGGGGATCCGGAACATGAAGCAGAGGAGCGATAGCAGGAGACAAGCGGGCGGATTCGCCATGCTCATGGTGCTGATGCTGTTGGCGATGTCCGTCGTGCTGGGCCTGAGCTATCTGATGAGCACCTCGGTCAAGTCGACGTGCTCGGCGAATCTCCTTCGCGCGGCGCAGGCGCGGTACCTGGCGGAGTCGGGCCTGCAACACGCGCTGCTGGTGTTGCGGACGGACCCGACGGCGCTGGAAAGCACCAGCGCCTCTCGCCCGGCCGGGCCGTATTATCTCGACAACACGTCGAACTCGTATTCGTTCTACGCGGTGCAGGACGCGGACACGCCGAGCGTGTATTACCTGACGGCCACCGCCACGGTCGACGGCGCCCGCCAGCAGGCGACGATGAAGGTGCTCCGTTCCAGCGCCGCGCGGCACCCGACGACGCCGGGCGTGCTGATTGACTCGGGACTGACGTGGTTGCCGTCGTCGGTGACGATCAACGGCCCGTACCACATCAACGGCGACCTGTGGAACTTCGGGACGATCAGCGGGAATGTGTCGGCGACGGGGCGCATCTACGACCTCTCGCGGGGCATCACGCAGCCCGGCGGGGGCTCTCCCGATCAGTACGCCGACCCGATCGACCTGCCCGACATTGACTGGCGCGACTATCTCGACTACACCGTCAACGGCGTGCCGTGCGAGGCAGCGCTTCTGGAGAGCCGGACGTTCGATCGCAACAACTCGCTGGCCAACGGTGGGGCGATCTCCACGACAAACCTTGCCGGGGTCGTCTACCTCCGACCGTCCTATGGAAATTCCTGCACGCTGCCGGACCGCCTGAACTTCACCGGCACGTTGCTGATTGACGGCAACCTGCTGCTCGACGGGAAGAACATCGAGCTGACGGCCATGGACGGATTCCCCGCCCTCATCGTCACCGGGTACGTCTACGTGATCGACGACAGCCGTGTGACGATCAACGGACTGGTCTACGCCGGGCGCGGATTCCGCGGAAGCGGGAACACCCGCAACTCCCGGACGGAGATCACCGGCGGGCTGGTCTGCTTGCAGACGGGATACGACTTCTTCCTCGACGGGGATCATCGGCTGACCTACGACGCGGGACGATGCGAGATCTACGATCTGACCCGCGCCTCCTCGGGCGCCCGCCTGGACATCCTCGAGACGGGCAGATGATACGGGAGCATTGGGCTATGGGACACGAGAACAGGAACATGCGGGTGCAGGTGGACGGGTATACGCGCGTCTGCCTGACGGTCATTGCGGTGCTGCTGGCGGTGTTGATCGTGGGGCTCTGGGCCGAGGCGGTGCCGTCGGCCAGGCCGGTTTCGGCAGCGCCTCCCGACACGTTTGGCGATCCGAACAAGCAGCGGATCGAACTCGTCGCGGAGATGAAGAAAACCAACGATCAACTCGCCGAACTGGTGGCGCTGTTCCGCAGCGGCGAGGCCAAGGTGCAGGTCAGCGGCGAAGCGGGCGAAAAACCCGCCGCGCAGGGAGCAGCCAGGAATGCCGTGCAAAAACGCGCATCGAAGGAATAAACCCATCGTCGGACGGCGCGGGTTCACGCTGGCGGAATTGCTGGTTCTGCTGCTGGTGCTGGCGATTACGGCGATGGTGGTGATCCCGGCGGCCATCGACACGACCGACTCCCAGGCGGTCTCGGCCGCCCGTCTGCTCGCCTCGGACCTGCAATACGCGCAGAACGTGGCCATTACGACGCAAAGGCCCGTCTACGTTACGTTTAACGCCGCCACGGAGCGATATCAGCTTTCCACGCCCAGCGAGTGGAACCCTAACGAAAGAGTGGTTCTGAATCATCCGATAACAAAAGCGCCCTATGTCATCGACTTCAGCACGCAGCGCGGTTTCGGGCGGACGAACGTGGTGTCCGCCTCGTTCGGCGGGCTTGCGGAAGTGGAATTCGATGAACTGGGCGCGCCCAGCAGCGCGGGCATCGTGACGCTCCAGGCAGGCAGCCGGGTGTACCGGATCTCGGTGGCTGCCGCGACCGGGAAGGTGACCGTCGCCGAGGGTTCTTCGTAACGAGTCGTAAGGAAAGGAACGCAACGAGATGCTGGACTTTCTGTTCTCACATAAGCGATCTCCGATTGCGATCGACATCGGCGCCGACAGCATCAAGATGCTCCAGATGCACCGCGTCGGCGGCGTGGTGGGCGTGTGCGCGTGCGGGCGGTGGCGATTCCCGCAGTCGGCCCCCGCCGAACCGGCGCAGCGTCGGGAGATGATCGTCTCGGCCGTCCGCGAGATGCTCCGCAACGGCGGGTTCCGCGGACGCCGCGTCTCCACCGTGCTGCGATGCGACGAACTGGGCATCAAGAACGTGCGCCTGCCGCACATGCCGGAAACGGAACTCGCCGAGGCGGTCCGGTGGGAAGCCCGCGAGCGGTTCGGGTTCGAGGTGGGCGCCGACCAGCTTGCCTACATCAACGCCGGCGAAATCCGCGCGGGCGGGGAAATCCGCGACGAGATCGTCCTGTTGGCGGTTGCTCCCGAAACGCTCCAGGGGCACCTGGATCTTCTGGACGAGTTGAAGCTGGCGCCGGAACACGTGGACGCCGAACCGGTGGCGCTGTTCCGGACGTTCGAGCGGTTCCTGCGCCGCCGCGTGGACGAGCAGGCGGTCACCGTGCTGGTGGACATGGGCCTGCTCGCCACCCGCGTGATCGTGGCGCGGGGGCGGCAGATCGTGTTCATCAAGTCGATCGACATCGGCGGGAAGAACTTCAACGAGGCGGTGTCCAAGCGCCTGAACCTTTCGGTCGAGGAGGCCCGGGACCTTCGCCTCCGCTCGATGTTCGAGACCTCCACGCCGGAAGGAACGCCCGAAAGCGAACCGGACGCGGCGCCGACCGACCGCGCGGAGTCCGTCTCGTACGCCATCCGCGACGCGATCCGCAGCGAGGCCGAGGCGCTGGGGCGGGAGATCGGCCTGTGCCTGCGCTACTGCTCGGTGACGTTCCGCGGGCTGAGGCCCGACCGGATCACGCTGGTCGGGGGCGAGGCGTACGATCCCGCCGCGAGGGAACTGTTGAGCGAGAACCTGCAAATGGAATGCCGTCTCGGGCAGCCGCTGAAGAACGTGGACGTGTCCGGGGCGGACCTGGGCTCGGACCGCCGGGGCATGCTGTCGGAGTGGGCAGTCTGCACGGGGTTGGCACTGCGATACGTGGATGTCGCGAACGACATGCAAGAGGGCGACCATGGAGAACATCGACTTTCTGCCTGAGCGAATCCGCCTGCAACGGGCGCGGCGGGCGCGTCTGCTCCGCCAGGTGCACCTGCTGGCGGTCTGCGCCGCGGCGCTGGTGCTGCTGGGCTACGTGCGCCAGGGGCGCATCAGCAAGGCCCGGGGCGAGGTCGCCATGCTCGCCGAGCGCGCCGCCAACACCCGCCAGCAGTTGACGGAGCGCAACGAGCTCGAGAAGCAGCTCGCCGAGATGATGATCATGAAGCGGATCGACGACGACCTGGGCAGCCGGGCCGACGCCCTCGATGTTCTGGCGGCGCTCCATCGCATCCTTCCGGAGTCGATGGCGCTGACGGACCTGAACCTCGAGACGATGGAAGTGCAGGTTCCCGTGGAGGGCGCCGACACGCGGAACAACTCGTCGCGGGCGGTCGCCGCCGGTTCGGCGCGAGGCAGCAAGACGCGAACGGTCAAGCGCGTCCGCCTCCAGATCAACGGAATCGCGCCGACCGACGTGGACGTGGCGAATTTCATCGGGCAGCTTTCGGCCAGCCCGTTGTTCGAGGACGTCAACATGGGCTACGCGCGGAACACCACGGTCCGCGAGCGGACGGCCCGCGAATTCCAGGTGAGCTGCTACGTGGTGCGCTGAAACGGCGCGCGGAAACGGATGGATCGGTGACATGAAAATGATCGCGAAAGACACGTGGGTGGTCCTGGGCGTGCTGGTCGCCATGGGCGCGGCGGCGGCGTTCGTCTACGTGCCCCAGTCCCGCAAGCTCAACGAATTGCGGGGCGAGGTCGTCGCCCAGGAAGAAGCCATCAAGATGGACCTCCAACGGGCGACCGTCGTCCCCGAAATCCGCAACCAGGTCCAGGAGTTGCGAAACCGCTACGTCAACTGGCAGCGCAGGCTCCCCAAGCAGAAGGAGCTCGGGCAGTTCCTCCGCGAAATCAGCACCCAGATCAGCGACCGGAGCCTGTCCAACCAGGTCATCGAGCCGGGAAACCCCACCCGCGAGGAACTGTATCACACGCTGCCGATCATCATGAAGTTCGACGGTCCGTACCCGTCGATGGCGCAGTTCCTCCAGGGGCTGGAGAAGATGGAGCGGTTGACCCGCGTGCAGCGGATACGAGTCAAGAACGATCCCAAAAAGGACGGGGAAGTGGATGTCGAACTTCGCCTGAACATCTATTTCACCGAAAGTTGAGCCGTGACGATGAATAAACCCACGACAAACGTTCCGGACTGGAAGCGGAAGTTCGCGGCCGAACTGAAGCGTGACAAGAAGAAGACCGCGATCCTCGGCGCGCTGGTGATCGTCGCCGGGATCGTGGGCGGACGGCTGCTGATCCGCCCCGGCGCCCCGGCCAACGCGTCGGCGGCGATCGCGCCGGCGGCGTCGCCCGCGCCGACGGCTTCCGTGGCGGTTTCGGCCCCTCCGGTCGCCGAGGCAAGGCAAACCGGGCGCCGTGACGCCGACCGCCGGAAATACATCCAGGACCTGCCCCGGGATTTCCGGCGCGACCTGTTCCACCCGAACAGCGAATACTACACGCCGACGGCCGTGATCGTCTCGACCGAGAAGGTTAACGACAAGCCCAGCGACGCCGAGCAGCAGGCCGCTCAGCGCGAGCAGGAAGTGCAGGCGGTTCACGCCCAGGCGCGGGCGCTGAACCTCCAGAGCACGATGCTCGGTTCGACCCCGACGGCCCTGGTCAACGACCGCGTGCTGCGTGTTGGCGAGTGGGTCAACGGGTTCCGCGTGGCGGAGATCGGGGCGAGTTGGTGTGTCGTGGAGAAATCGGGCGTGCAGATTCGCCTGACGATGAAGAACTGAGGAATTCGAACGAACCCTGCAATGAGGCGCGTTGGGTTTGCGGGAGTTCCTGAGGGCATTGGGTGCGGTACCGGCGCCGACTGAGGCGCCCCATGGGCAAATGAATACGACGGTCGCTCAAGGAAGCGGCCAGAGAGGAGTGCCAGCTATGTTGTACCTTACGCGGTTGACCAGGCTCTTTCTAGCCGGATGCGGGGTCCTGTGGATTCTCGCCATGCCCGGCGGGGCGAGGGGGCAAGAGGTCGTCAACGGGGAGGAACCGGCCCCGCAGGCGGTCGAACCGGCGGCGACCCAACCGGACGTGACGTCTGCCCCGACGGACGAGGCGCCGGCGACCCAGCCGGAATCCGCCGTCCGCATGACGCGCCCCAACGCGTTCGAAATCCACTACCGCAACGCCGACCTCCGCGGCGTGCTCCAGCAACTCAGCGCGCAGAGCCGCAAGAACATCATCGCCACCAAGGACGTGACCGGGAAGGTGACGGCCGACCTGTACGGCGTGACGTTCCGCGAGGCGCTCGACGCGGTGCTCAGCTCCAGCGGGTTCGCCTACGAGGAAGAGGGCAACTTCATCTACGTCATGACCGACAAGCAGATGAAGGAGCGCAAACTGGCCCGGCGCGTCCTTTCGGTGCGCACGTTCCAGCTCGCCTACGTCACCGCCAACGACGCCAAGCAGCTCATCGCGCCGGCCATGAGCACCGACGGCACGGTGGCGCTGACCCCGATTTCCGGGGCGGGCATCACCACCAGCAAGACCGACGCGGGCGGCGTCAGCTACGCCAGCCACGACGTGCTCGTCGTGCGCGATTACGAGGAGAACCTCGAGCGCGTCGCGAAGATCCTTCAGGACGTGGACGTCAAGCCGCAGCAGGTGCTGATCGAGGCGACGATCCTCCGCGCGACCCTCACCGAGGACAACGCGCTGGGCGTGGACTTCAACACGCTGGCGGGGGTGAGCTTCGAGAACCTCGACTCCACGACCACCGGCCTGACGAGCGTCACGCCGGGGGAAACCAGCGCATCGGTCGCCAAGCAGGCGGCCGGGACGCTCCGCACGGACTTCAACTCCGCCATCGGCGCCGGCGGAATGACCCTCGGATTCCTCAGCGAGAAGATCTCCATCTTCATCCGCGCGCTGGAGAGCGTCACCGACGTGACGGTGCTGGCGAACCCCAAGCTGCTCGTGGTCAACAAGCAGCGCGGCGAGGTGATGATCGGCAACCGCGACGGATACATCACCACCACCTTCACCGAGACCACCGCCTCGCAGACGGTGCAGTTCCTCGAAACCGGCACGCGCCTGGTCGTCCGTCCGTTCATCGCGCGGGACGGATACATCCGCATGGAAATCCATCCGGAAGACTCCTCCGGAAGCGTGCAGACCGTCGGGCAGAACGCGCTGCCCAGCGAGACGACCACCGAGGTCACCAGCAACGTCATGGTCCGCGACGGGCGCACCATCGTCATCGGCGGGCTCTTCCGCGAGCGGACGAGCAACGGCCGCGCCCAGGTGCCCCTGGTGGGGAACCTTCCCTACCTCGGCACGCTCTTCCGGCGGACGCAGGACAACACCAGCCGCGAGGAAGTCATCATCCTCATCACCCCGCACGTCATCCGCCAGGCGGCCGACGAGGCCACCAGCGAGCAGATCAAGGACGACGTCGAGCGGTTCCGCATCGGGCAGCGCAAGGGGCTCCAGTGGTTCGGGCGCGAACGCCTGGCCCAGGGCTTCATGACCAAGGCCCGCCAGGAACTGTCGGCGGGGCGGCGCGACAAGGCCCTCTGGAACGTCGACATGGTCCTGTCGCTCGAACCGCGCATGGAAGAGGCCATCCGCTTCAAGGAACGCCTCACGGAGAAGGCGTACTGGGCCGACGAGTCGCAGTACTCGGCCACCAAGTACATCCTCCAGCAGATGATCATGCAGGAACTCGGAAAGCCCGTCGAGCGGATCATCCCGCCGGGCAAACCGCGCGAGGCTGACAAGGTCGAGCCGGAAGTCCGCGAAAGCTTCGGCATCGAGCCGCGGATCGAAGACCCCTTCGGCGCGGAAAAACCCGTTCCGCTCCAGGATCTGATTAAGGAGCAGGGCGTTGTGATCGATGAAAAGAAAGGCGAGACGCCCCCGACGTCGCAGCCGGCGAAGTGACCGCCGGCCAGACGCGGGTGTTTTTTTGCCCAAGGCTGTCAATTTAGGGAACTTACGAAAGGCCGGCAAGCTGCCGCCGGTTGGCCCACGGAGGCCTGAATCATGAATAAGTGGATGCTGACAATCCTGGTGGTTGCGATCTTCAGCGGCGGATGCCAGTCGCTCCGTCCGCTGCCCGAGGCCAAGAAGGAAGCCTACGACCGATGGCACCAGACCCGCGCGCAGATGCTGTGCAACGTGGCGGGCGAGCACCTGAAGGTCGGGCAGCTTCCCGAGGCGATGGACAAGGCCCGGCAGGCGGTCGCGCTGGACCCGAACCTGACGGCCGCCCGGACGATCCTGGCGAAGGTGTATATCGAGCGCGGGCTGTACGACGAGGCCGTCGGCGAGTTGGAGACGATCGCCCGGACCTGCCCCAACACGCCCGAGGTGCATTACCTGCTGGGCGTCGCGCAGGAGAAGGCCGGACGGCTGCCCGAGGCGCTGGTCTGCTACAACCGCGCCGCGGCGCTGGACGCCGAACACCTCGACGCGGTGAAGGCGGCCGCCGAGGTGCACGTCGCCATGGGCAACCCGCGCATGGCCATGCTGCTGGTGGAAAGCCGCGTCCGCGCCGCCACCGACGATCCCGGGATGTTCGAGCTGGCCGGGCGCATCGCCCTGATGAACGACGAGCCCGCCCAGGCGGCCAAGTATTTCCAGCAGGCGCGGGACCTGGACTTCCGCAACGTCCGTTACCACGAGAACCTCGCCCAGGCGCAGCACCAGGCGGGGCAGCACGAGGCGGCGGCGGAAACCCTCCGCGAGTTGATGACCCACAAGGACTACAAGGCGCCGGCCTGGTTGTACGCGATGCTCGGCGACAGCTACCTGTCCGCCGGACAGAACGACAAGGCCCGCGACGCCTACTGGCAGGCGTCGGAGCTGGATCCGGCCTCGCCGGGGATCTGGGTGAAGATCGCCAAGGCGGCGCTGGCGACGGGCGACATGTCGCGCGCGGTCCTGGCGTCGCAGCACGCGATGCAGCTCCAGCCGGACGGCCTGGAGGCCGTGCTCGTGCTCGGATACGCGCTGCTGCGGGACGGGCAGACGGCGCGGTCGATCCGCGTCCTGACGCAGGCCAGCGCCGCCCACCCCGAAAGCGGAATGCTGCTGTGCCTGCTGGGGCGGGCGCACGCGCAGGCGGGCGACGAGGCGCAGGCCATGCGCTGCTACGCCGGCGCGGTGAAGCTGGACCCGCAGGACGTCGTCGCCCGCGCGCTGCTGGCGGGCGAGGGCGTGCGGAAGTTGACCAAGACGGAGTGACGGGGCGGAAACTCCGCGCCCCGCTCCGGCGGGGATGGAGGCGAATGTGACGACGGCGAAGAGACTGGGACTGGCCACGGTCGCGCTGATCTCCCTGGGAGGCAGCGCGGCGTACTACGCCACCATGATGGCGATGCAGGGATACAGCGTCCCGCGGTCGGGCCTGAGCTACCTGGTGCTGGGGCTGATCGCGGCCCTGACGGCGCTGGTGCTGCTGGCCTTCTGGCGGAGCGTGCAGCGGAGCGTGCGCACCGTCTCCTCGCAGCTGGAGAACATGACCCGCACCCGGCAGATCGGGCTGGTGATGGCCGACGGCGCCGACGAGATCGCGCAGATCACGCGCCCGCTCAACGAGTTCCTGACGGCCACCCGAACGCAGATCGAGCAGCTCCGCGGCGAGAACCGCGAGTTGCAGATCCAGTCGCGGATCGCGGCGGCCGAAAAGCACCACACCGAGGCGATCATCTTCTCGATCTCCGACGCGGTGCTGGTGACCAACCGGTTCGACGAGCTGATTCTCGCCAACGAGGCGGCGGAGAAGCTGCTGGGCTTCCGCCTGGCGTCGAGCCTGCGGAAGAACATCGACCGGATCATCTCCGACGGCACGCTGGTCCGCCTGGTGCGCGAGACGCGCAGCCACGGGCGGAACTTCACCCGCCGGGTGGTCGAGCACAGCATCGACCAGAAGGGCACGCCCAAGACCTTCAGCGTCACGCTGAGCTGCGTGGTGACGGACAACGAGGAGGTCTCGGGCGTGGTGGCGGTGCTGCACGACATCACGCGCGAGAAGGAAATCGCGAAGATGAAGACGGACTTCGTCTCGAACGTCTCGCACGAGCTCAAGACGCCGCTGGCGTCGATCAAGGCGTACGTGGAGATGCTCATCGACGGCGAGGCCGAGGACAAGAAGACGCAGCGCGAGTTCTACGACATCATCGCGTCGGAGACCGACCGCCTGCACCGACTGATCGAGAACATCCTGAACATCTCGCGCATCGAGTCGGGCGTGGTGAAGGTCGTGCGCGAGCCGATCAGCCTGACCGGCGTCGTCAAGCAGGTGCTGGACGTGGCGCGCCCGCAGGCGAAGCAGAAGAACCTCCAGCTCGTCGACCGCCTGGCGCCGGTCTATTACCAGGTCGAGGCGGATCACGACATGATCTACCAGGCCGTGATGAACCTGGTGTCCAACGCGATCAAGTATACCCCGGAGAACGGGTCGGTCACGGTCAGCGTGACCGTGGACGAGCGGCGCGGCGTGGTCGTGTGCGACGTGTCGGACACCGGCGCGGGAATTCCCGCCGACGACCTGCCGCACATCTTCGACAAGTTCTACCGCGTCCGCGCGAACAACAAGCTGGCCAAGGGCACCGGACTGGGGCTGACGCTGGTCAAGCACATTGTCGAGACGGTGCACGACGGAAAGATGTCCGTCACGAGCGAGTCCGGGAAGGGAAGCACGTTCAGTTTCGAGATGCCGCTGCTGGTCTAGTCGTCTTTCCGCATGGATCTTGCAGTGCAAAATCCATGTGGAAAGACGACAGAGCAGGCGAACAGTTGAGCAGTTGAACAGGAGAATAACGCCATCGAGCCTGCGGTCTCCTGTTCTCCTGTTCGAGATGCTGCAAAAACATAGTTGAAGAACTACTAGCGGACGGAAGTACGGTTCTTTCGGCAACGAACGAACAAGGAAGGTGTGACGTGAAAGGCAAGATCCTGGTGGCGGACGACGAGGCCCACATCCTGCACGTGGTCTCCATGAAGCTCCGCAACGCCGGCTACGAGGTCGTGACGGCCGTCGACGGCGAGGAGGCTCTGGAGCTGTGCGGTTCGGAGAGGCCCGACCTGATCATCACGGACTATCAGATGCCCATCATGACCGGGCTGGAGGCCCTCAAACAGATCCGCCAGTGCGAGGGGATGCGGGACATTCCGGCCATCATGCTGACGGCGCGCGGGTTCGACATCGAGGCGAGCGAGATGATCGCGGCGGGAATCGCCTCGGTGCTGGCCAAGCCGTTCAGCCCGCGCGAGGTGCTGGAGAAGGTGACCGAGCTTCTGGGGTCCGACGACGAAGGAACGCAGGCGCAATAGAAAGTGACCATGAGTCTGATTTCGACCCATACGAATGGTTTCCTGGCCGCGATGGAAAGCACGTTCGCCAGTCTGCGCGAGCGGCTGGGCGTGCTGGGCCTGGGCCTGTCCATCTGGGACGCCGAAGGGCAGGAGGTGGGCGGATTCGCCCCGGCCGGCGAGTTCTGCCGGCGCGTCTGCCTGGCGGGCGCCCCCTGCGCCGCGCGGGGCAGCGAATTGGCGCGACGGGCGCTGGAACGCGGTGAAACGGTGTCGGACCGCCTGGAATGCGGTTGCTGCGCGGTGGCCGTCCCCATCTACCAGCGGCGGCGGCTGCTGGGGGCCGCGGTCGCGTGCTTCCCCGTCGTCGAGATGCTCGCCGAGGGGCACGTCGAGCGGTTGTGCGACGAATTCGGTCTCGACCGCCGCGAGACGGCCGAGATCGCCCGCGTCTCCTGCCGCCACAGTGTTGGCGAATTGCAGGACTTCCAGCGCATCCTGGAGTGGGGCATTCACGCCGAGCAGACGGCGGCCGTCGCACAGAGCGAACTGACCACCCTCAGCACCAACCTCTCGACGACCTACGAGGAACTGAACCTCCTGTACGGCATCAGCGGGTCGATGAAGGTCACCGGCCGGCCGGAAGAGTTCCTCCGCCACATCTGCGACGAACTGCTGGAGGTGATGAACATCTCCTGCGCCGCGGCGCTGGTGTATCCGCATCCGCCGGCCGTCGAGGAGGAACTGCTCGTGGTGGCGGGTCCGGGCGACCTGAACGCGCAGCAGATCCGCCTGTTGGCGGGCGCGTACGTGGCGCCCAAGCTGGCGCGGAGCGGGCGCGGGATCGTGGAGAACCACTTCCGCGCCGACCCGGCCAGCGGGCTGGGGCGGGCCGTCGCCGATTTCGTCGCCGCGCCGCTGATCGCCGAGCGCCACCCCATCGGCATGCTGATCGGGATCAACAAGCAGTCGATGGCCTTGCTGCCCGGGCAGACGGGCTTCGACAGCGTGGACCTGAAGCTGATCGGCTCGATCGCCAACCAGACGGCCGTGTTCCTGGCCAACCACCGCCTGTACGCGGACCTCCAGGATCTGCTGATGGGCGTGTTGTACGCCCTGACGTCGTCCATCGACGCCAAGGACCCGTACACGTGCGGGCATTCGCAGCGGGTGGCGATGATCTCGCGGCGGCTGGCCCAGTCCTGCGGGCTGCCGGCGGCGCGGGTCGAGACGATCTATCTGGCGGGGCTTCTGCATGACATCGGGAAGATCGGCGTGCCGGAGGCCATCCTCCGCAAGCCGGGCCGCCTCAGCGACGAGGAATACGAGCAGATCAAGCTGCATCCCATGCGCGGGGCGAAAATCCTCGAGGGCATCCGCCAGCTCGAGGCGGTGATCCCGGGCGTGCTGATGCACCACGAACGCCTCGACGGGCGCGGATACCCGCAGGGACTGCTGGCCGAACAGGTGCCGTTGGAAGGGCGGATCGTCTGCCTGGCGGACTGCTTCGACGCGATGACCAGCGAGCGCACGTATCGCAAGGCGCTGCCGATGGAGACGGTCGTCGAGGAAATCCGCAAGCACGCGGGAACGCAGTTCGACGCGAACCTCGTGGAGAAGTTCCTGGCGATGGACATCGAGGGATTCATGGAAGAGCTTCGCCAGCCGGCCCGGACCGCGCTGCCGACCCGGCTCTTCCAGGAAGGATGGATATGAACATCACCGCGGAAAGCTACGGGCACTCCGTCATGCTGATCCTTCGGGGCGAACTGACGGCGGATTCGCTGGAGGCGTTCTCCAAGGCGGTGGACCACCAGCTGGAAAGCCGCGACGTGATCGACGTGGTGCTGAACCTCGAGGCCATGCCGTTCCTCGACTCGGCGGGGCTGGAGTTCCTCCTGGACCTCCAGGACCGCCTGTCGGAATCGCGGATGGGGCAGGTGAAGCTCGCCCGTCCCGACGAGAACGTGCGAAAGATTCTCGAGATCACCCGCCTGGATTCGGCGTTCCAGGTGTTTGACGACCCCGCGCGGGCCGTCCAGGCAGTGCAGACGTAAGAGAAACGAGAGAGGGAAATGGTACTTCCGGAAAGCAACACGAAGCTCCAGCTCGGCCAGTTGCTCGTCCAGCAGGGCGCGGTGACCGAGGAGCAGTTGGAGCACGCGCTGGCGCACCAGAAGCAGATCGGAAACGCCCTGTTGCTGGGCGAGGTGCTCCAGAAGCTGAACATCTGCTCCGAGGAGCAGATCATGACCGCTCTGGCGTCGGCCTACGAGGTGCCGTTCGCGCGCATCTCGCCGAAGGTGGCCGACCCGAAGGTCATCGACGTCCTCCCGCGGGAGTTCCTCGAGAAGCACGCGGTGCTTCCGCTGTTCAAGGTGCGCAACCGCCTGACGCTGGCGGTCAACGAGCCGGCGAACGTCTTCCTGCTGGAAGAGGTGGGGCGGCTGACGGGGTGCGAGATCCTCGTCGTCTGCGCCACCGCCAAGGACATCAAGGCGACCCTCGAAACCCACCTGCCGTCGGCCAACGTGTTCGTCATCGACGACATCTTCTCCGACGGCGACGCGGGGCAACTGTCCCTCGTCGAGGACAAGATCGAGGACATCACCGACCTGGAGGTGGCGGCGGAAGGCTCGCCGGTCATCAAGCTGGTCAACTACCTGATCTTCCACGCGGTGCAGGAGGGCGCCAGCGACATCCACATCGAGCCGGACGAGAACGCCCTGCGCGTGCGCTACCGCGTGGACGGGGCGCTGTACGAGAAGCTCCGCCCGCCGTTCAAGATGCTTCCGGCGCTGTCCAGCCGCATCAAGATCATGGCCGGGCTGGACATCTCCGAGCGGCGGTTGCCCCAGGACGGCGGAATCCACGTGCTGATGGACGGGCGCCCCATCGACCTGCGCGTCAGCACCATCGCCGGGCAGCACGGAGAGAAGGTCGTCATCCGCATCATCGACAACCGCAACGTGCTGGTGAACCTGGAGAAGCTGGGTTTCGCCTACGAGACGCTCAAGGATTGGCGGAAGGTGATCTCCGCGCCCAACGGCATCGTGCTGGTGACGGGCCCGACGGGCAGCGGAAAGAGCACCACCCTCTACGGCGTGATGCGCGAGCTGAACACCGACGACGTGAACATCTGCACCGTCGAGGACCCCATCGAGTTCAACCTGCCGTGGGTCAACCAGTTCCAGGTGAGCGAGAAGGTGGGCTTCACGTTCGCCGGGGCGCTGCGGAGCCTGCTGCGCCAGGACCCGGACATCATCATGGTCGGCGAAATCCGTGACCAGGACACCGGGCGGATCGCGGTGCAGGCGGCGCTGACGGGGCACCTGGTGCTCAGCACGTTGCACACCAACGACGCTCCCAGCGCCGTGACGCGCCTGGTGAACGTCGGCATCGAACCGTACCTGATCGCCGCGTCGCTCCAGGGCGTGCTGGCGCAGCGCCTGGTGCGGAAGATCTGCACCCACTGCAAGGAGCCGTACGATCCGCCCGTCAGCGTGCGGAGGGCGGTGGAACGCGTCGCCGGCGAGGTCGAGACGTTCTACCACGGCGCCGGATGCCCCAAGTGCCGCAACTCCGGCTACAGCGGGCGCATCGGCATCTACGAGCTGCTGATCCCCGACGACGCCATGCGCGACAAGATCACCGCCGCGCCGAACATCAACGAGCTGCGCGCCATGGCGGCGGAGGCGGGAATGACCACCCTCCGCGAGGACGGAATGGGCAAGGTCAAGGCGGGCATCACCACGGTCGAGGAGATTTTCCGCGCCACGGCGGGGTAAGGGCGGAGAGACGTCACAATGCCGAAATTCATCTACCAGGCGAGAGAGTTTTCCGGGGCGGCCGCGAGCGGGGCGCTGACGGCCGCCAGCGCCGACGAGGCCACCCGGATGCTGCGCGGCGAGGGCAAGATCGTCGTGTCCATCCGCGAGGAATCGTCTGCGGACCATGCCGTCGCCGCCACGGGCGGAAGCAAGAAGGTCAAGCGCGACGACGTGATCTACTTTGCCACGCAACTGTCGGTGATGGTGGAGACGGGCGTCCCGCTGCCCGAGGCGCTGGACGCGATCGCCGACCAGACGGACCACCCCGGCCTGCGCGAGATCATCGCCGACATCTGCGACCAGGTCAAAGGCGGCATGGAGTTCTCCACCGCCCTCGAGCGGCACCCGAAGATCTTCGGGAGGCTGTTCGTGGCGATGATGCGCGCGTCCGAGGCGTCGGGCATGATGGGGCAGATGCTCGTCCGCGTCAGCGAGTACCTCGAGCAGGAGCGCGAGACCCGCAAGCGCATCAAGGGCGCGATGACCTATCCCGCGTTCATGCTGAGCTTCTGCGTGATCACCGTCGTGGCGCTGCTGGCGTTCGTGCTGCCGCGCTTCGAGAAAATCTACTCCACCAAGGGCGCCACGCTTCCGGCGCCCACGCGGTTCCTGCTGGCGATGAGCAAGGGCATTGTCGGCTACTGGCCGTTCCTGATCGTCGGACTGGCGGGCGGAATCGCCGCGCTGGTGTACTACCTCCGCACGCCGTCGGGACGCATGATGGTGGACAAGATCCGCATCAGCCTCCCCATCATCGGGCCGATGTACCGCAAGGCGTACCTGGCGCGGTCGCTGCGGACGCTGGCCACCATGGTCGCCAGCGGCGTGGACATCCTCGACGGACTGGACATCACCGCCCAGGTGGCGGGCAACCACTACTACGCCAAGGTCTGGACCGACCTCGCCGGGAGCGTCAAGGAAGGCAGCACGCTGGCCGACCCGCTCTTCGCCGACAAGCACGTGCCGCGGACCATCTCGCAGATGGTCTCCGCCGGCGAGAAGACCGGACGCCTCGGGATGGTCCTCAACCGCGTGGCCAACTTCTGCGAGGAAGACCTCAAGAACGGCGTCAAGACCGTCACGCAGATGATCGAGCCGCTCATGATCATCATCATGGGCCTGCTGGTCGGCGGGATCGCCATCTCGCTGCTGCTGCCGATCTTCAGCATCTCCAAGGTCGTCGCGCACTGAGCGGGCAAAAGGCGAAGGCCGAAGAACAGCCTGCCGCGCCGTCAGCGGGCGTTGCCAATTCCCCCGCGCGCCAGATAAAATGTCTGCATGGCCAAGAGGGATTATTACGACGTGCTGGGCGTCCGTCGCGACGCCACGGCGGACCAGGTCAAGGCCGCGTACCGCAAGCTCGCCCGCAAATACCACCCGGACGTGAACAAGGCGGCGGACGCGCCGGCGAAGTTCAAGGAGGCCACCGAGGCGTACGAGGTGCTCTCCGACGCCCAGAAGCGCAAGACGTACGACCAGTTCGGGCACGCGGCGTTCGAGGCGCAGGGCGGCGCGGGCCCCGGCGGGGCGCGGACATACACCTGGACGGACACGGGCGGCGGGTTCGACTTCGCCGACTTCTTCGGCGGCGGCCGGGGCGGATTCATGGGCATGAGCCTCGACGAGATTCTCGAGTCGCTCGGCGGCGGCCGCCCCGGACGCGCCCGCCGGCGCGGACCCGCGCAACGCGGCGGCGACGTCGAGCACCATCTCACGCTCGACTTCCTCGACGCCGTCCGCGGAACCACCACCGCGCTGCGACTCCAGCGCGAGGACCAGCCCGGCCGGAGCGAGACCCTCCACGTCAAGATTCCGCCCGGCGTGAAGGACGGCTCGCGCGTGCGCATCCGCGGCAAGGGCGGCATCGGCCCGGGCGGTAGCGGCGACCTGTACATTGTCACGCACATTCGCGAGCATCCTTACTTTCGCCGCGAGGGCGACGACATCTACGTGGACCTGCCGGTCAGCCCTGCCGAGGCCGCCGCCGGCGCCAAGATCGACGTGCCGACGATCGACGGCATGACCACGCTCTCCGTGCCGCCCGGAACCAGCGGGCCCACGCGCCTGCGCCTGCGGGGCAAGGGCGTCGCCCGCGCCAGCGCGCCGCGCGGCGACCAGTACGTCGTCGTCCGCGTCGTCGTGCCGAAGAAGGCCTCGACGCGAGGACTCGAACTGCTGCGGGAATTCGACCAGGCCGAGCATTTCAACCCCCGGGAGAACGCCCCATGGACATAGACCGCCCGGCCAGAGGCCTGCGAACCGCCAGCTTCGTCGTGACGGTGGCGGGGCTGTCCGTCATCATCGTCGCGCTGGGCGTGATGATCGTGCTGGCCACCGGCCGCGCCGCCGACGAGACCGACGAGCCCACGCGCGACGGGCTCGTGCGCCTGGCGTACGTGAGCATGGTGCTGCTGGGGCTGGCCGTCGTGCTGCTGGGCTGGGTGCTCGCGCGGCACCTGGGCCGGCGAATGCGCACGATCCAGCGCGACCTCCGCCACGAGCCCACGCCGTACGTCGACGCCTGGTCCGAAGCCGGCCGACGCGCCAAGGCCCCGGAAGAAGACCCGGAATCCGAGAGTTGAAAGACCGGGTTCCCTTGTTCCGTGTTCCTTCTCTCTCCGTATCCCGGAACTAAGGAACTCGGAACCCGGAGAAGAAAACGCGCGATCTTGCCGACATTCCGTGTTCCCGGTTCCTTGTTCCGTGTTCCGGTCTTTCTGAATACGCGCACGTCCATCGGTTTCATCGGCACGCGGATTTCCCGCCCGACGTCCACGACGGTCTCGTTGTCCCGCAGGTCGCGCAGGCTCGGGTAGACGAGCGCGAGGTCGGCCGGGCCCGTCCACGTGGTCGTCCGCCGGCAGGCGACGGCCAGCACCGACGGGTCGGACGTGTCCGGCAGCACGACGATCGGCTCGGCCCGCAGCACCAGCAGCGCCGCGCCCGTCAGTGCCGCCGAACCCGCAAGCAGCGCCGCCGCCCGCGCGAGCCTGCGGCGGATCAGCAGCGCCCCGGCCAGCGCGGCCGCACACGCCAGGCCCGCCAGCAGCACGTTCCGCAGCAGCGACGCCGGCCAGGGCGGCTGCGAAAACTCCCACCGCCCGCACAGCTCCGCGTCGATCATCGCGTCCAGGTTCAGCGACTCCGCCGGCCAGTGGACGACGCATGCCCGCTCCGCGACGCCCTCGCTCTCCATCGCGAGCGCCACGCGATACTCCTGCGCGACGGACACCGCCGGCAGCAGCACTCGCAACTCCTGCCGCGTGTGCGGCGCGACCCGCAGGCGATGCAGGAACGTCGGCCCGCCCTCGGCCCAGCGCAGCCGGACGCTCGTGATCTCCGCGTCCGAGCGGTTGTCGATGACCAGCGCGGCCGCGCGGTAGGGCGAGGAAACCTCCTGCCCAGCCGCCGGCGCGAGCGACACGTCGATCTCCTGCGCCGCGGCGCCCGCAGCCGTCGCCAGCACCACCCACCATGCCGCCATCGACCGAGTCATGCCGGCCATCATAATCCCGCTCCCGCGTGATGACCAGAATCCTGTCGCGCCCGCGCCGGCCAGCACGGCTGCGCGTCCGGCGCAAATCACCACGATCCGGCGCGAAAAGCCGCCGCGCAGCAGTGAAAATGTCTTCCGAAACGCCATAAATGTTTGTGATATCATGGGTTATTCACCCCTGCGCCTGCCCGCAACTGCCCAATACTGCCCGGGGCTGCCCGTTTGGCCCCGGGTCTTTCCCAGAAGCGTCGCGCTTTGTGCGGGGGTTTTCTCATTTTCGTATCCAGGAACAAGGAACTGAGGAACCCGGGAAGAAAACGCGCGATCGCGCCGTAATTCCGTGTTCCTTTGTTCCCCAGTTCCGTGTTCCTTCTTCTTCCGGGCGCGCAACGCGCCCCCATACTTCCCGGCGCGCTCGGCGGTGCGCTGCCCTTCTGCCGCGCGAAAACCGCTCGGACGACAGCGCGACCCGCGGCTGGAGCGGGTGAAAAAATAGTTCAGAATTCCCGTCGGGGATGAGATTTCGCGCGAAGAAAAGGCAGCGCGCCCCGCGCCCGACCACCTTTGATCTTCGACCTACGACCTGCGAACTATTGCCTTTGAGTTTCGGATTCCCTAATGGGCATTGGTCATTAGGAATTGGGCAATTGGCAATGGGCAATCGCTCCCAAGTCCCCAATCCCTTTTCCCGACGGCGTTCGGCGACCACTCCCTTACGGTCGTGGCTCAGTAAGAGACGCCCGGAACGCTCCCGGCTACTGACTACCGGCTACGGGCTACGTCTTCTCCGCCTGGGCGACGAGTTGTTTGGCGCGGAGGACTTCGGCGATGGACCAGGCCTGGCAGATGCAGCCGCGAGGGGCGTGGGGCGGGTCGCCGTCGAAGATCTCGCTGACGAAGCCCAGCCCGGCCTGGCGCAGGTGGTCGTCGAACGCGGCGAGGTATTCCTTGGCCTGCGCGACGGCCAGCGGGCGGTTGCCGGCGGTCTTCAGGTGCGCCTCGAGGAACGCCCCGATCAGCCAGCCCCAGACCGTGCCCTGGTGGTAGGCGCGGTCGCGCGATTCCCAGCTTCCGCCGTAGCGGCGGCGGTACCGCCCGTCGTTGGGCGAAAGCGAGCGCAGCCCGACCGGCGTGAGCAGCTCGCGCGCGACGGTCGCCACGACGGCCTGCTGCTGCGCCTCCGACAGCGGGCTGTGGGGCAGCGAGACGGCGAAGATCTGGTTCGGCCGCACCGACCCATCCGGGCCCTGCGGGCCCACGCAGTCGTACAGGCAGCCGCGGGGCTCGTCCCAGAACACGCGCACGAACGCCGGCGCGATCGTCTCGGCGAGCTGGGCGTAGTGCTCGGCCAGGCGGTCGTCCACGCCCCGGCAGCGCTCGGCGAGGATCCGGTGCGCGCTGTGCCAGAGGGCGTTGACCTCGACGGCCTTTCCGTGGCGCGGCGTGACGACCTCGTCGCCGAGCTTGGCGTCCATCCAGGTCAGTTGCGTCTGGTGCGAGCCGCCGAGCAGGAGCCCGTCGGCGTCGGCGTGGATGTCGAACCGCGTGCCCTCGCGGTAGGCGGTCAGCACGGCGTGGGCTGCCGGCAGCAACTCGTCGCGCCAGAAGCGCGTGTCGCCGGTGGCGGCGAGGTAGCGTTCCGCCGCGATGACGAACCACAGCGACGCGTCGATGCTGTTGTAGTGGGCGGCCGACGTGTAGTCGTCGAACCGGTTGGGCAGCATGCCCTCGGACAGGGCGGCGGTGAAGGTGCGGAAGACCTCGCGGGCCTGGTCGAACCGCCCGGTCGCCAGCAGCAGCCCCGGCAGGGCGACGAACGTGTCCCGCCCCCAGTCGGCGAACCAGTGATACCCGGCCAGGATGGTGGCGGAGGACTTGTTTCCGGGGAAATTCCTCTGGACGACGAGCGCGTCGGAGGCAGCGGCCAGCCGGCGGGCGGTCTCGTCGCCCCAGCCGGCGACCGAGGCCGACAACTCCTCCAGGCGACGGCGGCGCGACTCCAGCGTCGTCTGGAAGCCGATCCGCACCGGCGGGCCCAGCGAGGCGTTGAACTGGCACGTCTGTCCGTCGGACAGGCGGTAGACGAACTGCCCGGGCGAGTAGAGGTCCTCGATGCCGTCCTGCCCGCGCAGGATGTCCGCGCGGTAGAGGAAGCGGTACCACCACTGCGGGTCCGGCTGGAATTCGGCGTCGGTGGCGGCGCAGAGCAGCGGCTCGCCGCCGGCTGCGCGGTCCTGGACGGCCACCGCGCCGTCGCGCACCTCGAAGGTCATCTGCCCGCCGCCGTCGGCTTGGCGGAGGTGGTGGTAGTCGCGCAGCGCCGCGAACGGGCGCACCCGCAGCGTGCCCGACGCGCCGCGCAGCGTGTAGCGCACCGCGACGGCGTTGGCGCGGTCCGCCAGCAGGATTTCCTTGGTGAGCGTCGCCGACCCGCAGCGGAAGACGAACGTCGGCGCCGCGTCGTTGCGGAACTCTGCGAGATGGACCACCCCGCGCGGGCTGAACGTGCCGGCGAACTCGTTGGTCGCCAGCGCGTAGTCCGCGTCGTCGAGGGACAGGACCTCCATGACGGTGGACAGGGCGGCCACGCGCCCGACGGGCGGTTTCGTCGCGGCGACGAGCAGACCGTGGTAGCGGCGCGTGTTGCACCCGGCCGCCGACGAGGAAGCATATGCGCCCAGGCGGTTGGCGATCAGCCATTCCCTGCCCAGCAGCGATTCGAGCTCGCCCTCGCCGCCCGCGGCGACGATCGGCGGCGGCAGGGGGCTGTCCTTGCTCTGTCGGCTCATGCGTGGCTCCGCGACGGGGGTCTTCCGTTTGATTATAGGCTCGCGGCATCGGCGCGGGAACGGGGCGTTCCCGCCCGTCGGCTCAGGCCGTCGCCGCCCGGTTGCGGACGTTGTCCAGGATGTTCATGTAGTTGATGTACGCGTCGTAGGGCGACTCGTACGGGTTGAAGTACTTGTGCACGTCGCCGTCGGCGAACCACTTGGTGCACATGTAATAGAAGTGGTCGGACGTCTGGAGCTTGCGCCAGTCGTCCAGGAGCGTCTCGTTCCCGTTC
>JAKPKY010000044.1 GCA_029553505.1 Planctomycetota bacterium
TTCGGGTCGCCGCCGTGCACCGCGCACTTGAACAGCGGGGAGTTCGCCACGCTCTTGGCGGCGATCTCCGCTTCGTTGTCGGACCGCGCGCCGCGAACGGCGATGCGCACGAGCTTGGTCGCGCCTTCGCCGTCGGCGACGACCGCGCGGGCGAGTTCCCCGCACACCTCGGCCAGCGCGGCGGCGAACTTCCGGTAGTCGGCGGAGCCTGCGGCGAGCGTCCTGTTCCCGGCGGCGCCGCTGGCGAAGACGGCCACCGTGTCCGACGTGGACGTGTCGCTGTCGACGGTGATGGCGTTGAAGCTCCCCGCGACGGCTTGCCGCAGCGCCTTGTGCAGGGCGGCCGGGGCGACGGCGGCGTCGGTCGTCAGCACGCCGATCATCGTCGCCATGGACGGGGCGATCATGCCCGAGCCCTTGACGATGCCCGCGACGGTGACGAGCTTCCCGCCGATGCGCGTCTGGACGACGGCCGACTTCGGGCGCGTGTCCGTGGTCATGATGGCCAGCAGCGTGTCTTCATCGTGGCCGGTTCCGAGCTGCGCCGCGGCCGCAGCGATGCCCGCGCGGATCTTCGCCATCGGCAGGGGGTGCCCGATGATGCCCGTGGAGGCGACCAGCATTTTTGACGCCCCGACGCCGAGCGCCGCGCCCGCCAGCCGGGCCATCGTCGCGGCGTCCTTCCTCCCGCGCGGGCCCGTGCAGACGTTCGAGCAGCCGGAGTTGATCACCATGCCTCGCAGCAGGCCGTACCCGCGCGGAAGCGCCTTGCGGCACCAGGCGACGGGCGCGCCGAAAACCTGGTTGCGCGTCAGGACGACGGCGGCAGCCGCGTCCTTCTCGCACGCGACGATCGCCAGGTCGTGCTTGCCCGACGCCTTGATTCCGCACTTGACGCCGGCGGCAACGAACCCCGCCGGCAACGTAATGTGACGAATCACGCTCATGTCCGACTCCCAAAAGGCAGGCAGGGATGAACAGGATGCACGGGATTTTTCAGAGACTTCAGAAAAACCGCGTCGCCTGTCCGGACAAAGATTCCGTTCGGCCCTGCCTTCTTCAATCCGCCCTTCGACTTCGCTCAGGGCAAGCAATCCGCAATCCGAAATCAGTACAGCCCCGTCTCCTGCGGCAGGTCGAACATGATGTTCATGTTCTGGATGGCCTGCCCGGAGGCGCCCTTGACGAGGTTGTCCAGCGCGCTGAACAGCAGGACGCGTCCCTTGGCGGCGCGGGCGGTCACGTCGCAGAAGTTCGTGTAGGCGACGTACTTCGTCGCGGGCAGCACCTTCCGGCGGACGCGGACGAACGGGGCGTCCTTGTACGCCGCTTCCAGGCAGTCCAGCAGGTCGTCGGTGGTCGCGTTCTTCGCCGGGCGCGCGTAGATGCTGCACAGCATGCCGCGGTCCATCGGGCACAGGTGCGGCTGGAACAGCAGTTCCACGTCCTTGCCCGCCACGTCGCTGAGCACCTGCTCCATCTCGGGCATGTGGCGGTGATTGCCCACGCCGTAGGGCTCGAAGTTCTCGTTCCGCTCGGGGTAGTGGTTGGACAGCGTCGGCTTGCGCCCCGCGCCGCTGACGCCGCTGATGGCGTTGACGACGATCCCCGTCGGCTCGACGAGCCCCGCGCGGAGGACCGGCGCCAGCGGCAGCGCGGTGCACGTGGGGTAACAGCCGGGGTTGGCGATCAGGCGCGCGGTGCGGATCTTCTCCGCGTAATATTCCGGCAGGCCGTAGACCGCCTCCTTCAGCCCGTCGAGGTCTTCGTGCGGGCAGTACCATTTTTCATAGACGGCCGGGTCGCTCAGGCGATAGTCGGCCGACCAGTCGATCACGCGGATGCCCGCGTCGAGCAGGCGCGGGGCGTAGCTCATGGCGACCTTGTGGGGCACGCAGAGGAAGGCCACGTCCGCGCCGAGCGAGGCGAGCTTCGCCGGCTCGAACAGCTCCTGGGCGAAGCGGACCTGCTTGCTGAGCAGGGGGTAGAAGTCTTCCATCGGCCCCAGTTCGCTCTCGGGCCCGTAGACGCCGATCAGTTCCGCGCCGGGATGTCGGATCAGCCAGCGGATGGCCTCGAAGCCCGCGTACCCGCTTCCGCCGACGAGGATGACGCGGATTTTCGTTTTAGCGTTTCCCATGTTGAAACTCTCCCTGGTCCAAAATCTCATTAACCATAGTGCGAAGGCAGGAGGCAATAGGCAATTGGCAGGTGGCAATCGAAGTTCTCGGTTTTCGCGGCTCACGGCGACCGCTCCCTGACGGTCGCGGCTCGGTAAGAGCCCGAGGCACAACTATTGCCTATTGCCTGCTGACTATTGCCTTCTTCCCGATTCCCTGTTCCCGAGTCCCGAGTCCCTGTGTTTTCCAGTCCCATTCTTCCATAAAGAAAGCCCCAGCGCCGCGAGGCGCCGGGGCTTGGGAAGCGTCGGAGACGGCGCGGTCAGCGCTTGGAGAACTGGAAGCGTCGGCGGGCGCCCTTCTGCCCGTACTTCTTGCGTTCCTTCATTCTCGCGTCGCGGGTGAGGAGTCCCTGGTCGCGCAGGGCGGACTCGACCTCGGGCATGGCCTTGGAGATCGCGCGGGCCAGTCCGAGCGAGACGGCGCCGGCCTGTCCGGTCATTCCGCCGCCGTGGACGTTGACGAAGATGTCCCATGCGGTGGTGATCTTCGCCGCGGTCAGCGGCGCTCGGACGGTCGCGCGGTCCCGGGCGTGCTTGAGGTAGTCGTCCACCTCGCGCTGGTTGATCTGGAATTTCCCGGTCCCGGGGCGAATGCGGACGCGGGCGATGGACTTCTTGCGGCGTCCCGTGCCCCAGATGAACTTTTCACCGGCGACCGGGGGGGTCTGTTCCGCTTGCGTTTGAACGTTCTCGTCTGCCATGAGTACGGATTCCTGCGTTGGACCTAGATTTCGATGGTTTCGGGCTGCTGGGCCTGGTGCGGGTGTTCCGCGCCGGCATAGACCTTCAGCTTCTTGAGCATCGCGTCGCCGAGCTTGGTTTTCGGAAGCATCCGGCGGACCGCCTCGGAGACGACGGTCTCGGGGCTCTTTTTCATCATCTCCGCGAGGGGAGTGACCTTGAGTCCGCCGGGGTGCCGGCTGTAGCTGTGATACTCCCGCTGCGCCTGCTTGGCGTAGCCCGTCAGCTTGAGCTTGGCGGCGTTGATCACCACCACGAAGTCGCCCGTGTCCACGTGCGGGGTGTATTCGGGGCGATGTTTTCCCATGAGGATCCGGGCGATGCGGACGGCGGCCCGGCCGAGAACCTTGTCGGTCAGGTCGACCAGGAGCCACTTACCGCCCACCTCGCCTTGTTTGGCCATGTACGTCTTCATGTTCGTTTCACCTGCGATTGCCTGTGCCACTGGGTAAAGAGTCGCGCATTATGACATTCCTTGCTCGCGTGTCAACATGAAATTAGCGCGAAAATGCCTCCACGGGCGGAACTTCCCCGCGTCAGACGGAACGGAACGCCTTTTCTGCCGGCGATCGCTCGCGGTTGCCGACAGAGGAGAGCGGCGGTGATCGCCGGGCGGCCAAGGATTTTTCCGGCGATTCCTTGACTTTCCTCCTTCCCCTAGGCTTAGAATATGTCGTTTGTTACAGGAAAAGGCAGGACCGTTCCCCGAAATCACGTCCCTGACCCGTCACTTGAGGCAGGAGGTAATGCGTATGAAACTGCCTGGTCGCTTTTGCTTCGTCTTTGTCTCCCCGGTCGTCCTGGCGTTTCTGACCGGCTGCGGGGAGTCCGGCAAAGGAATCCAGATCAGCTACCAGCGACCGGCCGAGTTCCAGATCCCGGAAAAAATCCGCCGGGTCGCGGTGGCCGAGTTCGGCGCCAAGACGGCCGAGGAACGCCAGTGGGGCGAAATCGCCGCCGACTGCCTGACCTCGGCCCTGGATGCCTACAACAAAAAATACAACCGCTACCAGCTGTACGAGCGCAAGCGCCTCAAGGAAATCCTGGGCGAGCAGCAGCTCCAGATGGCCATCTCCGACAGCGCCTCGGCCATGAAAATGGGCAAGATCGCCGACGTGCAGGCGATGATCTGGGGCAACGTGAGCGTGGTGCACCGCGACGAGCAGGCCACCCGCACCGCCTTCGACCCGCTGCGCCGGACCACAAAAACCGTAACTTACACCAAACGTTATTGCATGGCGGCTGTCAGCTTCGTCATGGACGACGTGACGACGGGCAAGACGCTGGCGGCCGTGCAGGTCACCCGCGAGTACGATTCCGAGTCGGACAGCAAGAAGTCCGGCGGGGCGAAGATCGGGAAAATGCTGGGCTTTGGCGGAAGCGACCTGCCGCCCAGCGAGCAGGTGCTGCGGAAGCTGATCGAGCAGTGCGTGGAGGTGTTCCTGTCGAAGGTGAGTCCGCACGACGTGGTTTTCGAGGTGAAACTCGAGAAGGGAAAGAGCGAAACGGTCAAGGACGGGAACCAATTTGCCGAGACAAAGGCATTCGCCGATGCGCTGAAGCTGTACGAGCAGGCGATCCGCGACCACGGCGACGACCATGGCGCGATGTTCAACGCCGGGGTGATGTGCGAGGCGCTCGGGCGGCTGAACGAGGCGGGCGAATATTACCAGAAGGCGCTGGCGCTGAAGGTGAACAAGAAATACATCGAGGCGAACCAGCGGGTGAAGAAAGAATCCACAGGTGAATGACGCCGACGGGCGGTTCCGTCGGAAGGCACGAAAAAGCCTCCCCGCCCCGCGCCCGTAGCGCGGAATGGCGGGGGACACGGAAAACCCCTAGAAGGAGAGCCGGAATGAGAACTTTGTGCAAGGGCATGGTGTGCGTGGGGATCCTGGCGATCGTCGCGTGCGTGGCGCGGGCGGACGCCCTGAGCGAGCAGAAGAAGGCGCAGAACAAGCTGCTGGCCCTGCGGGCCGCCCGCGTGGACGGCATGCGCAAGCTCGCCGAGCGCATCCGAGGCCTGCGCATCACCTCGGAGACGACCGTCCAGGACTTCGTCACCGAGTCGGACACGATCGAGACGGCGATGCGGGCCTGGCTGAGCGGGATGCGCGAAGTCGGCAAGCCGAAGTACTACGAGGACGGCACCTGCGAAGTGACGATGGAAGTCACGCTCGTGGACGTGGTCATGACGCTCAAACAGATTCACAACCGCTACTACAAGGGCAGCAAGTTCAAGGCGAACGACTTCGAGCAGATCACCGTCACCAACAAAGAGAAGATCATCCGGGTGACCGGACAGGGCGCGATGCGCGACGACCTGGAGGACAAGGGCGAGTTGATGGACGCCACCAAGGTCGAGGCGGGTCGCCTGCCCATGAACGATCGGGCGCGGGCGTACTGGATGGCGCACTGCACCGGGCGGGGTCGCCTGATGGCCGAACGCGCCGCCCGCGTCGACGCGATGCGCCGCCTCGCCGAGCGGATCAAGGGCGTCGTCGTCAGCTCGAACACCACGGTGCGCGATTTCGTGGCCGAGTCCGACGACATCAACGTCAACATGGAGACGTTCCTGCGCGGCGCCCGCGAGATCGGCGTGCGCTACCACGAGGACGAGTTGATCGTCGAGGTGGAGATGCAGGTCAAGCTCGCCACCGTCCTGATGGACTTCAAGAGCTGGACCGATACCCACTACAAGGGCGACCGGGTCAAGATTCGCCAGCTTGAGGAACTGATCGTCAAGACGAAGGAAGACCTCATCAAGGAAACGGGCATGGGCATCCCGCCCGAGAAGTACCTCAAGGGCGTCGAAGGCGGAGCGCTGACGGTGCTGGCCGTCGCGCAGCAGGCCCCGCCGTGGATGAACCAGAAGCTCCGCGCCACGGGCAACGCCGCGATCGACACCGAAAACGCCAACGCCGCACAGGCCAAGCTGATGGCCTTCCGCGGGGCCGAACTCGACGCGCGGCGCAAGCTCGCCGAGCAGATCAACGGGCTGATGATCACCTCCAACACCTCCGTGAACGATTTCGTCACGCAGAACGACGAGATTCGCACGGCCATGCTGGCGTTCCAGCAGGGCGCCCAGGTGATCGACAGCTCCAAGAAGATGCTCGAGGACGGCACGGTGCAGATCGACGTGGAGATCGAGCTGCGTCCGCTGTGGAACATGGTGATGCACTACACCCGCTCGCTGAACATCACGCTGCGGTAGGCGGGCGGCGGACCGCACGGGGCACGGCGCGCCCGGAGTATCCGGGCGCGCCGCAGCCTTGCCGCGCGGACAGGCGGAAAAACCAGACCTTTTTTGTCACAGGAGACATTCCATGTTGAAGAAAGTGCTTTCCGGCGTGCTGATGGCGGCGGTCGCGGTGTGCGTGCTGGCGATGGCCGGCTGCAAGAAGGACGAGATCAAGACGCACCGTCACGTCGAGGTGCACGACCAGGTGATCGACCAGCACGAAGTCGTCGAGTAGCGGGTCCCTCGGAAATCCAGACGAAACCGGCGGCCCCGGGGGAGGGCGCGCAGCTATGCTGCGTGCCATGTTTGAATCGTGTCTTTAAGAAAGTAGAGAGGAGAAAGTAGACCACAGGAGAGCGGATTTCCCTTTCAATCCAGACTCTTTGTCGCCGTTTCTCCTGTCTCCTTTCTCCTGCTCTCCTGTTCTAGCTGCGTGCAATCTTGATTGCACGCAGCTTGGGAAGGACGGACCATGATGCGCAGGAATCGGATCGCGTTGCTGGTTGCTGTCGCCGTGCTGGCGGCGGTCTTCGCCCCGGCGATGGCGCAGAACGTGCCTCCGCCGAAGAGCAAGGACGTCGTGACGGTCACCGTGACCGGGCAGGGCATGGACCTCGAGGAGGCCAAGAACGACGCCCGTCGCAAGGCCGTCGAGCAGGGCGCGGGGCAGTACATCTACTCGCAGTCCCAGACGAAGGATTTCGTCCTCGTCAAGGACACCGTGCTGGCGCGGTCGGCGGGGTTCGTCCAGAGCCTCGAAATCCTCTCGCAGCGGACCACCGAGGACGACGTCCTCGAGATCAAGTGCAAGGCGGTCGTCTCCGTCCAGGGCATCGTGGACACCTGGGGCGTGGTGACCAACCTGCTGGAGCAGATGGGCCGGCCGAAAATCATGGTCTCCCTGACCGAGAAGATCGGCGGCGTGGAGCAGGAAGACTCCACCGTCCAGACGCGGATCGAGAACCTGCTGATCAAGAGCGGGTTCCTCCTGGTGGACAAGAAGCAGATCAACGCGATCGACAAGAAGGAGATCGCGGCCGCCATCGCCGAGAACAAGCCGGAGAAGATCCAGGCCATCGCCAAGCGGTACGGGGCGCAGATCTTCATCACCGGGAGCACCAACGCCACGCCGACCGGGGCGAACGTCGTCCACGGGTTGCAGGTCATCGGATACGGCGCCGACGGCGACATCAAGTGCTACCGGTCGGACACGGCGGCGCTGATGGCCAGCCAGAACGGACGGGCCAACGGCTTCGACCAGAACGCCCGACTGGCCGCCAAGAAGAGCCTGGAGGTGATGGGCGAGCGCCTGGGCCCGGCCGTGCTGAACGACATCCTGCGCTTCTGGCAGGACGCCCTGGAAGGGCGCGGAGAGGTCATCCTCGAGGTGGACAAGGTCGAGAACTTCGCCAAGTACGTCAAGCTCAAGAAGGAACTGGAAAAGGTCAAGGGCGTCAAGTCGATCAACGGCAAGTTCGCCAACAACGTCGCCCGGTTCGAAATCCAGTCGGACGCGCGGGCGGAAAAGCTGGCCGAACGCATGGTCGAATCCGTCGAGTCCGTCGAGATCACCGACGTCTCCCAGAACGTCATCAAGGGCACGTTGAAGTAACCGGAAAGAAGGAACCCGGAACAAGGGAACCGGGAAGAAGGAAAAAAGAACCGGCGGGCGCTGCGGCGCTGGCCGTTTCTTTTTGTACGCGGAGGGGCGGTTACGGTTTGGGTTGCGCGGGCGGTTTGTATTTGAGTCGTCGCAGGGACTGCGTGGCGGCGGAGCGAACCTTTGCCTGCGGGTCCTTGTCGCGGGCCTGGAGCAGGGCGTCGACGGCCTTCGGATCGCCCAGGTAGCCCAGCAGGGCGGCGGACTCGGCGCGGACGCGAACCGCCTTGTGCGTCTGGAGCGCCGCCAGCAGCGGGTCCACGGCGTCCGGGCCCAGCGCCAGCAGGGCGTCGGCGGCCGCCTGACGCACGTTCTCCTCCTTGCTGTCCATCGCCTCGATCAGCGCCGGCGCCGCCTGCGGATCGGCGATCCGCGCCAGGGCGTTGATCGCGTAGAGGGTCGCCAGCCAGTCGTTGCCCTGCATCCTCTCGGTGAGCGGCGCGACGGCGCGTTGGTCTCCCAGCCGCCCCAGGGCCTCGGTGGCCGACAGGGTCAGGTCGCGGTCCTTGCCTTGCATCGTCCGCACGAGGGGCTCCAGGGCGTCGCCGTGTCGCGTCCGCCCGAGCGCGCTGATCGCCGCGCGGACGAGGTCGGCGTCTTTGGAGCGCAGAAGGTTTGTCAGGGGCCCGACGGCCCGGGCGTCGCGCAGGCGCCCGAGGGTCAGGACGGCATCGAGGCGCACTTCGCGGTTGTCGTCGTCGAGCCGGGCGACGACCGCCTGGACTGCCCGCCGGTCGCGGAGTCGGCGCAAAGCCTGGATGGCCGCCTGGCGGACGCGGGGATCCTTGTCCCGCGTGGCGGCCAGCAGCGGTTCGACGGCCTGCGGGCCAATGGACACCAGCGCGTCCATGGCCTGCTGGCTGAGCAGTGCGGGCTTGTGCAAGGCGGCGGCTGCGAGCAGGGGCGCGACGGCGGGCTTGCCCAGGCGGGTAAGGGCCTCGGCCGCCTGGGCGGAAACCGTCTCGTTTTCCTTGCGCAGGGCGGCGGACAGGGCGTCGGCTGCGACAGGGCCCAGCGCCTCGATGGCGTTGGAGGCTTCCCGGCGGACGAAGGGGTCTTCGTCGCCGAGGGCGTGGACGATGGCCGCCGCGCCTTGCTTTCCGATGCGCCCCAACGCCCGGATCGCCAGCGCGCGGGTGCGGGCCTGGGGATGGGCGGCGAGTTTTTCGACGGCCCTGGACGACGCCGCGCCCATCCGCACGACCGCGTCGAAGGCGGCATCGTGCAGCGCCGGATCGTCATGGGCCAGCAGTTCCGCCACCCGCTCGGCCGCGACGCCGTCGCCGAGTTTGCCCAGCGCGGAAATCGCGGCGATGCGAACGGAGATGTCCCGGTCGTTCAGCAGGTCCAGCATCGCTCCGGCCATCGCCTTGCCCCCGCACGCGCCCAGCGCGACGGCTGTGACGGCGCGGACGTCCGGGTCGGGGTCCTTCAGCATCTCGGTCAGCGGTTTGACGGCCTGGGCGTCCGCGAGTTGTCCGAGCGCCTCGGCCGCCGTCGCCCGAAGCTCGGGCGCCTTCAGGGCGTCCAGCAGGGTCGGCAGGGCGCGGCGGTCGCCGATGCGTCCGAGGGACACGATCGCCTGCCGCCGGGCCTGGAAGTCCTTGGCGACGATTTCGATGAGCGGCCCGACCGCGGCTCGCGCCTTGGGGTGACCGAGCGCGACGGCCGCCCGTTGGCGCTTCCAGTGCGTCTCGGCCGACAGCGCCTTGACCAGCGGCGGGACGCTCCGCGGGTCGGCGATGCGCGCGAGTGCCTCCGCCGCCGCGTCGGCGACCTCGGGGCGGGGATCGTCCATCGCCTTCAGCAGTCCGTCGGTCGCGCGGCTGCTGCCGACCGCGCCCAGAACCCGCGCGGCGTCGCAGCGGGCGACCCAGTTGCCGTCGGTGAGTTTTTGCAGGAGGGAGGGCACGTCGGAGACGGCGCATTGGGCGGAGAGGGTGTCCACGAGGGCGTCGCGCTGCCAGGACGAGACGCCCAGCGCCTCCAGCAGCACGCCGCGGGCCTGGGGCGTGTTCATGGCGCCGAGGGTTTCGACGGCGACGACGGCGAGGGAGCTGTCCGGCCCGTCGATGAGATTCCCAAGCGCCGCGCGGCTGTTGCGGTGGTCGATCCGTCCGAGGGCCTGTGCGGCGGCGTAGCGGACCGCGCCGCTGCGGCTGGCCAGGGCGGCCGCCAGGGCGTCGAGGGCCCGCGCGTCGCCGGTCTGCCCGAGGGCGTCCAGCAGGTGCGTTTGCAGGTCCTCGTCGTAGCGTTTCATTCCGGCGGACAGGGCCCGGATGCCCGTTTCGCCGTCCACTATGCCCAGGGCTTCGGCGGCGGCGTATCGGATGGCGGGCTTGCGGTCGCGCAGGCAGCGGGCGAGGGTGTCAGCGGCCCGCGCGTCGCCCAGGCGTCCGAGGGCGATGACGGCCTGGAGGCGAAGCGCGTCATCCTGGGCGGAAATCGCCTGCAGGAGCGGATCGATCGCAAGACGGTCGCCGATCTGCCCCAGGGCGCGGGCGGCCGGCGCGCGGGCCGAGGCGGGGCCTTTCCGCAGCACGGCCATCAGCGGCGCGACGGCGTCCTTGATCCGCATGTCGCCCAGGTGCTGGGCGGCCTGGGCCGCCACCGCGCCGTCGCTGTCGGTCAACTGCTCCAGCAGGTCCTGGGGATCGACGTCAGGCCACGCCTGCGCGAGCGCCGGCGACGCCCCGCCCGGCAGGGCCAGGGACATCGCCAATCCCACGGCGAGAAGATGGATCACAAATCGCAAGATGATTCCGCACGCTCCCCCAGCGGGGGGTTTTTCAAAAAAAATCCTGCCCTGTCGAAAGCACCTGGAAACTGGGTGGCACGGCTTGCTTGCAAGCCGTGTTCTTCACAAAGTCAGCAACACGCCCGTACGGGCATGCCACCCATCCCGCAAACGGATGTTTTCAACAGGGCATTTTCATGCCGGACTTGCAGGATAACGCACTCATAGTTAAAACCGGCGGAAAAGGCAACCGTTTCGCGGAATCCGGACGCCGGGGACCGCGCGGAGGACAGGACGATGGACTATTCGATCGGGCGGATGGGGCGCGTGGTGGTGGCCAGGGGCTTCGAGGGGGAGGACCTCTACGGCGAGATCGAGTCGCTGGCGGCGAAGGAGGACATCGCCTGCGCCGCGGTGGTGATCGTGGGCGGGCTGCGCCGCGCGAAGGTCGTGGTGGGCCCGAAGAACCCCACCGGTCCGATCGAGCCGACCTACCGCGAGTTTGACGACGCGCGGGAGATCGCGGGCGTGGGGACGATCTTCCGCGACGAGTCCGGCCCGAAGCTGCACCTGCACGCGGGGATCGGCCGGGGCGACGAGGCGATCGTCGGCTGCCCGCGAGGCGGGGCGAGCGTCTTCTGCGTGCTGGAGGTCGTCCTGTTCGAGATCCTCGGTGTGGACGCCGCGCGCGAGCCCGACCCCGAGCTGGGCCTCAAGCTGCTGACGCTCCATAAGTAATCTGCGGGGGTGCCACGCATGCCTCCGGCATGCGTGCTCCCAAAAAGGCAACACGCACAACAGAGTTGTGCGTGGCACCCGATTCCATCCGTTCTACGTCTCGTCGGGCAGTTTGATGATTTCCTGTATCCGCTCGCGGATGGGCAGGTGCTGGGTGCAGCGCTCCTCGCAGGCCCCGCAGAGCGAGCAGGCCTTGGCGTCGGACGGTTTGAGGTTCCAGTGCCATTTCAGGCGGTTGCGAATCTCCACGGGGTTCTGCCCCATGAGAATCTTCATGTTGTACGAGTCCATCATCTTGGGAACGTCCACGCCCTGGGGGCAGGGCAGGCAGTACCCGCAGCCGGTGCACAGGTCGTTGAACGATTCCTTGACGTTGCGGCGGACGGCGTCGAGGTGGGCCTGTTCGTAGGGGCGGAAATTCTCCACCGCGCGGCAGGCCTCGTCCACCTGCTCGACGTTGCTGAAGCCCACCAGGGCCGACGTGATGTCGTCGTGCGAGATGTTGAACCGCAGGGCGGCGGCGACCACCGACTCGTCTTCCGGGCCCTTCAGGAACGCCATCCGCTCGGCGTTCCGCGGAATCACCCCGCCGGCCAGGGGGTTCATCGTCACCACACCGAGGTTCATGCGCCCGGCCGAGGCGAGCGCCTCCTCGCGGTAGGGGAAGTTGATCGCGCAGTAGCCCAGCGTGACGCCCTCGAACCATCCTTCCTCCAGCACGCCGCGCAGCTCGTTGCCCGGCAGGTGCGAGGAGATCACGACGTGCTCGATGAGTCCTTCTTCCCTGGCCTTGAGGGCGGCCGCCACCGCGCCGCCGCTCTTGCGCTTCTCCCAGGCGGCCAGCGACGTCACGCACCAGATGTGGAAGAAGTGAATCTTCTCCGCGTTCAGCCGCCTGAGCGACTGCTCCAGGCTCTTGCGCAGCTCCCGGCCGTCAGGAACGCCGCACTTGGTGGACAGGTAGAACGTGCCGGGCTTCATCTGCTTGACGGCCGAGCCGAAAATCTCCTCGCTCCGGTCGCCGCAGTAGAACGGCGCGGTGTCGAAGTAGTTGATGCCCTGTCGATATCCGTGCAGCACCACGGCGGCGCTGGCGTCGGTGTCCTTCGGGTCGGCGAACCGCATGCCGCCGAAGCTGATGACCGAAATCTTCTTGCCCGTCTTTCCGTACGGCTTGTACCACATGCGAAACACGCTCCTGTCCGTCTTGCGGACCGTCAATGAGCCGTCCAGTGTAGCAGATGCGGGCGGTTTCGCAAAGTCGCGCGTGGCCGGTGAGAAATCGGGGAGAACCGTTGCACCCCCGCGCGGCGAGGGTACAATTTCCCCGATCTTCGAAAGACGGAACGAAAATTTGCCACAGAGGTCACAGCTTTTTGCATAAGTCTGACAAGTGAATAAAAACAGCCTCCCGTATGGGTTATGCTCATTTCGGTCTCTCAGGTCGAAAGGAGCGATGCCATGGACGGCAGGCTGTGGACAAGACTGTATCGTGAGATCCGACGTCTGGGCAAGCCTCTGTCGGTCTCGACGCGGATGGGACGTCCGCGTGTGTACGACACCGAAGAGGTCTTGGCGGTGTGGGCGTTCGCCTCGC
>JAKPKY010000036.1 GCA_029553505.1 Planctomycetota bacterium
GGAAGAGGGCGATGATCTTGAGGCACTCGGCCGAGCCCAGGCGCGGCCGGTCGGCCAGGCGGGTGCCCGCAATCGGGTGAAGGAAGTTAAGCGGGACGATGTGCGGACGCACCTCGTCGCGGAGCGTCAGCGCCAGATCGACGCGGTCCTCCCACCGCTCGCCCAGGCCGAAGATCCCCCCGCAGCACAGCTCCAGGCCGGCCTTTCGCACTGCCCGCAACGTCGCCAGGCGATCGTCATAACCGTGCGTGCTGACGACCCGCGCGTAGTATCCGCGCGAGGTCTCAAGGTTGTGGTTGTAGCGACGCACGCCAAGTTCGGCCAGGCGTGCGGCGGTCGCGTCGTCCAATTCGCCCAGCGACGCGCACGCGGGCGCAAGCCCCTCGCCTGCCAGACGCGCCTGGATCGCAGCCAACTGCTCCAGGTCCGCTTGCGTCGGACGCCGCCCCGAGTTGACGATGCAGAAACAGGCGGCGCGGTTGTCCGCCGACTGCCGGGCCGAGCCGACGATCTTGTCCAGGTCCGTCCGCACGGTCCGTTCCGGGATGTGCGTGCGGTGACGCCCGGACTGGGCGCACCAGGCACAGTCCTCGCTGCAGCCGCCGGTCTTGCCGGAAACGATGGAACAGAACCGCACGGCCCGGCCGAAGTGGCGGCGGCGGATGGCGTCGGCCCCGTCGAGGAGTTCCTCCAGCCGGCCCTCGTCCCAGTGGGCCAGCACAAGCCCCTGCTCGCGCGTCAGGGCCTGTCCGTCCAGCACCAGGTCGCTCAGTTCTTGAATCTTCGTTTTCGACATCCGGACAACTCCACCACGAAGAACCCGCCCTCCCGACGGGCACAGAGATCAAAGAGGCCGTCCTGTGACCCTTCTTCCCCGTGTGCGTTTCGTCTCGCTTGCGAAAGCGGGCATTATCGCCGCGCCGCAAGCCATGTCAACCGACGATGCCCGACGCGAGGCCGTCCGACGACGTGCCGCGCTTCTGCACGTCACCGGGCCAGGTCCTCGTACAAACGCTCATGCCGAGCGACGCAGTCTTCGATGCGGAACAGGTCTTCCACTCGCGCCCGCCCTGCCTGGCCCATGGCCCGGCGGAGGTCCACCTGGCCGGCCAGGCGGGCGATAGCGCCCGCCAGTGCGGCGGGATCGTCGCACGGAACAAGCAGTCCGGTCCGCTCCGGCTCGACGACTTCCGTCAGTCCGGCAACGGCGGTCGCGACCACCGGCAACCGGGCCGCCATCGCCTCGGCCGCGGCCAGCCCGAAACCCTCCCA
>JAKPKY010000068.1 GCA_029553505.1 Planctomycetota bacterium
GGCCGGTCCGCTGCTCAACTACGCGGCATACGCGGGGCTCGGGTCGATGCGCGCGAAGGGGCTAGGCGTCGCGGAGCTGCGGTGCCCACGATCAGACCGCTCCCGGCGGTCCGCCTAGAAGCACGCCGCGACGGCGCTCGAGAAAAGCGGTCAGCCCATGACCCACGCCTTCGATATGGCATCCCTTCGGCGGGCTGGGACCGAGGTCCTCGCGAACGATCTCGCCGACGGCGTCCCGGCACTTGCGTGACACGTTTCCAGGAGCGCATCGACTGGCAGCCCACCCGCTTGGAGCGACAACTGGCTGCCGGCACCTACTGCCCGCAGCCGCTGACCGAAGTGTCAATCACCAAGCCCGCCCGGGGGCACTCGCCTGCTCCACGTCCCCCCGGTTCGGGACCGCGTCGTCGCCCGCGCCATGCTCGAAGCCGTCAACCCGCTGATCGACCCTCACCTGGGCTGCCCGGCCAGCACCTGCGGGCGTGGGAGGCATGCGATCAGCGGGTTGGCACACGGTTGTGCCCTATCGCCGCTGTTGAGCAACCTCGTCCTCGTCGACCTTGACGCCGCCCTCTTCGACCGCGGGCACTCCGTGGTGCGCTACGCGGACGACGTCTGCGTGGGCGCATCAACTCGCGACGAGGCGTGGGAGGCCGCAAGATGTGCAAGTGCGGCAGTGGAGGAGTTGGGGATGGCGCTGGGAGCGGACAAGACGCAGGTGATGTCCTTCGCCGAAGGATTCACGCTTCTCGGCGAGGACTTCGGGCCGCGCTACCCGCCGGCGCTCACCGAGGCGCGCGTCGATGAGCCGGATCGCAAGGTCGTGTATGCCGCGGCGCAAGGCTCCGGAGTGCGCGTGGCCAAGGGACGCCTCGTGGTGGAGTCGGCCGACGACGTCGAGCTGCTCAGTGTCCCCGTCAGCCAGGTCGGCCCAGGTGGTCACGTTCGGCGCGGTGGGCGTCAGCGCAGGAGCCCGCTCCTGGGCGGTCAAGGCGGATGTCGACATCATCTTCGCCTCGCGGCGTGGAACCTACGAAGCGTCCCTTGTCGGCGCAGCCTCCGGGTCGCGGGTGTCGCGGCTGCGACGCCAGGTGGCCGCGTCGGAGCCCGGCTCTCCTCAAAGCTTTGTCGGTCGCGACCGCCATCGTGGACGCCAAGATCAGCAAGCAGACCATCCTCTTGCGCCGGCTCTGCGACCCGTCCACCGCCGACTCCGCTGCCAGCGCCGTGTCGGCGATGGAGGCTCTCGCGCGGATGCTGCCGGGCTGCGGGACCACCAACGAAGTGATGGGCCTTGAGGGCGCTGCAGCCACGGCCTACTTCCCCGCCTTCGGCGAGCTGATGCTGCCGGACTTGCGCTTCACCACGCGCAGTCGCCAGCCGCCGCTGGACCTGGTCAACTCCGGGCTGTCGTTCCTCTACACCATCCTGCTCGGAGAGTGCGTCACTGCCCTGTATGCCGCGGGGCTCGACCCCGCGTTCGGCCTCCTGCACTCGGACAAGGACCGCCGGCCGAGTCTGGCGCTGGACCTGCAGGAGGAGTTCCGGCCCTTGATCGTCGATCAGGTCGTCGCGGAAGCGGCGCGGCAGGGGCGGCTGCGCCTGGAGCACGCCCGCGCCGACGGGGGTGGGATCCTGCTGACCAAAGCTGGCCAGGCCGTGCTGTTGGACGGCTACGAGCGCCGGATGTTGCGTCGCACGCGCGGGGCGCTGCCGGACTTCGCGGGGACCTGGCGGCGGCACCTCTATCGGCAAGCACAACGGCTCGTGGCAACCATCCTGGACCCCACCCAGCAGTGGACGGGGTTGGCATGGCGACCGTGACGGTTGTTGCGGCCTACGACGTCACGGCGGACAACCGTCGAGCCCGCCTCTCGGCGTTGTTGCAGGCCTACGGTGACCGCGTGCAGCGGTCGGTGTTCCTGGCGCGGGGCGAAGCTGCTGAGCTCGACGAGCTGCGCCGACGCGCCGAAGCCATGCTCGACCTCGACCAGGACTCCCTCTACTTCTTCGCCCAGTGCGCGCCATGTTGGGACGGCCGGGTCTGCGTCGGCCAGGCACACTCCCCCGAGCGGGTGCTCTACTGGGCGGCATTGTGAGGAAGCCGCCACGAGACTCCCCTGCCCCCACGAGCGGCGCGTCGCCTTCGCGGGCTGCGGATTGTCAGACCGCAGGTAACCTGGGTCACAAGTGGTTGGCGGCTGGAGCAACGGAAGGCGCCTCGGGTGTGCAAGCCTCTGACCAGCACAAATGCGCCTTGAAGGGGTGTTCGGTGACCATGCGAACGTGCCTCCGAGCGTCGGGTGTGAAAACGGACATCGTTTGTGCTGGTCACGGCCTCGCCGGAGGGGGTAGGGTTCCGCTGTACGCCCCTCGCGACAGCGAATAGAAACTTGGGCTTCTTCTTGCCACAGTTCTTGCCGCTGGTGTTCCGCTGTACGCCCCTCGCGACAGCGAATAGAAACACCTCGCGCTTTAGGCGACTTTCGTAGAGGTCGCCGTTCCGCTGTACGCCCCTCGCGACAGCGAATAGAAACTTTTTGCAGTCCACGAACACTCCTGAGTACATCAGGTTTTTGTTCCGCTGTACGCCCCTCGCGACAGCGAATAGAAACTCTTGCCTAGACATGTTAGCCAACAACATGGAAGTTCCGCTGTACGCCCCTCGCGACAGCGAATAGAAACTGAACCCCAGAAATCATCGCGAGAGGATGTGGTGTGGTTCCGCTGTACCCCCCTCGCGACAGCGAATAGAAACTACTCCCGGAACGCTGTCTCACTCAGCGAATAAGCGTTCCGCTGTACGCCCCTCGCGACAGCGAATAGAAACTGCTTGACGCTTTTCCTCACGCATTTTTGCGCGCTTGTTCCGCTGTACGCCCCTCGCGACAGCGAATAGAAACACCGTTCGCCCCACGCCCCTTTTTACGAGGGCGGCGGTTCCGCTGTACGCCCCTCGCGACAGCGAATAGAAACTCTCTGGCTCCTTGGTGACGACAGCGTCGGGTTCCGTTCCGCTGTA
>JAKPKY010000070.1 GCA_029553505.1 Planctomycetota bacterium
GAGCACGCCCCGCAGCACGTAATGGCAGACCGCGCCGCTGTACGTCCGGCCGGGCACATGGTCGCAGGTACGCAGGTCGCGGCCGCACACCGAGCACTCCGGCGTACGGAACGAGAACCCGATGGACGTCTCCCGGTACACGCCGCCCTCGATGTTGCGGATGAAGTCCGCGTTCTCCTGCGTCCGCAGCACATAGACGTCGGGCCGGACCGAGATGCGGCCGCCGTCCTCGTGGAGGCGCGACCGGAAGAACGTGCCGCGAGGCAGGGTGCCGCGGAGGTCGTGGCGCTCCATCAGGGGCCGTCCGGGCACGAGAGTGCTGACCCGGGGCAGCTCGTCGTCGGGAAACCGGCTGAAATGGCGGTCCACCTGGTTATGGCAGAGGTCGAGGGTGAACACGGCGAACTCGCCCGGCGCCAGGGGCCGCAGCGCGAACGCGTTCACGCCCGCCAGCAGGTCCGCGCCGGCCGTCTCGGGCCCGCCGGCCTCCTCGGTTCCTTCCGGGCCGTCCTCGCGGGCGCGCGCCTGGGGCGGCATCCCGACCAAGCGTCCCTCGTGGCGAAAAACAAAAGGCTCGAGTTCCATGTTGCAGTTCCCTTTCCGGGTTGGGTTCCGGCGCGGGTGGCGCCGGGTCAGCCGCCTACGCCGAGCCGCCGGGCCGCCGCCGCGTGGTCGATGAAGCCCGCATCGCGCAGGGCGACGGCGTTGTCGATCTCCTGCCGCCGCGCCCGGGCCTCTTTGAGGACGTCGACGGTCCGGTTGGTCCGCATGTGGACGCGGGCGCGGGCCTCGCCCCACATGAGCGCCAGTTCGAAGTTGTACAGGCGTTCGAGGATGCGTTTGATGGTGCGGTTCACGGCCTCGACGTGACGGTTGATGATCTCGAACTGGGCGGTGCCGTAGGTCTCGGTGGTGCCGTAGTTCCGGCCCAGGAGGATGGGCATCAGGTGCATCCCGGTGATGACCTGCTCCTCGATGGCCTTGTGGTTCTCGTAGAACACCTGGGCGTGCTGGTCGCCCCGGAGCAGTTCCACGGAAACGTTGTCGTAGGTGACCAGGTTCTGGTCGGCCTGCAGCCCGCCGAGGCTTACCTGGAGCGAATCGGCGGTCTCGCCCCGCTCCCGCTCCTCGGGGGCGTATTTCACATGGAGCTTTGACCAGCCCGCGTTAAGATCGGAAGAGCGTCG
>JAKPKY010000079.1 GCA_029553505.1 Planctomycetota bacterium
TGCGTTCCGGGCAATCTGGAGCATCCCCGGGATGCCTGCACCGATCCCGGCCAGGCAAAACATCATGCCCAGCCCTTCGGAGGTTGCCTCGCGGACGGCGCGGTCGGCTGCCTCCGCGGCGTTTGAGCCCCCGCTGCACGCGTACAGCAGCACGATTCGTTCGCTTTCGTCCTTTTCTCGATGGTCGTCATTCCCCATACGGTGTCTCCCGGGTTCGTTTCCCGCCTCATTATTCGCCGCGAGGGGGGCAATTGCCCATATCCGTCCACGAGTGGGTGTCGGCGTTTTCCTTGATTCGCCGTGCGAGGAGGCGGATAATGCCCGCAGAATGCGTGGGACGCGGTGTGGCCATACCCGGCAACTGGCGTCTTATGCGGCGCTTACGACGAGAGAAAGCCACTTGGTATGACCGAGGCGCAACGAGTGAACCTGGATCTGGCGAGAAAAACGCTGGCGGCGGAGGGAAACACCATCGCCATGCTGGCGGGTCGGATCGGCGACGAGTTCGCCGAGGCGGCCCGGGTGATCTACGACTGTCGGGGACAGATCGTGCTGACGGGCATCGGCAAGGCGGGGATCATCGCGCAAAAGATATCGGCGACGATGGCCTCGACGGGAACGCATAGCATTTTCCTGCACCCGGTGGAGGCGCTGCACGGCGACCTGGGGCGCGTCCGCCGCGGCGACGTGGTCGTGGCGCTGTCACACAGCGGCGCCAGCGAGGAAATCGTCCGATTGCTGGACCACGTCAAGGGGCGTGGGGCGAAACTGATCGCCCTGACCGGCGACGCCGCGTCCCCCCTGGGACGGTACGCCGACATCACCGTCTGCTACGGTCCGGTGGACGAGGCCTGCCCCCTGGGACTGGCGCCGACGGTATCCACGTCGTGCATGCTGGCCGTTGGCGACGCGCTGGCGCTGACCGTCATGCAGATGCGGGAGTTCACCCCGGAGGATTACGCGGCGTTCCATCCGGGCGGGTCGCTCGGGCGGACGCTGCTGCTGAAGGTCGCCGACGCGATGACGTTCCGCAAGGGCGAGCGCCTCGGTGTGGTGTCCGATGCGCTGACCCTCGGCGAGGCACTGGCCGAGGCGGAAAAGGTGGACCGCCGCAGCGGCGCGATGCTCCTGATCGACGGTCGCGGCCGGCTCAGCGGAATCCTGACCGACGCGGACCTTCGCCGCGTGCTTCTGAAGCACCGCGGACAGGACGTACTGGCCAGGCCGGTGCGCGACTTCATGACCCACAATCCCAAGCGGATCGCCGGAGACGCGCTGGCCAGCAAGGCGCTGGCCGTCATGAACCAGTACCGCATCGACGAACTGCCGGTCGTGGACGGCGACGATCGCCCCGTGGGCATCATCGACGTCCAGGACCTGCTCGGAATCAAGACCCTCAACCATGTCCAGGATTGACTACTCCCGAATCGAGCTGCTCGTGCTGGACGTCGACGGCGTGATGACCGACGGGCGCATCACGCTGACGCCGGCTGGCGAGGAGATCAAGAGCTTCCACGTGCGCGACGGCAGCGGCATGAAGTACTGGCAGCGCGTGGGCAAGAAAATCGCGATCCTCACCGGGCGCGGCTCGCCGGCGGTGCTGCGCCGCGCGGAAGACCTGGGCGTGGACGTCGTGCGGCTCAATTGCAAGGACAAGCTTCCCGCGTACGAACAGGTGCTGTCGGAACTGGGCGTGAGCGACGAACAGACGGCCGTCGTGGGCGACGATCTGCCCGACCTGCCGCTGGTTCGCCGGGCGGCGCTGGGCGTGGCGACGGCGGATGCCGTCGAGGAACTCCGCCGCGAGGCCGATCATGTCACGCAGCTGCCGGGCGGTGAAGGATGCGTTCGCGAAGTCATCGAGATGATCCTCAAGCGCGCGGGACTTTGGCAGAAAGTCCTGGAGCGATACCAGTCGGTTGAGAAGGGCGTGGAAGAATGAAGCGTCGTCTGATGCTCCTGGCGGGAACGTTCGTGGCGCTGATGGGCGCGTTCCTAACGTATCGCTTTTTCAGTCCGACGGCCGGCGAGGATCCGCAAACCCAGCCGCAGGAAATCGTCCTGTCGCATCCCGCCACGCAGCCCAGGGGCGCCACCGACATGCCCGAGGTGCAGAACCCCGAGATCATCCAGCGCGATGACCAGGGGCATCTCCGCGCGATCTACAAGGCCAGCCGGATGCTTCGCACCGGGCGCGACGAGGTCCGTCTCGATCGCCCGGACGTCATGCTCTACCTCAGGGACAACCAGCGCATTTATATCCGCGCCGACAGCGGGCAGATGGAGGGCGAAGAGGTTGCCAACGGCTTCAACTTCCGCCGCGGGCGCCTGAGCGGAAACGTGACGCTGCTGTTCGACCGCCCGGAATTCGGGGAAACCCGTCCGCCGGAAGAACGCATGGAAGACCTCGTTCGGATCTTCATGGGCGAGGTGGACTTCGACAACGAGCGTTTGACGATCCGCAGCGAGGGGGCGGTAACGGTGTTCAGCCCGGAGGTGGATATCCGCGGGCGAGGCCTGCTGATTCGCTGGAACACCGCGCCGCGAGAGCTCCAGCTGTTCCGGATCGACGAAGGCGAGATGATGATCGTCAAGCAGGTTCCGGAGGAGTACGCGACGTTCTCGCTACCGGGCGGACCGGGCGCGACGACCCAGGACGTCGGTGAGGCGACGACGACCTCTGCCCCGGCAACCCAGCCGGCAACGGCGAGCGCGCCCGCGATGCGCGCCGCGCCGACGGCGATTGCACTGGATATTCAGACGACTGAGCCGGCGAGCCAACCGGCTAC
>JAKPKY010000122.1 GCA_029553505.1 Planctomycetota bacterium
CCTGCCCGCGCGGCGTGTGCCCCACGTAATGCAGCGAGTAGCTCGCCAGCAGGGCCAGCGGCTTGCGCGTCTTGGCGTCCTGCACCGACAGCACCGTCACGTCGGGATCGGTCGGCCCGGCCGGGCGGTCCAGCACCTCGGGGCTCGTGGAGGGATTCATCTTCACCTGGTCCATCTGGCCGAACGGGTTGAGCGGCATCTTGCCGGGCTTGAGATACCAGCGACGGTTGAAGACCTCCTCCGGCAGGGCGTGCGTGGCCGCGCCCACGCCGGCCGGGCGAAGCGCCCCGTGGGCGCGGACGATGGCCTCGGCGATGCCCTCGACCAGACGCTTGTGAAACGCCGCCTGCGGTCCGCTGCCTCCCCCGGGCCCGGAACTCGGCGCGCTGTGCGTGTGCGTCGCGAAGATCATGATCTTGTCCGGCGCCAGGCCGCACTTGGCGGAGGCGGCAGCACGGGCCTCGTCACAGGTCTCCGGGCCCACGCCCAGGTTGTCCACCACGACGACGGCCGCCTGCGTCGTTCCGTCGTCCAGCACCAGGGCCCGTGCGTGCAGCGGGTCATGAGCGGACTCGGACATGTTCGCGTTGAACCCGCCGGGCATGTTCAGCGGGAACTCCACAGGGGTGATGTCCACAGCCGCCGCACCGGCCCGCAGGGCGGGCTCGGCGGCGAAGCCTTGCCCATGGCACCAGCCCAGGCACAGGCCGGCTACGAGGAGAAAAGACGTGCGTTTCATTCGGGCTCTCCTGGATGCGAGGTACATGAAACACGGCAAGCATGGGACGCGCATCCCACACCTTCCATAACTCCGCCCGTTCCGGCGGGATTGCAGCGAGGCGATACGGCTCTTGCCCGCGCGCGCGGCCGCGCGATACCATGTTCCGCTGAGGAGTCTGCCTATGTCTGGACAACGCGCCCCCCGATGCGTCCTCACGTCCTGCCTGATCTGCCTGGTCGTCTTGCCCGCGTGGGCGGACGAGATCGCCCGAAAGGTCGTCCGCCTGGACGAGGAAGGGACCAATCTCCTGCGCGACGACGCCTGGCGGGCCCACGGCGGGCGGAAGGTCGTTCGCGATGGCGACGCTTACGTCGTCGACAACCCCCGCGAAGGCGATAACGGACTGGTCCAGACCGTCGTGCTCGACCAGAAGCAACCGCTGCCCATCGTTGCCGTCGCGTGGTCCAGGGCCGACCGCGTCAGCGGCACGCGCGACAGCGGCTACTCGCTCTACCTGGACCTGCGCTACCAGGACGGCACGCTCCTGTGGGGGCAGATCGCCGCGTTCGACGTGGGCAGCCACGACTGGCAGAGGGCGGTGGTGAAGATCTTCCCCGCCAAGCCCGTCAAGAGCGCTGCCGTCAACCTCCTGCTGCGCGGCCGCACAGGCAAGGCGGCCTTTCGCGGCGTGCGCCTGCAACAGGTCGAGATGAGCGGCGGGGCGACGATGTTCGACGGCGTGGGCGTCGAAGTGCCCAAGGCGGGCGGTGCAGCCGGGGCAGCCGACGAGTTCAGCGTCCGCGACGTGGCGGCGGAGAGCGACTTCGTGAGATTCGATTCGGGGCAGGCGCTCGGGATGAAGCTCCAGGCGACCGAGCGGGCGATCCCCGGCGGGCGCCATTACACCGCGCGTCTGGAAGATACGACCGGCAAGGACCGCTCCGTCACGCTCGTCTTCGCCCGCAGGCTTTCGCCCGCGCAGTGGCAGTGGTTGATCGACCCGCGGCGCAGCGAGCCGGCCGTCGCGCCGCGCGAATATCAGCAGGCCCATCGCACGCGGGCCGGACGTGACGGTCGGCTGGGTTGGTATCCGCTGGCCGCGGTGGCCCGGGCCGCGAACGCTCCGTCCGCCGAGCAGGCGGTCCCCGGCCACGCCGTCTGCCTCGACATGACCCGCCCGGCCGTCTTCCGCACGGGCTTCAACCCGGCTCTCAACGAGCTGTTCATCGCCTTCGACCTGGGCCTGACGAAGGAGCGGCCGCACGCCGAGGTGGCCTTTGCCTCGCTGGACTTCGACGGTCAGTGGGGCTTCCGCGGCGCGGTGGCCGCCATGTACACGGCATTCCCCGACGACTTCCGCCGGCGCGTCGATCGCCAGGGCGTCTGGATGCCCTTCGCGAAGATCAGCCAGGTCGAAGGATGGGAAGATT
>JAKPKY010000141.1 GCA_029553505.1 Planctomycetota bacterium
CCGAGAGCGGATACCACACCTGCCTGGGGGAAACCCGGGTGATCGCCGGAAACCATCCGGGCATTACCCACGCCGCGCATCGGAAATACATCCCCCGCCACGTCGCGGAATACTTCAACGCCGGGCACCATTGGACGGTCATTTACGAACTCGCCGCGGGTCGCCCGAAAAAGGCCGAGCAGGAGGACCCCGAGGCGGCGTTCGGCCTGCTGATGCCCGACGCGACGCCCAAGCCCGGTTACTTCGCGCTGAAGGATTTGATCGCCCTGCTTTCCGAGTCGAAGTGGGACGCCAAGGCCGGGCGTTGGATTCGCCCCGCGCCGTTCCCGACCCGCGCGCTGACCTTCGCCCTGCGTGGCGCGACCGAAAGCGTGCACCACACGCTGCTGCAGCGGTCCGACGGCTCGTTCCAGCTTCTGCTCTGGAACGAGGTTCCCAGCATCGATCTGCGGGCCCAAAAAGACATCCGCAACACGCCAATCCCGGTCCGGCTGGTTCTTCACGACCCGGCCGCGCGGATCACCGTCTCCCGTCTCGGCCCGGACGCCCCGCCGCCGTCGCAATTCGAGTCCGTCAGGGAAATCGACCTGGCGGTTCCGGACGAGGTGATCGTGGTGGGCATCCGCCTGGCGAAGCCCCTCCGCCCCGCGCCTCTCGCGCCGCCAGCGGACATCGAGGTGAAGGCCAGTCCGTCTTCCGTGGAACTGTCCTGGCCGGTCCGGAAAGGCGCGGACGCCTACTGGGTTTCGCTGAACCAGCGCAACTGCGGCCCGGCGCAACGAGGCCCCGACGGAAAGGCGCGGTTCCGCATGTCCGGGCTCCTGCCGGCCATGACGTACCCGTTTGAAATCGTCGCCGTCTCGCGCGACGGAGGCGTTTCCGTCCCCGCGAAGGTTTCCGCCTCCACCGTGGACGCCTCGCCCGACCTGGTGGTGCTGAACCTCAAGACGATCCCGGAATCGCCGAAGGAAGGCGAGACGGTCACGTTCGTCGCCGTTGTGGAGAATCGCGGAAACGCCGCCACCGACTCGGGCGTCGCCGTGGGCGTCAAGTTCGGCGTGGACGGGAAAACCGTCTGCTGGTCGGACTCGTTCCGCGGCCCGCTGGCGCCGGGACAGAAAGTGGAACTGAAGCCCAACAACGGCCCGGGCGGAAAAAGTTCCTGGGTGATGACGCGAGGCTGCCATCGCGTCACGGCGTATGTCGACGACGTCAACCGGATCGCGGAAATCCACGAGGGCAATAACGGCAGGACGATCCCCGTCGGGACGGGCGACGGTCCGGACCTGGTGATCCCTGCCGTCACGGTCCAGGAGGCGCGGCAGGGCAAGCCCCTGGTCGTGGATGTGACGGTGGCGAACGCGGGGTCCGACGCCGTTCCGAAAGGTTCCCGCGTCTCGGCGAGCGTGTTCGGCATCGACGAAAAGCGGCCGCGCCTCCTGGGCTATGCCATCAGCCGTGAAGGAATCCCCGCGGGCGGGAAACTGACGCTGACGGTAAAATGCGCGTCGGGTCTCGAACCCGGAAAACACAAACTCCAGGCCGTCGCGGATGACGTGAACCGCATTCCGGAACTCGACGAGACCAACAACCGCGCCGAGTTCGAGGTCGACGTCGGGACAACCGCCGAAACACAAGGGGACGCGCCGGCGAAGTGACCCGCGCGATTCAAATTCTCGGGTCGAGATGCCGCCATGTTTGACTTTGCCGGTTGCGGGGGGCGCGATCGTTCGGTATGCTCCCGCCGTTTGCGACGGAATGCGCCGTCGCCCGACCCACCGACGCGAGGAACAGGATGAAACCGGAGCACGCGAAAAATCTGCGGAACGACGTGTTGAACGTTTGGGGCGCGGGGCAACTGCTGGCGTTCTCGGCGCTGGACGGCGCGACCGACTACGCCGACGGGCTGGTGCTGAAGACGGCGGAGGCCGGCTGCGGCTTCGACGTCATGCTGCCCGGAAAGGCGGCCGTGAGCCTCTCGAACGTACCGCCGCGGGCCTGCCTGCTGGCGGGCGACTTCTTCGAGCTGATCCTGGCACAAGGGCAAGCGCGAGGCGCCTTTGTGGACGCCTACCACGTGCTCCTCGAAGGCCCCTGCACGTTCCAGCCGGACAGCTCCGCCATCACGGCCGCCACACGCGACGGCCGGACGCTCATCGGCGAGGCGAAGCATTTCGACGCGGCGCTCCTGGACCGCGACCTCGACGCCGAGATCGTTCTCCGCAAGCGCTGGCTGGCCGGGCTCGCGCTGCCCGCGGGCCTGCCCGAGCTGCGCGCCAAGACGACGTACAAGGCCCTGTCCGTCATGAAGACGCAGGTCTGCTCGCCCGAGGGGCGCCTGCGGCATCGCTGGACGACGCCCGACCGCTGGCCGCACCGCGATATGTGGCTGTGGGACTCGGCGTTCCACGCCCTGGGCTGGCGGCACCTGGACGTCGCGCTGGCCCGCGAGGCCGTGGAGGCCGTCTTCGACTGCCAGAGGCCCGACGGAATGGTTCCGCACCAGGGCTCGCCCACGACGGTCTCGCCCATCACCCAGCCGCCGGTGCTGGCGCTGGCGGCGGAACTGATCGACGAGGTTTCGCCCGACGACGCCTGGGTGGCGCGCATGTATCCGCTCCTGTCGAGTTACGTCCGGTGGGACCTGCGCGAGCGCGCCAACGCGCCGTCGGGGCTGTTGCGATGGTTCATCGAGGACGACCCCCGCTGCCGCAGCGGCGAGAGCGGAATGGACAACAGCCCGCGGTTCGACGCGGCCCAACAACTCGACGCGCCGGATTTCAGCGCCTTCGCCGCCTGCGAATGCCAGGTCCTCGCGCGGTTCGCCCGCCGACTGGGCAAGCCCGAGTCCGAATCCTGCGAATGGATGGCCCAGAGCCAGCGCCTCTGCGACACCATGAACGAAAGGCTCTGGAACGACGCGCAGGGTCTCTACATGGACTGCGAGGCCGCGACCGGGCGGCAGACCGGCGTGCTCTCGTCGGCGGGGTTCCTCCCGCTGCTCTGCGGCGCACCCTCGCCCGAGCAGGCGGCCAGACTGGCGGCACATCTGGACCGTCCGGAGACGTTCGGCACGGCCTTTCCCCTGGCGAGCATTCCCCCCGCCTGCCGGGACCACTACAGCCCGGACATGTGGCGCGGGCCGACATGGATCAACGTCAACTGGCTGGTCGCGCGCGGGTTCGACCGGTACGCCCTGTCGGACGCCGCCGACCGCCTGCGCCAAGGCACGCTGGCGGCCATCGAACGCTGGTACGCCGCCTGCGGCGCCTTGTACGAGTACTACGACACGCTGGGCGAGACCCCGCCGGCCAGGCTCCTCCGCAAAGGCCGGTGCGAGGGCAGGCATCCGTACATGGCCATCCGCGATTACGGCTGGACCTCGACGCTCTACGTGGACCTGGTGTATTCGCTGCACGCCGGCGCGGAAACCCGCTAGCGCGGCGCGGGCAATCAGAACACGAAAGAATCCCCGCGGATTCGGGAGACAAACCGTGACGGACCTGGCAAAACTTCATACCGACGTCGTCTTCGGGCGCGCGGGCGGAAAAATCATCTGGCAGCCGCGAATCCAGTGCTGGTATCACGACAAGAAATTCGCCGGCGAACCGCTGCCCAAACGCTACGAGGGCATGAGCCTGCCGGACATTTACCGCGACCTGGGCTGCTCCGACCGCCTCTACTCGCAGTACAACCCCTGCTTCCGCCGCATCGAGCCGGAGGGCGTCCGGCGCATCCGGCGCGAACTCAACGCCACCGACGTCGAGACGACCATCGAGACGCCGGTCGGAAAGCAGGTGCGGATCGACCGCCGCACGCCGAA
>JAKPKY010000145.1 GCA_029553505.1 Planctomycetota bacterium
GTAGATCTCCTGCGTCATGTCCGCAAGCGCCATCGGGTCGGCCCCTTCGAGATTGTCGCGCTGGAAACGTGCGATGCTGATCAGCGGGCGGCATCCCCCGTTCAGTTCGGCGAAGAGGCGCGTGTCTTCATCCAGCCGCATGAGCTCGCCCACGATTTCCCGGGCGGCGGCGATATTCCTGCCGTGGCGGAGGCAGGTTCGCAGCTGCTCCGTCTTCCGGCTTCCCTGTTGTGCCAGTTGTTCCAGCTGGAGAAAGACCGCGCTCCAGTGTTTATGCCATTCCTCGAGCGCGGCCACACTGCCTGGCGCGAAACAGGCCGCGACCCGCCGAATCCCGTCCTGGAGCGTCTCGCGGGGAACGGCAGGGCACAGATGGGCGATCCAGGTGTTGCGGTATGCGATACGCAGGAAGTCCGTTTCGGTCATCGGACGCCGCATCACCGGATACCACTCGAGGAAGCCGTCCGGGGCGAATCGGGATTGATAGACGTCGAGCATGGCCCGCTCGGGCGAGTCGGGCAGGCTCGGGAGAGTCCGGTGGTCACGGGGGGGCTCGAGCACCAGTTCGAGCAGGTCCATCACGGGTCCGGGCGGAATGGCCCCGCGCTCGTCGGCAGACGCGGCGTCTTTGTTCATGGGGGCGAGGTAGTCTTTCCGGCGTTCGAGCGCCAGATGGCCTTCGCCGTAGGGACCGGTCTCACGAAAATGAACGTATCCGACCGACAAGAGGAGAATCGGACAGCGCACGGCCGCGGCAACGTGCATGGTGCCCGTATCGTTGGTGACGAGCACGCGCGCGGATTCGAGGATGGCCGCCAGCTGGGGAATAGCCGTCTGGCCGAAAAGGTGGACGGCGAGCCCCGGCGCCTGCGCTTCGAAGGCCTCGCCGAGCGGCGCTTCGGATTCCACGCCCAGCAGGCAGATTTTCGCGCTCTTTTCGGCGGCCAGGCGCCGCGCCAATTCCGCGAAATGGGTGACGGGCCAGCGCTTCGAGGCGTCGCTGGCGCCGAGTTGCATGCAGACCACGAAGTCCTGCTCGCCGATGCCGTGTCGGGCG
>JAKPKY010000151.1 GCA_029553505.1 Planctomycetota bacterium
CTGGCAGGAGGGGAGCAGCGTGTCGACGCTCCACGAGTCCCGCTCCGAGGTCAGGACGGTCTGCGCGGAACAGCACCCGTCGGCGATCACCAGCTTGTAGTTCAGCTCCAGCGGCTCGATGTCCGACGCCCGGATGGAGCCGTCCCTGAAGACGAGGCCGTTGAACGCGGTGTGGGGGGTTCTGTCCTCCGTGCCGCCGTGCGACATGGAATACCAGACCTGCTTGCCCTTGATGTAGTCCGACAGGGTTTTGGAGACGGACGCCTTGTAGTCCCGGATGGCGGCATACCCCATCTCAAGCAGGGGCTGGCGGATGCGGTTCTCGGGGTCGAGGCCCTGCCCGACCTGCGTCATCCAGTCGAGCGACTGCAAAACAACGGCTCCGGGCTTTTCTTTCCCGGGCTTTCTGGCCGGAGAAGCCATCGCATAGAGTTTGACTTCAACGCCCACGCCGTGCGCGGCGGCGTCCTGCCAGCGCGACGCGGTGTCGTCGATGCGCAGGGGCGTGTAGCCTGCCGGCGGGTCGGCGTCGAGTCCGCCGTCCGGGATCAGGATGAAGGCCTGGTCGGAAAGCAGGCCGCCGCCGGAGGCGGAGAAGGTGACCGTCCGGTCGCCGAAGGAGAGCGGGGACGGGCCCGCGCCGTAGGTCCCGGCCACGCTGTCCACGGAGGTGGTGAGCGAGACGGACGCCAGCAGGTCCTGCGGGAGCCCCTTGAGCCTGATGCGCCACGGCGCGAAATCGGGCACGGGGACATCCGGCAGGTCGGTCGGGACAGGCGGGGCGTAGTTCCTGAACGCCAGGGTCTGCCCGCCCGTCTCGCATACCGCGAAGACGGTGTTGGACAGGCCCCCGCCATCCGAAATGGCGAGCAGGAGCGTGTCCGCACCAGGCGTGAGCGCGGGATCGCCGGCCAGCCGGACGACAAGCCCGGTGGCCGAGAAGCACCGCGAATCCGGAGCGGTCTCCGCCAGAGTCCAGGACCGCCCCCCGCAAAGGCTGGAGACATGAAGGTCCAGCGTGTCGCAATACGCCGCCGAGAGACCGCTGAACGATGCGACGATGCCGTGCG
>JAKPKY010000163.1 GCA_029553505.1 Planctomycetota bacterium
GCACCCTGTCCCAGGACATCCGCGCGCCGACGCTCTACGAACTGTTCCAGGGCACCAGCTCGACCCGCGGCACCTTCACCGACATCCACACCGGCGCGAACACCAACCTGATCACCCTGAACCAGGGCAATCCGGCGCTGGATTCGGAGCGCGCCAAGACCAAGACCATTGGCATCGTCTGGCAGCCGAGCTTCATTCCGCGCTTCAGCGCCTCGCTCGACTACTACAAGATCCGCATCAAGGATCAGATCACCCGTCCGAACACGACGCTGATCAACCAGCAGTGCGAGGATTCCGGCGGCACAGGGCCGACCTGCGCGGCGATTACCCGTCCCTTCCCGTTCTCGGATCGCACGGCCCGCAACTTCCCGCTGACGATCGCCACCGTGCCCTTCAACCAAGCCTACAGCACGCAGGAAGGCATCGACTACGAGCTGAGCTACAGGATGGACATTGGTCCGGGCCGCCTCGACATGCGCCTGCTCGGCAACCACACCAAGGACTTCACCCAGGCGTCTTCGCCGGGCGCGATCCCGACGGTGCTGGCGGGCGCGGCCGCCGGCGTGCCGAAGAACAGGTTCACCACCTCGCTCGACTACACCTGGGGCCGTCTGACCGTCGGCGCCGACCTGCGCTACATCGGCAAGATGTACTACACCAAGCAGCCCAACGTGTTCGTCACCAACAACGAGCTTGATCCGGTGACCTACCTCAACGCCAGCGTCTCTTACGATCTGCGCGATGGGCCCAACCCGATCACGATCTACGTCACGGGGTCGAACCTCACCGATAAGTTCGTCTTCGCGCCGCAGAACAACGCGCAGCCGACCGAATTCTATCCGAGCTTCCAATCCCAGTACGACGTCGTGGGCACGTACTACGTCGCCGGAATCCGCTTCAAGTTCTAGGCGTTCCCCCCGCCGAGAAGGCCTGCGCCTCGCCGGTTCGCCGGCGGGGCGCTCTTTTGTCCGCTGGGCGGCGCGGACGGGGATGGCGCTCGGGCTGGTCGCACATGGCCTGCTCGCCGGCGAGGTTCGGGCCGCTGCCTTGATCCGGTCTACGCCTGCGGAGCGATAGGGCGCCGTCTCTATCCGACCGGCGCTCATGGCTGCTGAGCCTTGCGCTTTGCCTATCGCAGGATAGCTTTGCGACGGCGTGCCGGGCGGACGGGGTCCTGCTGGCGCGATGGGGCGGAAAGCCGCGAAAACGCATCGGATGAAAAAATGACGGCTTTTGACCAATTCCTGGGAAACGCGGCGACGAAACGCGCGGGGCGAACGCTGCTGGCGGCGGCGCTCCTGATGGGCCTGGCGACGCCGGTCCTCGCGCAACGCGCGCCCGCTGGCCCCGCCGTGCCCCAGGGCGCCATGGGCGCCGGCACCGAAGGCCGCCTCTGGGCCGATCCGTCACCGCCCCCGCCGCCGAAGCCGGCGCCGGCCTACAAGGTCACAACGACCGAGAACGTGAAAATTCCGATGCGCGACGGCATCAAGCTGGATGCGCTGCTGTACGTGCCCGAACGCGCCAAGCCGGCGGGCTGCATCCTGG
>JAKPKY010000194.1 GCA_029553505.1 Planctomycetota bacterium
CCAGGACTGGTGGCCCAGGCAGTTGACCTGCGGGATCAACTGGATCTTCGCCTCGCGGCAGGCGGCGACGATCTGCCTGACGTCGTCCTTGTTCGGGGCGGAGGGGTCGGCGAACTCCGGGCGGGATTTGAAGTCGAAGCGCAAGTTGAACTCGACGATCAGCGTGTTGACGCCCGCCTTGACCAGCGGCCCGCGAATGAACTCCGCGAAGGCCGGGATGTCCTTCCTGGACGGGGCCGACACGTGCAGCCCGCGAACGGGCAGAGGGCCCGCCTGCGGCTCGGCCGCCCGCGATGAACACGCCAGGATTCCCGTCAGGCACGCGATGGTCACGATCGTCTTCATTTCACTCTCCCGCAAGAGGGTCTGCCGGGCCGAACCCGCCGGTCTGTTTCTTCTCCGCGGCGCGTACGCGAACCGTAACCCGAGCACCTGCTCTGGAACTCCCATCCTCCGGGTCCCGCCTATTCCTCGGAGTCGTCCTTGCGATAGAGGATCGCCAGGACCGCAAGGTCGTTCGGGTTTATCGTGCCGCCGGCGTGTTCCCCTGCCGCCCGCACGACCGCTTCGGCAAGCGGCCCGGCGGAGCGGTCCGCGACCTTCGAGATCGCCGCCGCCAGCGGGCCCGGAATGTACTTCTCGCCCGCGGGCGACTTGCACCTGTCCACGCCCACGGTGCGAAGCAGGATTGTGCCGCCTGGCGGGACCGAAAGCTCCAGGGCGAGAGAAGGATCGTCGTTGAGCCCGAGCGGGAAGGTCGCGGCGCGGGTGCTGTCCAGGATCTTCCAGTCCGGCCCCAGGAGCAGCGGGCAGGCCGAGCCCGCGCTCGAATACAGGAACCGCCCGTCGGCGGCGTCCAGCACGCATAACGTGACGGCGGCGAAGGCGCCGGTGGGCAGATCCTGGAGCAGCGCCCGGTTGATCTGGGTGAGCACCACACCGGGATCGTCGCACAGCGCCGTTCCCGCCCGCAGGGCGGTGCGGAGGTGGGCGGCCAGGTCCGCGCCCTGCTCGCCGTAGCCGTGGACCTGTCCGACGACGGCAGCCGCCCGCGTCGTCCCCAGCGGCCAGATGTCCGCCAGCACCGTCCCGCTCGCGATAGGGGGCTTGGGGAAGACGGCGGCCTGAATGCCAGCGGCACAGTTCATGCGCGTGGGTGGACCGTCCCAGCCTCGTGTCGGGGAGGGCGGTGGCGGCCGAATCGCCGACACGGGGGGCGGCGGTGGCGTCGGGAGCGGACCGCCGCGGACGCGCGCGGTGGCTTCGGGCGCCTGCGTGTGCAGGTACGCCAGGTAGATGTCGTTGAAGTGCAGCGACGCCAACTCGCGCGGCGGCGGGGCGATCTCCGGCGAGACCAGCGGGACCGGGTGGATGTAGTCCAGCCCGCGATTCTGGAGCGCGAATCGCCATTCCCGCTCGACCCATTCGGACTGGCGGGCCTCGGGCGACCAGAACAGATAGAACGTGTCGGTCCCGTTGATCTTGTCGTAGAGCGTCTGTTCCCAGTTCTGTCCGGTCCGCAGCGACAGGACGTCCAGGAACACCTCCACGCCGACGGCCGTCATCCCCTGCGCCCGGCGCAGCACCTCGTCGCGATTGGCGCTGGCGTAGGAGGCGAACGCCGAGTTGGTCTTTCGCGCGTGTGCGCTGAGGTCGTGGTTCTTCCCGGCCGCGTCGCCGACCACCATCTCGAAGATCAACTTGGTCATCAGCAGCCCGCAGTGGAGGACCTTGACCTGCCCCGGATACACGCCCGGCGGCAGATCGGCGGGGGTCTTCACGATGAACCCGACGTTGGCGATCTGGTCGCGCCACAGGATCGTCTGCCGCGGGTCGTCCAGTTCGAAGCGGTCCAACTGGAGGACGAACGTCAGCTCCGCCCCGGTTTGGACCTTCACGCCTTCCTTGCTGGCCTGCTGGGCGGTCCAGACCTTCCGCGCCATCCGCTTGAGGACCTCGTCTTTCTGCCCCGACAGGTACGCCCAGACCTCCAGGATGAAGGAGGACCCCGGCGGCACGCTGCCGGGCGCGAACAACGAGAAGTCCACGCTGCTGGTCTCGTCGCCCATGTCGAGACAGACGTTCATCACCGACGAGAGCTCTTCGCGACGGTCATCGTCGTCGTCGGATGTCGGCGACAGCTCGAAGTCCCCGTCGCCTTCGTCGATCGCGCCCATAGCCGGGACGTAGTCCTCCCCGCTGTCCAGGGCGATCACGTTGCTGGATATCTCGAACCGGTCCTCCACGTCGTCGGGTCCCTCTTCGAGTGAAATCAGATCGAGGGAGGAAATCTCTTCCCGCCGGGACACCGGGGGCGGCGGGGGCGGCACGGGTGAGGCGGGCGGCGCGGGCGAGGCGGGTGCAACGTTCCAACTCACAAGTTCTTCGCGCAGAGCCGCGAACGCCGCCGGCGGGATTGCGCGCGAGGCCGGTGGAGGCGCGGACGCCGCCGGCGGGAGACCGACGCCCGTGGCCAGATCTTCCCTCAGGGCATCGCCAGCGCCATTCTCCGGCGGGGAGAGATCCACGGTCGGTTCCTCGTGGCGGTCGGCGGGGGCCTGCGGCGGCGGAACGGGGATATAGGGCAGCACCGTTCCGACCTCCGCGCGCGGCGGCGAGTCGGGTTTGTCCCGGTCCGCCATCGCGCCCGTGTCCGCAAGCCAGGTGCCCATCTTCAGGATCACGTCGGTCATCTCCAGGAGGTCTTTCGTCCCCGAGAGACGCCGGCGGGGCTCCACGGAAAGAAGTTCCTTGAGCATGTTCCGCATGAATTTCGGGATGCGGGGCGAGTCTACCGCTTGCTGGATCACCTCCGATGTGACGGCCAGCACGTCCTGCGCGGTCTGGGCGGCATAGGGGCGCTTGCCCATCAGCATCTCGTAGAAGACGATCCCCAGCGAGTACAGGTCGGACGCGGGCGTGGGCGCCTGCCCGCGGAGCAACTCGGGCGCCATGTAGGGCGCCTTGGTCAGGATCTCGCGTTTGTGCTTGTTCTCGGGATCGATCTTCTGGGCGCTCTCGAAGTCGAGGATCTTCACCTCGAACCGCTCGG
>JAKPKY010000195.1 GCA_029553505.1 Planctomycetota bacterium
GCAGGACTGGACCACCGAGTACCTGGACTTGATCCTCTCGGTGCGGGTGGTGGACGGGCTGCAGGCGGCCATCGAGCACATCAACGCTTACGGCAGCCACCACACCGACGCGATCGTCACCGGTTCGCTGGCGGCAGCGGAGGCGTTCGTCGCGTCCGTCGATTCGTCCAGCGTGATGGTGAACGCCTCGACGCGCTTCAGCGACGGGGGCGAGTACGGCCTGGGCGCCGAGGTGGGCATCAGCACCGACAAGCTGCACGCCCGCGGCCCGATGGGCGCCGAAGACCTGACCACCTACAAGTGGATCGTCACGGGCGACGGGCACGTGCGGACGTAAGAAACCACCCCAGATCCACCGCAGAGACCGCAGAGGACGCAGAGAAGAGATGGAAATTCCTGATCGTTTTTTCCCGACTTTCTCTGCGATCTCTGCGACCTCCGCGGTGAAAAGTTCTTAGGGCGCGATGGGCGGTATGGCGAGGGATTTCGACATCGTGATCGTCGGCGGGGGGCACGCCGGGGCCGAGGCCGCGTGGGCGGCCGCTCGCATGGGCCTGCGGGCCGCGCTCGTGACCCTCCGCCCGCGGACGATCGGGCAGATGTCGTGCAACCCGGCCATCGGGGGCGTGGGCAAGGGGCAGATCGTCCGCGAGATCGACGCGCTGGGCGGGCTGATGGGCCTCGCCGCCGACGCGACGGGCATCCAGTTCCGCATGCTCAACCTGGGCAAGGGCCCTGCCGTCTGGGGCCCTCGCTGCCAGTCCGACCGCCACGCCTACGCCGCGTTCGTCCAGCGGGCGCTGGCGGGCCTGGACGGGCTGACGATCCTTGCCGGCGAGGTGACCGAGGTTCTCGTGCAAGACGGCTGCGTCCGCGGCGTGCGGTACGTCCCGGCGGCTGGGGGCAACGAGGACTCTCCCGGCGACGAGGCCGCGGCGCTGGAAGACGAACTGCGGCGCGGCGCGCCCGGCGCTTCGGCCGGCGCGGGCGGACGCGCGGAGACGCTCGCCTGCGGCGCGGTGGTGGTCACGGCAGGGACGTTCCTCAACGGCGCGATGCACCTGGGCGAGCGGACGTGGACGGGCGGGCGCTACGGCGAGCCCGCCGCCGTCGGACTGACGGCCTCGCTGGCGGCGCTGGGCGTCGAATCGGCCAGACTCAAGACCGGCACGTGCCCCCGGATCGCCGCGGGGACGATCGACTACTCCCGCTGTCGGCGCCAGGACGGCGACGACCCGCCGCGCCCCTTCTCGTTCCTCCACGACCGCCTGGACGTGCGGCAAGCGCCCTGCTGGCTGACGGACACGACGCCGGAAATCCACGATGCCGTCCGCGCCAACCTGCACCGCGCGCCGCTGTACACCGGGCAGATCACCGCCGCCGGGCCGCGATACTGCCCGTCGTTCGAGACCAAAATCGTCCGCTTTGCCGACAAGGCCAGCCACCAGATTTTCATCGAGCCCGAGGGGCGGAACACCGACTGGGTGTACCTCAACGGCCTGGCCACCTCGCTGCCGGTCGACGTGCAGGACCGCATCGTGCATCTCGTGCCGGGCCTGGAGCACGCCCGCGTGCTGCGGTGGGGATACGCCATCGAGTACGACTATTTTCCGCCGACGCAACTGACGGCCACCCTCCAGACCAAGGCGGTGCGCGGGCTGTACCTGGCCGGGCAAGTCAACGGCACGACCGGCTATGAGGAGGCGGGCGCGCTGGGGCTAATGGCGGCCGTCAACGCCGCGCTGCAACTCCAGGGGCGCGAGGCCTTCGTCCTGCGGCGCGACCAGGCGTACATCGGCGTGATGATCGACGACCTGGTGACCAAGGGCATCTCCGAGCCTTACCGCATGTTCACCAGCCGGGCCGAATGCCGACTGACCCTCCGCGCCGACAACGCCGACCGCCGCCTGACCGACCTCGGCCGGCAGATCGGGCTGGCCGACGACGCCCGCTGGGCGATCCACCAGGCGCGCCGGCAAACCGTCGGGCGCGCCGAGCAGCTCCTGCGCGGCACGCGCCTCGACGGCAAATCGCTCTGGGACCTGCTCCAGCGCCCCGACGCGCCGCTGGAGGCGCTGCTGGCCCGCGCCGACGACGCCGGGCGCGAGCTGGCCGCCCTGCGGCAGGCCCATCCGGACGCCGTCGAGTCACTCTGCATCGATGCCCGCTACGCCGGCTACATCGCCCGGGAGGCCGGCGCGATCCGCCAGATGCAGCAGCTCGACGCGCACGTGCTGCCGGAGTGGATTGACTACGCAGCCGTGCCTCAACTGCGCCACGAGGCCCGCGAACGGCTGGCCCAGGTCCGCCCGCGAAGCCTCGGACAGGCCCTGCGGATCAGCGGAATCACCCCGGCCGACATCACCGTGCTGACGATCCACCTGGCCGGGCGGTCCGCGGAACGGACTCAAGGGAACGAAAACAGCTGTCAATATGGATAATCTGGATAAACGGGGCATCTCCGGAGCCCCCGTTGCCGCAAAGAATTCTTGACAATTCTTGCGGCATCCCGGAATCGTATTCTAAGACTATGCAATAAGGACAGTTGTGAAAGTCCGAATACTCGGAAGGGGTCAAGCTCCCCCGAAGAGCAAGACGATAGTGTGATGGCAAGGATGCTTGGGGCCGACCGCAAAGGATAGCGGGGCAGTCGGTTCCAGGGAAGGCAACAAAGGGTTTGGGCGCAAGCCGCCACCGCGCCCGGGCGACAAGGACGTCCCGGGCGGGCACAGCCCAGACCGTGGTCCGCACCGGTGGGGTCGGACCTGGATAAGGTTTCGAGACGATGAACATTCACGGAATCAACCCGGCGGAAGCAGCCAAGGGCATTGAGCCCGTCAGTGCGGCAAATGCCGCCAAACCCGCCACGCAGGCAGCCGGCGTCTCCGACACGGTGGAGATTTCCGCGGCCGCCCGGCTTGCGGCACGGATCGAAGAAATTCCCCCGGTCCGCGCTGAGCTGGTCGAACGCGTCAAGGCGGAGATCGCCGCGGGCACCTACGAGACGCCCGAACGCATCGAGATCGCGGTGGACAGGCTCATGGAAGAGCTTTTTCCTGAGTTGTAAACCGGTCCTCCAGTAGCCGGTAACTTTGGCGGGCACAAACGGATTTGTGCCCGCTTTTTTGCGCGCCGATGGCGACTTTTTTCCCTTTCCCGAACCCTTTTGTATGTTAAACTACACAAGACGGACAAAGTGTAACGTATAGGGAATATGAGCGGGCATGGCCTCGGACGCAGCGCAGCCGTGCTGTCGGGGCAGGCCGCATCGATCCCACAGAAAGCAGGAGAACTCGCTCGTGCAACACAAGTCGGTCTACACCACGGGGGAGGCGGCGGACATCTGCAAGCTCTCGCAACAGACGATCATCCGGTGCTTCGACAGCGGGCAGCTTCAGGGATTTCGCGTTCCCGGAAGCAAGTTTCGCCGGATTCCGCGCGACTCGCTGGTCAAGTTCATGAAGGCCAACGGCATCCCGATGGACGGTCTGGACAGCGGGAAGATTCGCGTGCTGATCGTCGATGACGACGCGGAGATCGTCGAGTTGTTCACGGACGTGCTGACGCACGACGGGCGGTTCGAGGTCGCCACCGCCAGCAGCGGATACGACGCAGGCGTCATGACGCAGCAGTTCCGCCCGGACATCGTGGTGCTCGATTACATGCTGCCGGACATCAACGGAAACGTGGTCTGCCGGACGATCCGTCAGAACGAGGACCTCCAGGAGACGAAGATTCTCATCATTTCCGGGATGGTCAACCCCGCCGAGGTCGAGAAGCTCATGGAGGCCGGCGCGGACGATTTCATCAAGAAGCCGTTCAACATCGAGCACGTCGTGGAGAGGATTGTGGAGCTGGTCAAGGCGTAGCGGACAACGGACAGGCAGCAGAACGGACGGGAGACGGTGGGAGAGGGAACCGCACAGAATGGTTTTGCGCCCGGAGGGATGAGCGACTCGCAGTTGGAAATCCTCCTGGGGCAAATTCGCGCGCTGCCGACGCTTCCGGTGACAGCGGCCCGGCTGCTGGAACTGGCCGAAACCGCCGAACGCGACCCGCAGGCTGTGGAGCATCTCGAGGCGCTGCTGGGCGCCGATCCGGCCATCGCCGCCAAGCTGTTGAGCCTCGCGGGGACCCGTCGTGAGGACTTCGCCCGGACGGTCCCCGCCGCCATCGAACTGCTCGGCCGGCCCGCAGCCATCGCCGCGGCGATCTCGCTGGAACTTCTCGACGCCACCGACGCCGACCCGAAGGCCGGCACCGGAATGGACCTGCGCGAGTTCTGGCGTCACTGCCTGGGCGTGGCCTTGGCCGCCCGCGAGATCGCCCGCGCCGCGCGGCTGGGCGCCGAAGGCGATCTGGCCTTCGCCTGCGGGCTGCTGCACGATCTGGGCAAGCTCGCGCTGGCTGTGACGATGCCCAAAAGCTACCGCCGGGCGATCGACGCCGCCTTCCTGCACAAGGGCAACATCGCCGCGTACGAGCAGAAGATCCTGGGCGTGAGGCACTGCGTCGCCGGGCGACGTCTGGCCGAGCAGTGGCGCCTGCCGCAGGCGGTTCAGGACGTCCTCTGGATGCACCATCAGCCCCTCGAGGCGATCCCCCCCGCCATGCCGCACCGACGACTCTGCGCGGTCGTCGCGCTGGCCGACGCGCTCTGCCGGCGCGGGCGGATCGGCTCGGCGGGCAACTTCGCCGCGCCGCGCGAAATCGAATCGCTGGGCGTGGCGCTGGGCGTCGCAGTCGGCGAGCTGGACCGCATCGCCGACGAACTTCCGTCGCAGACGGACCGCCTGGCGGAACTGCTGGGCCTGGATCGCCCCGCGCCGCCGGCGCTGATCGGGCAGACCCTCGCAGCCGGGAAGGCCGTCTTGGCGCGGTTGGTTGAGGCGCTTCCCCTTTCAGACGCCAGCGCCGCGTCCGCCCGCGCGATGACCCT
>JAKPKY010000213.1 GCA_029553505.1 Planctomycetota bacterium
CCTCGCGGAGTTGATCGACGCTGCAAGCGGCGCCCTCCGCGTCCGCGTGGGCCTGGACCACCGCGTCGAGGTCTTCGCACGAGCCGACGTGCCGCTGGATGACCTGCTGGCCGCCCGGCCCGCCTTGGCCGACGCCGCCCGCCCGCAGGCCACCATCCTCGCCTGCCCGGGCACGCGATGGTGCAGCCGGGCCATCATCCGCACCGATCGCCTCGCCGACCGCCTTCGCCGCGAACTGGGCGACCGCCTGCCTGCGGACCTCACCATCTCCATCAGCGGCTGTCCCAACGGCTGCTCGTACAGCCAGGCCGCCCCCATCGGCCTGTCCGGCTGCCTGGCCGCCACCGAGTCCGGCGACAAGGTCGAGGCCTTCGACCTCTACGTCGGCGGCCAACTCGGCTGCGGACCCGCCCTGGCCGACCTCCGCGCCCGCCGCCTGCCGACGGAGCAGGCCGTCCCGACTGTCGAACGACTCCTGGGCGACAGCCCGTCCGGCGGCGAACAGCGCGACGGGGATTGACCAGGCCGAGAGAGCGGCGTTCGTCAGCGGACCGGCCCGGTCCCGGCCGCCGATCGGCCCCCGATTGACAAGGAAAGGCGGATCGGTGCGTTGCTCCAAGAGGCCGCACCCCGGTGTGCGGTGCGTGCAGTCCGCACGCGCAGATACTCCTTTTGTCCGGCAGGAGGAGGTCCCATGCTGGAATTACTGACGCTGCTGTTCCTGTTTGACGCCAAGCAGCCCGCGCTGGCCCAGTGGGTGCCGCCGCAGTCGGGTGTCCGGTTCGAGGCGCCGGCGAGTCCCGCCGGCGGGCCCGCGAACGCTTCTGGGGGCGGTTTCACTCTCGCCTTCACGGTGGACCTCAAGAAGTTCGACGCCAGCCCGGAGATCCTCCAGGTCCCCGGGGTGCTCAGCGTCCGTCTGCGTCAGCACAATCCGGGCGATCGCGGCAGGCAGAACTACCCGACCTTCAAGATGCCCGACGGGTCGCTGCCGGTCCTGGAGGCGACGGTCACGCTGCATTCCGCCGAGCACCCCGACTGGAAGGAGATGTGCGTCGGAATCCCCCTGGCGATGTTGAGCGAGCCGCAAAGCCCGCACGAGGTCGTCCTGAACTTCACCGGCGCGCGATGGACGATGTACGTGGACGGCGAGCTGATGGACAACGATTTCCCGTTCGGCTACCCGCGCTGGCCGACGCCCGCCACCCTGTCCGCCAACCCGACGTACGTCCGCCGCGCCGCCCTGTATTGTCCCGCCCTGGCGCCCCGGGTGGTCAAAGCACCGGCGCCCCGATTCGCGCCGGTCCAGTACTGGACACCGCCCGGACACAACAGTTGGGTCGGCGACGTGGCAACGTGCTTCTACCGCGGCCGCTACCATCTCTTCTACCTGTACGACCGCCGCCACCACCAGAGCAAGTTCGGCAGGGGCGCGCACTATTTCGAGCACATCTCCACGGCCGACTTCAAGACGTGGACGGAGCACGAGGCGGCCACGCCGCTCGAAGAGCAGTGGGAGTGCATCGGGACGGGCACGCCGTTCGTCTTCCGCGACAAACTCTGCCTCAGCTACGGGCTGCACACCACACGCATCTTCCCGCAGGAGAAGACCGCCCTGCCCGCCCAGTGGGAGTACCTCAAGAAGAACGGGCGGACGAACGCCTTCCGTCGCGAGAGCACGGCCGGCGCTCCCGCGGGGGCGACCTACGCCGTCAGCCAGGACGGCCTGGCGAAGTTCAAGAAGAGCTGGGTCCTGTTCCATCCCTGCGAGAACCCGAGCGTGTACACCGCGCCGGGCGGCGAGTTGCGGATGATGGCCAACTACCGCTCCAACGGGATCTGGGAGTCCGAATCGATCGACGGCGGCTGGCGATGCATCCATCCGGGCTTCCCGCCGGGGGGCGACTGCACCTTCTTCTTCCGCTGGGGCCGGTTCGACTACGTCATCGGCGGCTTCACCGGGCTGTGGTCCAAACCCGCCGACGCGCCGAACTCGGCCTACGCGAGCGTCGTTGCCAAGGGGCTCGACTTCTACGACGGGTTGAACGTGCCCGCGGTCACGGAAGTCGCCGGCGGGCGAGTTCTCATGGCCGGCTGGATCCCCATCCACGGCTGGGGAGGCAACCTGGTGATCCGCGAGCTGGTCCAATACCCCGACGGGAGGATCGGCTCGAAATGGATGAAGGAGATCACGCCCGAAACCGCCGCGCCGCAGACCCTGGCGACGAAGACAGCCGAGACCACGACCGTTGCGACCAAGGACAAATCGTTCGTGCTGAGCTTCGACGTTCATCCAGCCCAGGCGGGCAAGGGCAGGTTCGCCGTCACGTTCCTGGGCGAAGAGGGCGAACAGGCCTCCTGCGAGTTGCAGGTCCGGCTGGACGAGCGGCGGGCCCAGTTCGGCCCGGGGTCGCTGCTCAAGTTCGCGGAGAGGCAGAAGTCCCTGCGCGAGGGCGGTGCGCCTCACCGGGTCGGGCACTACGCCATCGAGAACCTGATCGGCGTGGACGGGCCGTTCGCGGTTCGTGTCATGGTGAAAGGAGACGATAAGATCGGCGGCTCGCTCGTGGACGCCGAGATCGCCGGCCAGCGCACCATGATCACCTACAGGCCGGGCCTGACCGTCAGGAAGATGCTCTTCCGGCCGGAAGGCGTGGAACTCAAGAACATCCAGGTCGCCCGCGAGGTCTCCCGCACCCGATGACCGCCGACGACGGCCGGGAGTATTCCTTCATAATGGGACAGGGTCGTGGACGAGTCCGAACGAATACGGATTCCTGGACCCGTTGTCCGCCAGACTGCTGGGAGCGTGTGATGGAAAGGCAGAGACTGTTTGTCGTCGTGGCGATCCTGGTTCTCCTTCCGTTGGCGACGGCGGAGGCGGAGTTCCACGTAGCCCCGGACGGCAGCGACGACGCGCCGGGGACGAAGGAGCGCCCGTTTGCGACGCTGGAGCGGGCGCGGGACGCGGTGCGGGCCGCGCGGGCGAAAACGCCGGAAGCGGGAAAGCCGGGCGGGGCGAAGGCAGCCTGGCGGATCGTGTTGCACGGAGGAACGCACCGGCTGGCGCGGACGGTGGTATTCGACCTGCGCGACGCGGACGTTGAAGTGGCGGCGGCGCCGGGGGAGCAGCCGGCGCTCAGCGGGGCCGCCCCCCTGCCGGGCGGCTGGATCAAGGCGCCGAGCGACCTGCCTGGCCTGGCGGACAAGGCCCGCGGGCACGTCTGGCAGGCGGACGTTCCGGCGGACTGGTCGGCCGACCGGACGCGCGGCGGGGCGGCGGACAAGCTGGCATTTCGCACGCTGTTCCAGGGCGAGACGATGCTGCCGCGGGCGCGAACGCGCGGATTTCGACAGTTGAACAAGCCCCCCTCCGGCGGACAGCCAATCGACTGCAAGCACCTGTACATGCCGGCGGAAGCCGTGGCCAGCACAGCCGACTTCAGCCAGGCGGAGATGGTCGTCGTGCCGGTCTACCCGTGGGTAATGAACATCCTGCCGATGAGCCACGTGGACCGCGCGAGCGGACTGGTCCGGACGGACGTGCCGGCGACGTACCCGCTGAACCAGCCGAACTTCGCGTCGTTCCCCGACGGGACGCTCTGGATCGAGAACGTGCTCGAGGCCCTGGACTCACCGGGCGAGTGGGCCCTGGACGCCCGGGCGGGCAAGCTGTACCTCTGGCCGCGGGACGGCAAGGCGCCGGGCGCGGACGTGGTCGCGCCCCGGCTGACGGAACTGGTCCGCGTGGAGGGCAAGATCGACTACGACGGCCCGGCCGACGAGCCGGTGCGCGGGGTGAGCTTCCGCGGGATCACGTTCACCCAGGGCGACCGCCGGCCGTGGGAGGAGGGCAAGACGGGCTGGGGGATTCAGCACGATTGGGAGATGTTCGACCGCCCGACGGCGATGCTGCGGTTCCGCGGGGCCGAGGACGCCCGGGTGGAGGACTGCCGCTTCGTCC
>JAKPKY010000214.1 GCA_029553505.1 Planctomycetota bacterium
AGGGCGGCGACGACCGCGCCCCGCACCGGGCGGTCGGCCATGGCGCGCCCGCCGCCCGCGCGCTTCACCGACGCGCCGGCGGCTTTCCCGTTGGACCAGTCCGACTCGACGAATTTCGCGGGCGCCTTGATCGGGTAGGGGCGGTCCAGCCCCTCGCGGTCCAGAAGGGCGCGGAACAGCGCGCCCGCCTGGCGGGTCTGCGCGAGCATCGTCGGCGCGTCGAGCGCGTCTCGCGTGTCGCAGGGCAGGCCCTGGCGGACCAGGCGGTCCATCGCGGTGACGGCCGACAGGTTGAACAGCGAGAAGATGCGGGCGATCGCGCCGCTGTCCACCTGGTAGGCGGGGGCGAACATGCGCGACTCGAATTTCAGGCTGACCGCGCGCTCGTCGAAATCGGCGGCGGAGGGACCGACCTCGGCGAACGATTCCCGCACCGCCTTGAACGCCTCGCCGTAATACCCCTCGCGATCGTTGACCAGCGGGCCGGAATCGTCTCCGTGGAGGATCGTCCACGTCTTGCGGGCGTCGCCGAAATTCACGCTCAGGTGCAGGACGATCGTGTTCTGCTTCGGGCCGATCGTGTTCCGCAGCACCTGCGCCTGCCGGGCCTGCGCGATCGCGTCGTTCAACTCGGCCAGGCGGGCGCTCAGGAGGTTGCTGCCCGCCACCACCAGGTCGAAGTACAGATCGCGCGTCTCTTCCGTCAGGTTTTTCTGATACAGGTCGCGCACGACCTTGTTCCAGAGCATGTCCAGGGCGCTGAGACGTTCGATTTCCGGCGCGACGGCGTCGAGTTCCTTCTGCACTTCCTGGGCCTTGGCCTGCTCGCCCTTGCGGGAGGCCTGGCGGATCGTGCTCTCCAGGTCGGACCGGAGGATGCGCAGCGGGCGAAGCTCGTCCAGGATGTCGCTGTCGATGTTCTGGGCCTCTTCCTGGAGGAACTTGACGGCCGCGTCGAGGCGGCGCTCGCTCACCAGCGACATGACCTCGGGAGTGAACAGCGTGCCGAGGGTGGACTTGTCTTTCTGTCCGGCGCGGATCTGCCGGGCAAGCTCCGCCTGCGTCCGGACGACCCGCTCCATGTCCTGGACGTAGGACAGCTCGTCCTGGAGGCGCTCGATGCGTTTTTCGAGCGACTTGGCCTCGCTGTCGAGGCTGCGGTACAGCGCGCCGTAGAACGCGCGGGCGCCGCTGTGGCGCATCGCCTGGGCGTCGAAGAAGCAGATGATCACGTCGCGTTGCGGGGGCGACTTGCGGAACGTCTCCGCCAGTTGCAGCAGCGCGGCGCAGTTGGCGGCGTCGCGGGCGCCGGCCGAAAGCTCGGGCACTTCCGAGTAGCTGTCCAGCGGGGCGGCCAGCACCACCGCCTGGTCCACGGCGCCGGAAGGACGCGGGTTCGTCCCGCGGATGACGCCGATGACGTTCTGCCCTGTCAGGCGCTTCCACTCGCAGGCGGCGACGATCCGGAGCATCCGCGGCTGGGTGCGCAGCCGGAGCCGGTCGGCCGTCTCGGCGGTCAGATAGAAACGGGGCAGGTTGGCCGGGAAATTCACGTGCTGCCAGGCGTGCGAGGCCGGCGGATCGCCGTCGCGCGGGCCCACGAACACCACCGCCCGCGCGCCGAACGCGAAGGCGTTCAGCCAGTTCAGGTCGCAGTCGAACTCCACGACCACGATCTTCCCATTGGGGTCGGCGGCGCCGTATTCGGCGGGCGAGCCGCGCCCGGCGTAGACCGTCTCGCCCTCGAGCCCTTCCTTGGGCGTGACGGACGCCTGGACGAGGTTCGGACGGGCCGGGTAGATCGCGGGCGTTTCGCCGGCGACTTCCTTCCCGTCGACGAACAGGCGGCACTCGGTGGTCACGGGCATGACGACGGGGACGTCCTGCGTCAGGACGTATGGCACGCCCATGGCGCGGAGACGGTCGGTGATGTATCGCGCGGCGAACAGGCTGCCCGCGCCCGCGAAGCGCTGCTGGGGCAGTTCGCCGAATCCCGCCAGGCGGTGCGGGCGGCTGGTGAGCACGGCCAGGTCGAGGTAGAAGTCGCGGTCCTCGTCGGCGGGGCGATAGTCCCGCGTGACGGCGTCGGCCAGCGGGGCGCGAAGGGCCTGCACGTCGCGGGCGGCCTGTTGCCGCTGTTCGGGCGTGACCGGCTTGGCCATGCCCGCGATCTCCTCGGGCGTTTTCGCGTCCTGGGCCTTCTGGCATCCCGTCGCCAGCGTCGCGGCCAGCGCCGCCAGCAGGACCAGGGACCGGAACCTGGAACCGGTTCTACTCATTCTCCTCGCCTCCAATCGTGCCGGTCTCCACCGTCACGTCGCTTCGGTTGGCGATCCGCTCCACCTGCCCGTCGCGGATCCAGAGAATCCGGTCGGACAGGCTGATCAGGCGATGATCGTGCGTGGCGCAGATGACCGTCACGCCCCGCTCCTTGTTGAGGCGGTGGAGAATCGCGTGGATCTCCGCGCCGGTCTTCAGGTCGAGGTTGCCCGTGGGCTCGTCGCACAGCAGGATCGAGGGATTGTTGGCCATGGAGCGGGCGATGGCCGTCCGCTGCTGCTGCCCGCCGGACATCTCGATGGGCTTGTGGAACCATCGCTCGGCCAGTCCCACCAGGTCCAGCAGCTTCATGCCGCGGTCCTGGGTTTCCTCGGCGGGCACGCCCGCGAAGGCCATGGGAACCGTCACGTTCTCCAGGCACGTCATGTACTGCACGAGGTTGTAGGTCTGGAAGATGTATCCGATCTTGCGGCAGCGGAGGAAGGCCAGCTCGACGGCGTTGAGCTGGGCGACGTCCACCTCGTCGATGAAGACCCGCCCGCCGGAGGGGGAGTCCAGCCCGCCGATCATGTTGAAGAAGGTGCTTTTCCCCGAGCCGGAAGGCCCGAGCACGGAGATGAACTCGCCGCGGTAGATTTCGACGTCGATGCCTCGGAGCGCCTGGGTGGTCACCGTGCCCATCTGGTATTCCTTTTTCAGATGGAGCGTGCGGATGATGACGGGGCGCTCGCCCGGGCGCGGAGCGTCGGGGGCGGTTTCGGCGACGGATTGTGGCGTTTCGGTCATGGGGTGGTTACTCGATTCTCATCGCTTCCATGGGGGCCAGGCGGGCGGCCACCCAGGCCGGATACATCGCCGCCAGGGCCGACAGGATCACGCCGGCCACCAGCGAGGCGCCCGCGACCGTGAACATCTGCGCGACGGGAAGGTTCTGGATCGCCAGGAAACCGTACTTCGCCCCGGAGCGCAGCACGCCCAGGAGGAAGCCCAGCGCCGCGCCGATGACGCCTCCCGCGACGCCCTGCATGCACGATTCCAGGATGAAGTTGATCATGATGAAACGGTCGGTCGCGCCCAGGCACTTCATCGTCGCGATCTCGCGGAACCGCTCGGTGACGCTCATGAGCATCGCGTTGACGATGCCCACCGTGCAGACGAGGAAGCTCACGACGATCAGCCAGAGCGTCCGGGTGGAGAAGCCCAGGAGGTTGTCCGCGTCGTCGTCGGAGCTGCCCTCGGCGACCGACGCCTCCACGTCGCGCAGGCTGGCCATCTCGCCGCTGTGCCTCGCGACCTCGCGGATGCGGTCTTCCGACAGCCTCAGCGGGGTGATCTCCTCCGTGTTCTCCGTCAGGTTCAGCAGCCAGCGGGCCCCGTCGGACGATCGCACGAAGTCCAGCAGCATCTGTCCGGTGACGTCGGAGGGCTTCTCGTCCAGCTCCTTGGCCAGTCGGTTGCGGACGACGCCCTTCTTCTCGTCGAGGGAGTTGACGATCCGGTCGGCGTGCAGGTTCAGCAGCGCCTGCTCGCGGAGGAGGGTTTTCTCCTCGGCGGACATCTGGAAGCCCTGGCGCAGGAGCGCCTGGTGGTCGGCGTCGGACATGGCGGCGAGGAACTCGCGGACGTCGGCGGCGGCGCGATCCGCGACGGGCCGGCTGGCAGCCGTCGCCGGTTCGGCGGCGCCGACCAGCAGGGGGCGCAGCGCCTTCAGGGCCGATTCGTGCCCGGACTGGATGGCCTGGCGAAGCGGGACCGTCCGCTGCCATTCGGAAAGGAACCGGCGGAACTCGTCCACCGATTCGATCTTCTGGGCGGCGTGGGGGTGCTTGTCGGCGAACTCGCGGAACTTCGCCGGATCCTGGAGCGCCGGGAGGATTTCCAGCCCCCGCGCCCGCCCGACCAGCATGCTGCGGGTGCCCTCGTCGATTCGGGCGAAATAGGCCAGGTACTTCCGCTGCTCCGCCGCGATCCGTTGCAGCTCGTCCAGCTGCGCGTCCGTCAGGCTGCCCCAGGCGGCGAATTCCTTCCACCGGGGCGTGCCTGCCGCGATCCTCGCCAGGTCGCGGGAGAGCCTGGCGTCGGTGATCGGCATGCTCAGGCGGCTGACCCATTCCCGCAGCAGTTCCCGCGGGTAGGTCTGGACCTCGATGGCGGCCGCCACGTTCCGCGTCACCAGGCTTTCCGAAAGCATCGTCATCAGGAACGCCACCGCCAGCGCGATGATGATCACGGTGATCGCGGCGCGGAACAGCCGGAACCGCAGCCCGCTGAGCACCAGCTCCATGCACTTGGACAGCGGAAGGCGTACCTGTTCTTTGACCTCGACGACTTTCATAGCGATTCCATGTCCCTGTTCTTGCCGATGATCGCCACCAGACCTCGCTGCGCCATCTGCCTGAGGAACTGCGTCACGGAAATCTGCGCCTCGCGGAACGTCAGCTGATGCTGCGAGGCGAAACGCTCTATGAGGGTCTCGACGGTGCTCTTTCCGTCGCACATCCGCAACACGCCGGCGCCGAGGGCGTCCAACTGCACCCGCCGGTGCGACGAATACGGCAGCAGCCAACTGATCGGCGGCACGAGGAACTTCGGCCGCCGCATGGGAATGGACGCCACCAACCCGCCGTCGGGGCGGTCGGTGATTTCCATCGCCTCGTTCCGGTACGGAACGGCCCGGAGCACCACGTCGGGCGATTCGTTCCGCTGCGCCTTTTTCCTGGGTTTACGGCTCATCCAACCTTTTGGGGGCTTCCCACCGCGACCGCGCCGCGGCAGCAGTGAACCGCCAGTCCCGCCGGGGCTTGCGTCTCTTCCTGGCGGGTCGGTTCCGTGTAACTCACGTGGTACAGGCGGTTCTCCTGCGGGCACAACCACGCGAGGTCCATCCGAACACTGCGGCGGCCGCGCAGGGCCGCCAATGTACCGATCTTGCGATGACTTATCAACACCTCTCCGCGATGCGGGCCGCAATTCTTCGGCTCCTGTCGAAACGCGCGGAATCCGTCGGGCAGTTCCCTCGCCAGCCAGTCGCGCAGGGGCCCGCGGAGCCACTGGTCCGGCATGGCCAGGCGCTCGATCAGAAGGACGTCGCGGGCCTTTTCCGAGCGCCGGAAGGTCCAGGCGACCCGTCCGGGGCGGGCGTCGTTGCGATGGAGGTCAAACTCCGCCGGCACGTCGGCGCGGATGCCCAGCGCCTGCCAGCGATGGGTGGCGCCGGCCGGGGCCGCCGGATGCGTCGCGGAGAGAATCTCGCGCTCCAGGCCCGCCTCCCGCCGGTCCGGCCAGATCATCGTCACCTCCGCCAGCAGGCGCTCCTGGCGGAAGAACGCGCCGGCGTTGACCATGCGCCCCTTGCCCGCGCGGCGGAGGACGGCGCGCCACGGTTCGGGCAGGTTCCCCACGACGTCCAGGAAGTCCTCGCTGTCGGCCGCCTTCTTGCGGTACTTGGACAGCATCAGGTCCATGTCGGGCAGGTGCTTGAGGGGGCGCCAGACGACTTCAAGCCGCTGGTAGCGGCGGTCGACGAACGTGCATCGCCCCGGCTCGCCGAGTCCGCAGGCGACCGCCAGCTCCCAGTCGCCCGGGTGGGCGATCTCCATCCCGCGCCAGATTGTCCGTTCCAGGGGTGTCGTCATTCGGTCGGCTCACGGGGCGCCTTGGTGACCGGCGCTGCGGCGCCGGAGCGCCGTTTATACGTTCGATATGCGAGCCGGGCAAGGCGATTTCCTAAGCGTGGGGAAATCCGCCGGCAAACCATGCGAAGTTTCGCTTTCGTGCGCGTTGGGAACAGGGGAGGAAATTTCGGATTGCGGATTTTGAATTTCGGATTGAAGAGACCGAGTCCGGGTGCCGGGTGCCACCCTCAAGCGCTGTTTGCTTGAGGGTGTCTCTCGCACGGCCAAGCAAACCGCGCTTGGCCGTGGCACCCAATCCGAAATCCACCCCTCGACTTCGCTCAGGGCAAGCAATCAGAAATCATTTTCGTCCGAAGCGGTTGGCGCACTGCATCACCGGCGGGGCGGTGAGCTGTTCGGCCGAGAGCTTGCGGGCGGATCGGAACTCGAACGTGAACGACTCGCCGGGCAGGAGCGTGACGATCTGATCGTTGGCTTCCGCGTCGGCGTCGAGGCGGTCGACGAAGAGGCACAGGTCCCGCAGGAGCGTTTCCGCCGTGACGGTCAGGCGGTGGATCCGCCCCCGGCGGGCGAGTTTCGCGCCGAACCGCGGCGCGGGATACGCCAGGTTCTTGTCGGCGGTGAAGAACCAGGTTTCCCGCACGGTTCCGGCCTGCGCGACGAGCATCTCGCCGGCGGCGTCTTCCGCATGGAACGCCTTGGGGAGCTTGAGCAGCCGCTTGTTGGTGCGAGGCGGAACGTTCAGCTTGAGCTTGCGGACCGCGAGCGTCTGGCCGGCGAAGTTCAGGCGGCGGAGCGTCAGCGTGCCCGTCCATCGCCGGTCGGAGTCGTTGTTGGCCAGCAGGGCGATCTCGCCGTCCGTCGGCTGGAAGATCAGCACGCGGTCGGCGAAAAACTTCCGCGAGGCGTACCAGAGGGGCTTGAGCCTCTCGCCGCCGTCGATGGCCGCCCAGCTCGTCACCGGCCAGCAGTCGTTGAGTTGCCAGTAGATGGTCCCCATGCAGAACGGCTGGAGGGAGCGGTAGAAACTCACGCCCGCCTTCAGCGCCCTGGCCTGGAACATCTGCGCCAGGTAGTGCCAGTCGTCGAACGCCTCGACGGCCGGGAAGTCTTCCGCCATGCACTTGCGGATATTCTCGTACCCGGAGGGGCACTTCTGGTGGACGAGCATGGCCGGCGAATTCTCGCGGCGCTGGTCGGGGGGAATGCAGGCATCGAGCGTCGCCCAGGTCGGCGGCGCCTGGAAGCCGAACTCGCTGCAAAACCGCGACGGGTTCTTGTAGTAGTTGTGATAGTGCCCGCCGAACCAGACGTTCCAGACGTGGCGGTTTCCGTGGTTTCCGTCGTTGGGGGAGATGTCCATGGAGCCGGAGTAGGGGCTGCCCGGCCAGAAGGGGCGCGTGCCGTCCAGTTCCGAAACGATCCCCGGCAGGAGGTCCAGGTAGTACCCCAGTCCCCAGGTGCGCGTGCCGATGACGTCTTTCCAGGTGTTCCCGGCCGGGCCCCAATGGAAGTACCCCAGGATGTTCTCGTTGCAGCCGTTCCAGAGGACCAGGCTGGGGTGGCGACTGAGGCGGACGACGTTGTATCGGGCCTCGGCGATCACCTGCCCGCGCAGGGGCTCCTCCTCGGCATAGGCGGCGCAGGCGAAGTTGAAATCCTGCCAGACCATCAGTCCCATCTCGTCGCAGAGGTCATAGAAAGCGTCGGACTCGTAGAGCCCGCCGCCCCAGACGCGCAGGATGTTCATGTTGGCGCGGATCGCCTGGTCCAGGCGGCGGCGCAGGCGCGCGGCGTCGGTCCGCGCGGGGTAGAAGCAGTCGTCGGGAATCCAGTTGGCGCCCTTGCAGAAGATCTCCTTGCCGTTGACCGTCAGGACGAAGCGCGAACCGGCCTTGTCGGGGCGGGTGTCCAGTTCGGTGGTGCGCAGCCCGACGCGGCAGGCGAAGCGGTCGCGCGATTTCCCGCCCGCCAGCTTGACCGACAGGTGGTACAGCGGATGGTCGCCGTGACCGACGGGCCACCACAGGCGCGGGCGCGGAACGTCGAAGCGGATCGACGCGCTCGCCCGGTCCGCCGGCACGGCCGTGCGCCGCTCGAATTTCCTGCCGTCCGGGCCCGTCAGCGTCGCCGTCAGCGTCAGTTCGCTCGCGGCGGCGCGGTCCAGGTCCACCAGCACCTCCAGCGCGGCGCGGCGCTTGTCGGCCGAGCGCACCAGCGGGCGGACCGACGCGATCCGCGCCGTGTCGTACGCCTGCACGTAGATCGGGCGCCAGATGCCGCACGTGACCATCACCGGGCCCCAGTCCCACCCGAAATCACACGCGGTCTTGCGGATGCAGTTGTGCGGGACGGGCGGATTGCTCCCGTGCCCGGTGTGGGGCAGGACGCCGAGGCGCTTCTCCATCTCCTCGGCGTGCGCCAGGGCCGAGCGGAAGGTGACGACCAACTCGTTCTCGCCGGCCCGCAGCGCGTCGCGCACGTCGAACCGGTGCGGGTGGCGCATGTTGAACGTCTCGCCCAGGAGCTTTCCGTTCAGCTCGACGCGGGCGACGGTGTCCAGGCCTTCGCAGACCAACTCCACGCGGTCGTGTTGCAGCAGGGCGGCGTCGGCGGAAAACGCGCAGCGGTAGCGCCAGTCCGTCCGCCCGATCCACTGGACCTTCGTTTCGTTCTCACCGTAGTAGGGGTCGTCGATCAGCCCCGCGGCGCGCAGGTCGGTATGGATGCAGCCGGGAACGACCGCGGGGATCGTCCGTGTGCCAAGATCGGCCGGCGCGTCCGGAGACACCTTTGCGGCCGAAACGGTCCAGTCGGCGTGAAGCATCAACTTCTTCATGAAGCAAACCTCTCCTGTTGACGAAAGCGGGGATTATCCCCTTCGCGCCGAACCGCCGCAAGACCGTAGGGGGGAAAACGAGGAGGAAGTGGAGAGGGAAGAGTGGCGAGTGCATAGTGAAGAAAAGATCCGCAGGGATCAACGCGGATGAACGCGGATTCTTGAATCCAATGACTGTTTCATCCGCGTTTATCCGCGTTCATCCCTGCTTGCTATTTTTTAAAAGAGAGGTGAAAGCGAGAATCAGCTTGGCCAGCCCTTGCGTCCGATGAGCTTGACGAACCGCACGTCGCAGACCTGCTGGCGGCGGACCTTTCCGTTTTCCTTCTGGACGACGACGACCGTCTGGACATCTGGCCCGCCGATCGGCGCGACGATGCGCCCGCCCTCGCCGAGTTGGTCGATCCACGGCTGGGGGATGTCGGGCGCGGCCGCCCCGCAGATGATGCGGTCGAAGGGGGCTTCCTCCGGCCAGCCGAGCGAGCCGTCGCCCGTGCAGATGGTGATGTTCCGCACCTCCAGGCGGGCCAGGACGCCCATCGCCCGCTCGGTCAGTTCCTCGATCCGCTCGATGGCGTAGACGTGGCGGGAAAGGCGCGCCAGGATGGCGGCCTGGTAGCCGCTGCCCAGCCCGACGTCCAGCACGCGATGCGCCGGCTGGAGGTCGAGATGCTGGACCATCAGGGCGGTGACATACGGCTGGGAGATCGTCTGGCCCATCCCGATGGAGACGGGACGGTCCTCGTAGGCCTCGTCATACAGGTCGTCGGGGAGGAAGACCTCGCGGGGGATGGAGGAGAACGCGTCCAGGAGGGCCTGGTTGCGAATCCCCCGTCGGCGAAGCTGATGCTCCACCATGGATTGCCTGGCGTCGGCGAGTTTTTCTTCTGTGCTCCCCATGGCCTCCTATATTATATAGCGTCGCCTGTGTGGAAAGGCCACGGAACGCATGGCAAAAAGACGGTTGGTGACATTGCTGACGGACTTCGGCCTGCGCGACGGGTACGTGGCGTCGGTCAAGGGCGTGATCCTGGGCGCGTGCCCGTCTGCGGAGATCGTGGACCTCTGCCACGACGTGCCCGCGCACGACGTGCTGGCGGGGGCGTACATCCTGGCGCAGGCGGCGCCGTGCTTTCCGCCCGGCACGCTGCACGTGGCGATCGTCGATCCGACGGTGGGCACGGATCGGCGCATCCTTGCGATGCGTCTGGGCGGGCAGGAGTACCTCGTGCCGGACAACGGCGTGATCACGATGGTCGCGCGAGGCCGGCCCCTGGAGGCGATCTTCACGGTCCGCAGCACGCAGTACGTGCCGGACGGCGGGACGTCGCGCACCTTCCACGGGCGCGACGTGTTCGCGCCGGTGGCGGCCCACCTGCTCAATGGGCTGGACATGAGCCGCCTGGGGCCCGTGCCCGACACCTACCGCCTGCTGGAACTGCCCGAGCCGACCGAGCGGGGCGACGAACTGGTCGGGCAGGTGATCCACGTGGACCGGTTCGGCAACTGCGTCTCGAACCTCGGCGAGGAGGCGCTGCTGGCGAAATTCCCGGACCTCGCGCGGGCGACGGTCGCGTGCGCCGGACGCGAGGTCGGCGTCATCCAGGGCGCGTACGCCTTCGTGGACATCGGCTCGCCGCTGGCGCTGGTCAACTCGATGGGCCTGCTGGAGGTGGCCGTCAACCAGGGCCGCGCCAGCGACGCGCTGAACGCGGGCGTCGGAAGCGAGGTCCGCGTCGGGCGCAAATCTCCGGCGGCCTCGTGACCGACAAGGGCGACATGACGGACCCGATCGAATATTCCCGCAAGGACAAGCAGTTCCTCTGGCACCCCTTCACGCCCATGAAGCAGTGGCTCGAGGGCGACGACGACGAGCCGGGGCGGCTTCTCGTCGCCGGCGAGGGCTTCGAGCTGATCGACGCGCGGGGGCGGCGCTTCATCGACGGGTTCAGCAGCATGTGGTGCAACCTGCACGGGCACCGCGTGCCGCAGGTGGACGCAGCCGTGCGCGACCAGCTCGGGCGCGTCGCCCACACCACGCTGCTGGGGCACGCGTCGATTCCGAGCATCGAGCTGGCCGAGCGGCTGGTGCGCCTCGCGCCGCGCGGGTTGGAGAAGGTGTTCTACAGCGACAGCGGGGCGACGGCCGTCGAGGTCGCCCTGAAGATGGCCTTTCAGTTCTGGCAGAACCGCGGGCAGGCGAGGCGCCGGCGATTCCTGGCGATCCGCGAGAGCTACCACGGCGACACGCTCGGCGCGGTCGGCGTCGGCGGCATCGAGATGTTCCACGAGGTCTTCCGCCCGCTGCTGTTCGACGCGACGTTCGTGGACTGCCCGAACCGGTACCATCACCCGGCCGGCGAGCAGTGCGGAGCCGCGGCGCTGGAGCAGATCGACCGCGCGCTGGCCGACGCGCCGGGCGAGTACTGCGCGGTGATCGTCGAGCCGCTGATCCAGGCGGCCGGCGGAATGCTCACGCACCCGCCGGGCTTTCTGCGGGCCCTGCGCGAGCTGACCGCGCGGCGCGACGTGCTGCTGATCGCCGACGAGGTGGCCACCGGCTTCTGCCGGACGGGAAAGCTCTTCGCCTGCGAGCACGAGTCCGTCCGCCCGGACCTGATGTGCCTGGGCAAGGGCCTGACGGCGGGCTACCTGCCCGTCGCCGCGACGCTGACGACCGCGGCGCTGTTCGACGAGTTCTGCGGCGAGCCGCGGATCGGCAAGATGTTCGACCACGGGCACACCTACACGGGCAACCCGCTGGGCTGCGCGGCGGCCGTCGCGGGCATCGACCTGATCTTCTCCAGCGGCCTATTGGACGCCTTGCCGCGGAAGGTCGAATCCCTGCGCCGCCGCCTGGGCGAGCTGGCCGACCACCCCAACGTGGGCGACATCCGCCAGTGCGGCATGATGGCGGGCATCGAGCTGGTGGCGCGGCGCGGGCCCGACGTGCCGTTCGCCCCGGCCGAGCGGATCGGCGCGAAGGTCTGCCTGGCGGCGCGGCGGCGCGGGCTGATCGTCCGCCCGCTGGGGCCGGTGGTGGTGCTCATGCCCGCGCCGGCGATGGACGGCGCGACCCTGACGCGGATGATGGACGCCGTGGTGGAGACGATCCGTGACTACTTCGGGCGTTAACGCGGGCGGGTTCGACTTCGACGTGTCGCGCCGGCCGGCGCTGCCGCGACTGCCGGGCGTGTTCGTCACCGGAACCGACACCGGCGTGGGCAAGACGCTGATCGCCGGGGCGATCGCGCGGCGACTGCGCCGCCTGGGCCGACGCGTCGAGGTGTTCAAGCCCGCCGCCAGCGGCTGCCGGCGCTCGCGCGAGGAGCTGGTCTCCGCCGACGCCGAGTTCCTGGCCGCGTGCGCCGACTCGCGCCGCCCCCTGCGGGAAATTGCCCCGCTGCGCTACCCGGCGGCGCTGGCGCCGAACGTGGCCGCGGCGCGGGCCGGGCAGGCGGTGGACCTGCCTGCGATGTTCGACGCCTACCGCCGGCTGGAAGGCCAGTGCGAGTGCGTCGTGGTCGAGGGCGTCGGCGGGCTGCTCTGCCCGCTGAGCGACGAGTTCTGGGTGATCCACTTCGCCCGCATGACGCGCCTTCCGCTGGTCATCGTCGCGCGGGCGGAGCTGGGGACCATCAACCACACGCTGCTGACGATCCACGCGGCGCGGTCGGCCGGGCTGGACGTCGCCGGAGTGGTCGTCAACCGCTACCGCACCGACGGCGCGGGCGGCGACGACGCGTTGGCGGCCGCCACCAACCCCGAGCAGCTCGCCGCGCGGGGCGGCGTGCCCGTGCTGGCGCTGGCGCCGGACTCGCCGGAGTGCTCCGTGGAGCACGCCACGGTGGGGCAGGACGTGCAGTTCGCCGTCGACCAGGCGGACTGGGAGCGGATCGTCTTCGGACGATAAGGAATTTTCTCACGGGACCCAAAAACAAAGACAAGCCGCGAATTCCGCGAATGACACGAAATCAAACGGTTGTCGCGACAAGGTTTCACGAACATCCATTTGCGCGCCGCCATCACGGAATTCACGGATCCATGTTTCGACGTTGACTCCCGAACCACGGATTCGACAGGGAACGCCGTAAAAAAGTTTTGTTTCGCGTGATTCGCGTAATTCGTGGCTATTGGGGTCCGTTTCAGGCATTTGCAGGGAGAACGCATGACGCTGTGGATCGACGACGCCTCGCTGCCGGACGCGTTCGACAATGTCCGGATTTTGCGCCGGTTCGGCCGGCGGAAACTCACGCACGTCTTCCACGACGTGGACGGCACGCACTCGCTGATCCGCGACTGGCCTCCGGTGATGAGCCGGGTGCTGCACGAGGTGGTCGCCGGCGGACTGCCCGACGGCTACGACGCCGATTCCTCCGTCGCGCGCCTGGTGGGTCGGGTGGGCGTCGAGCCGCTGGAGGAGACGGACCGGTTCTGCGTGGAGTCGGCGGGCCTCTCGGCGTTGACGCAGATGGAATGGGCGATCCGCCGGGGCATCGAGCGGGGCAGCGTGGCGCTGGACCTGCCGGACGAGGCGCGGGCGGCCAACGCGAAAATCGTCCGGGCGATCTGGGACGGGCGCGAGCGGTTCGACGACGTGCCGGAGCCCGAGTCGCTTCGCTCGCTGCTGCGGGAGCACACGCCGCGCCTGTTCCGCCTGTACGAGCGGGTGCTCAACGGCGCCTGCCGCGACCGGAACCTCGCCGCCGCCCGGCGCGACCCGCTCCGCTGGCGCGTGCCCGGGGCGATGGAATTCATGGAGAGGCTCCACGCGGGCGGGGCGAAAAACTACTTCATCACCGGCGCGGTGATTCCGCAGAACGCAGCCGGCGCGCCCGAGGGCGGAATGTTCGACGAAATCCTGGCCGTCGGGTTCCGCGTGGGCCCCGGCGAACTCGTCGAGGCCCTGCACGGCTCGACGTGGTCGGAGAAGATTCCCAAGGACGAGGTTATGCGCCGCCTCTGCCGGCAGGAGAACATCGACCCGTCGGGGGTGCTGGTCGTCGGGGACGGGCGGAGCGAGATTTCCGCCGGCGTGGAGATGGGCGCGGTGGCGATCAGCCGCCTGCCCGTCGGCGCCGCGCGCCAGCGGCAACTCCACGAGGCGCTCGGCACGCACGTGATCCTGGCCGACTACACCAGCCCCCGCCTGCGGGAGATGTTCGTCCGGGAGTGAACCGAGGCGGATCGCGAATTTGAATTTCCAAATTTCAAATCTCAGATTTGAGATTTGAGATTCACGCGGGGGCGCCACGGCTTGCTTGCCAAGCCGTGTATCGGCAGGAACACTGCTTGCAAGCAAGCAGTGCCACCCGTCCGGCTATTCCGTCACCAGGCCGCGGGAAGGGGCGGAGGTGGCCGCCGTGTCCCCGGCCGGGCGGGAAGCGGCGCCCGCGCGGAACGCCTTCTCGATGACCTGCATGGCGGGCTTGCCCTTGGGCACGTATCCGGTGTCGGCGGGACCGACCTTCTGGTCGGGGCGGTTCTGCCATTCCCACACGACGAATCCCGCGACGGCCGGCTCGTCCAGCCAGGTGTCGAAGAACGCCTGGAAGCAGTCCGACTGCTGCTTCGGGTCGGGCTTGTTCTCCGAGGCGTAGTAGTTCCAGGGATACTTCGCCGCCGTCTCCTGGTTGGGCCAGCCGACTTCCGTGAAGATCAGCGGGCGGTCGGTTTTCGCCTGCCAGTCGAGCACTTCCTTGCGGATGGCCTGCCAGGAGGCCCGCAGCGTCTCGAGCGTGGGCTTCTTGTCGCCGGCCAGGTCGTAGTACGTCGTCATCCCCACGATGTCCAGGGCGTCCCAGAACTTCGGCACGTCGTAGTGGTCCCAGTTGGCCGAGTAGGTCAGCAGGGCGCGGGGGGCGACCTTGCGGACCCGCGAGATCAGGTCGCGCCACTGCTTCTCGTTCCGCTCCGTCGAGAGCAGTTCCGAGCCGACGGAGAACACCTCGACTTCGCTGTCGGCGGCGATGGCCGCGTAGTGCAGCAGGAAGCTGTTGTACCGGCTCCACCAGTCGTCCCAGTTGTCGGGCTTGATCTTCCCGCGCCACTCCTGCTTGCGCGGGTTCTCCAGCAGGACGATCGGCATGAGCAGGACGCGCAGGCCTTCCTTGTGCGCGTGAGCGATGAGCTTTCGCAGGCGCGCGTCGGTGGGGCACTTGCGCGAGTCGATGAAGATGCACGCCGACGAGCAGTTCTCCTGGTAGCCCGCGACGACCAGGCAGACGGTGTTGGCGCCGGCGTCGGCGATCTCGGTGACGTACTGCTCGAAGGGGTGGGTTTCGTCCCCGTTGGCCAGTTGCAGCGCGATGCCGCGGAACTGCCCCTCGAGGACTCCGGGCGTCCGCCGCGGACGCGAAGCCGGCTCGTGGTTCTGCCCGTTGCCCCAGTTGAGGCGCAGGCCCAGCGTCACGCCGATCGCGGCCAGGAACACCACCAGGATGATCACCTTGTCTCGCTGCATGGAGAATTCGCCTTGGCAAGTCCGCCCGATGGGCGGGACGCGGAATGGTATACCGCATTTGCTCCGTCGAATAAAGACCCAGGAAGTTCAATGACAAATGTCTAATGTCCAATGACCAATGTCGAATGATTTGGGATTACGCGTATCCGGCATTCTTGCGGGCGGGCAATGGGCAATTGACAATTGTCGATTGACAATTTGAAGGCTTCCCCGGCGGAGCGGTTTGGGGTATACTGAAATTCTGTCGCCGGGTCGCGGGAGCGTCCGGCGGGGGCGCGGGGCTTGGCCCGGCCGCGACGCCCGCAATGTCACCAGGGTGTTTTCCTTCGCCGGCCGTTGAGGCGGGCGTGTAGGAGAATGGCACAACCGCACCGTTTCGCGTATCGCAGCCTGCACGAGCTGAAAGACGAGATTTCCCGCCGCGACCTCGACCTGCCCACCAGCGACGATCTTTCGATCCTCGCCACGCCCGTATCGTTCGGCCGGCTGACCGTGCCCAACCGGTTCGCCGCGCAGCCGATGGAAGGGTGCGACGGCGGCGCCGACGGCGCCCCGGGCGAACTGACCGTCCGCAAGTACCGTCGCCTGGCGGCCGGCGGCGTGGGCATGATCTGGTTCGAGGCGTGCGCCGTGGTTCCCGAAGGGCGCGCCAACCCGCGCCAGCTCTGGCTGCACGAGGGCACGGCCGGGGCGTTCGCCGCGATGGTCCGCGCGACGCGCCAGGCGGCAGCCGACGCCGGCGGGCCCCAGCCCGTCCTCGTCCTCCAGTTGACCCACTCCGGGCGGTACAGCCGGCCCGTGGACAAACCCGCGCCGATCATCGCGCACCACTCCGCCGTGCTGGACCCGCGCCACAACCTGCCCGCCGATTATCCGCTGATTTCCGACGAACGGCTCGACGCGCTCCAGGACGATTTCGTCCGCGCGGCGCTGCTGGCGGCCGAGGCGGGCTTCGACGCCGTGGACCTCAAGAGCTGCCACCGATACCTGCTCAGCGAACTGCTGGCGTCGTTCACGCGCGCGGACAGCCGCTACGGCGGCAGCTACGAGAACCGCACGCGGATGCTGCGGGAAACGTCGGCGAAGGTCCGCCGGGCCGTCGGGACGCGCGTGGAAGTCACCAGCCGCCTGAACGCCTTCGACGCGATCGCCCACCCGTACGGGTGGGGCGTCAGCCGCAACGACGCCCTGCGACCCGACCTGTCCGAGCCCGTCCGCCTGATCGGCGAACTGCGCGAGGCCGGCTGCGGCGGAATCAACATCACCATCGGAAACCCCTACTCCAACCCGCACGTCAACCGTCCGGCGGACTGGATGATCGCCGGATGGCCCGAGCCCCCGGAAGACCCGCTGGCGGGCGTGGCGCGGATCGTGCACGTCGTGCGAGACCTCCAGAAGGCGCACCCGGGCCTGGCTGTCGTCGGCAGCGGGTACAGCTGGCTGCGGCAGTATTTCCCGCAGTTTGCCGCGGCCATCGTGCGAAACGGCTGGGCGAGCCTGCTGGGCGTGGGACGCGGGGCGCTGGCGTATCCCGATTTCGCGCGGGACATCCTGCGCACCGGCGCGATGGACCCGCACAAGGTCTGCGTGGCGTGCAGC
>JAKPKY010000238.1 GCA_029553505.1 Planctomycetota bacterium
TATCGCGGCAAGAGCGGCAAGCAGTATGTCGCCGTCGTCGCCACCGGCGGCAGCCTGCTGCGCAGTCCAGCCGGGGGCGACAGCCTCGTGGTCTTCGCCTTGCCCTAGCGCTCAACCGATCCAGCCGAGGGCGCCCCCAACCGCCCGACTGGCCCTTGCGCGGACCCCATCCGCGGCAAGCTCACTGAGGGCGGAGCAGCAGGCTGCTCCGCCCGATTTTTCGCCGGCTCAATCTGTTCTGACGCGCGTCTCGGTCAGCGCTTCTGAACCCAGAACTGGTACATCTTGGCGAAGGTGTCAGGGTGATCCTGTTCGAAGGCCGCCCAGGTGCGAAGGTCCGCGCCGCCGGGATCGTGAGGAAACCGCCGCCGGTAAGCGGCGAGAACCTGATCGTCGACGACAAAGCCGATAAACCGCAGACCGGTCTCACGCATGAAGGCGGCCAGTTCGCCAAGCGCGAACCGATGTTCCCGGGTGTGAAAGAGCAGGTCGCGACAACCGCTGAGGCTGTAGAAATCCTGAGCGAGGAGGGCCTGGTTGGCGGCCGGATCGCGGCGCGTCGCCAGCGTCTGCCGAGCCTGACGCAGGGCGTCCAGCGTTGGCTCGGCGATCTCGATGTCGGGAAGGCCGCGGCGCGCCAGGGCGCTGTAGAATCCCAGCCGCATCACGCCGCCGGGCCGCAGGACAGAGAGCAGGGCGCGCCAGCCCGCGAAGGGCTCGGCCAGATGATGCAGCACCCCCGACGCCTCGATGAGATCGAAGCTGCGCCCCAACGCCGCGATGTTCAGCAGATCGGCCTGGGCGAACTGGAGGTCTGTCTCACCCGCTTCGCGCGCCTTGCGCCACGCGTAGGCCAGGCTCGTCAACGAAAGATCGATCGCCAGGGTGCGGGCGCCGGCGAGAGCGCGATGAGTTTCCAAAGCGTTGCGGCCCGTGCCGCAGCCGGCGATGAGCACCTCGGGTCCGGCGTCATTGAACGGCGCGAGCTCGGCGTGCGGGAAGGCGTTCCTCAGGTGCTCGGAAAGCGTCTCCGGCGTTCCCGTGACGGTGGTTCTTATCCAGCGCGGATAGGGGTTTTCCTCGTACTGGGCCTGCACCGCGAGCGAGGGCGCACCAACGGGCGTCAGTCGCGGGATGTCGCGGCGCAGGATCGACTCGGTCGCCGGCTCGGCGATCTGCGCGTTCAACAGACCCGCCATCGCTTCGGGCCAGACCATGTCACAAAGGCGGTCGGCGAGGGGGATGGATGACAGCGGCGCATAGCACGCGGCGGCGAGCACCCATGCGGCGGGAACGGCCTGTCGAGACGCCAGGGCGACGGACAGGCTTTGTCCCAGCTTCGCGGCCCGTTCAGCTTCGCCGGGCGCGAGGCCGAAGACGTACTCGTTGATGAAGCACTGGTGCGCCAGCGCGGC
>JAKPKY010000009.1 GCA_029553505.1 Planctomycetota bacterium
AGCCGCGTTGTGACAAAAACCGTCTGGATGCAAGGAAGGACGACGACGCCAACCCTTGGCGGGTTGGCGAGGAGTCCTGACGCCGCAGACGGGCGGTTTTTGTCGCAACCCTCCGGGACGGGCCGTCTTTTGCCGCATGCCGGCGTTGCTCGGGCTCGACATATCGTCAAAATATGTCGTCGCCCTCGCGCCTTGGCCTGCGTCAAAATCCGGCCCGTCGCGGCCCTTGGAGTTATCCGGATAGGCTCTAAAGCCATTGGGGAGTGAAACCATGACCATCACCTTTCAGTGCGAGCATTGTCACAAGCAGGTGCAGGCCCCCGACGCCGCCGCGGGAAAACGCGGCAAGTGCCCCCATTGCGGGCACAGCAGCTACATCCCCGCGCCCGTTGCCGACGAGGACGTGTTGGACCTGGCCCCCATCGACGAGGCCGAGGAGCGCGCCCGCAAGGAGAAGATCCACAATCTTCTGGAGCAGGAGGAGAAGCTGCTCCAGGAGACCGGCGGCGCCGAGCCGCCCCCGTTGGAGCACCGGGAGAACCTCTCGGCCGCGGACTTGCACCACTTCGTGGTCAACTACTGCCTGGACCTGTCGCAGAGCAACCTGGCCCGGGCGGAGAAGCACGCCGCGGAGTTGAAGAAGTTCGGGCCGCTGGGCCTGGAGGCCGTCAGCGACTTCGTGACCGGAAAGGCGCTCGAGCCGGCGCTGGACCCGATTCCCGTCAAGGTGCTCCAGGCGTTCCTGACCGACCTGCGGGACAAGCTGCACGCGTGAACGGGCGAACCCCGCGGCGGGCGAACATGGAAAGACAATGACGTTGGACGAACACTCCATCCTGGGCCTCCGGAACGTCCCGCCGACGCTGCAAGGCGGAGTGCTGACCATCGGCAACTTCGACGGCGTGCACCTGGGGCATCAGCGGATTCTCGGGCGCTGCCGCGAACTGGCCGACGAACTCGGCGCGCCGGTGGCGGCGATGACGTTCGAGCCGCCGCCCGACCTGGTGCTGCGCCCGCAGGACGTGCCGCAGCGCCTCACCCCGCCGGAGCCCAAGGCGCAACTGCTGGTGGAAGCGGGGGCCGACCGCGTGGTCTTCGTGACGGCCGACGATGCACTCCTGGGCCAGACGCCCGGGGAGTTCCTTGACGCCGTGATCCTCCGGCGGTTCGCGCCGCGGCACATCGTCGAGGGGCGGGATTTCTGTTTCGGCTGCCGACGGCAGGGGAACCTCGCCACGCTGCGGGACGCGGGGCGGCACGCGGGCTTCGAGGTGCACACGGTCGATCCGGTGACGCTGGAGCTCGACGGCAGGCCGCAACGCGTCTCCAGCTCGCTGACCCGCGGGCTGATTTCCGCCGGGCGCGTCGAAGACGCCGCGCGGTGCCTGGGGCGGCCCTTCACGCTGTACGGGCGCGTGGTCGCCGGCGCGGGGCAGGGGCGCCTGCTGCGGTTCCCCACGGCCAACCTGGAGGTGGACGGGCAGATCGTCCCGGCTGACGGCGTCTACGCCGGGCGCGCCGCCGTCGGGCAGCGCGTCCATCCCGCCGCCATCAGCATCGGAAACAAGCCGACTTTCGGGCCCTCGCCCAGGACCATCGAGGCGTTCCTGCTGGACGTCTCTGCCGACGCGGCCAACCGCGAGCTGAACCTCTACGACCAGCGCCTGGCGCTGGGATTCGTGCGGCGGCTGCGCGACCAGGAGCGGTTCGACGGCCTGGACGCGCTGCGGGCGCAGATCGAAAGGGACGTGCAACGTGTGCGCGAAATCTGCGGATGAATCGCTGGCGGCTGTCGCGGCGCGCCTGGCGTCGGCGGGGCGGCTGGTGTTCGTCTGCCACGCCCGCCCGGACGGCGACACGCTCGGTTGCGCCGCGGCCATGACCCGCGCCGCCCGCGCCGCGGGCAAGGGCGCGCGGACCGTCCTGTCCGACCGCCTGCCGGCGCAGTACGCCTGGCTGTTCGGGGCGGAATCGCCCGCGCCGCCGGCGGAGTTCGACGCCTTGGCGGACGCCGCCGATGCCGTCGTGATCCTGGACACCTGCGCGCGAGCCCAGCTCGATGCGCTGGGCGGCGCCCTGGGGCGCGTCGGGCCCAAGCTGCTTGTGCTGGACCACCACGCCACGCGCGACGATCTCGGCGCGGCGCGGTGGATCGACACGTCGGCCGCCGCCACCGGCGTGATGGTCTGGGAACTGCTGGGCGAGCTGTCCTGGCCCGTGGACCGCCCCTGCGCCGAGGCGCTGGCGGCCGCCATCCTCACCGACACCGGCTGGCTGCGCTTCTCCAGCACCGACCCGCGCGCCCTCCGCGCCGTCGCGGGCCTCGTCGAGCGCGGCGCGCGGCCCGACGCGCTCTATCGCCGCCTCTACCAGAACGACCGTCCCGAGCGCCTGCGCCTCCTGACGCGGATGCTCGACTCGCTGGAGTGGCACTGCGGCGGGCGGCTGGCCGTCCTGACGATCCGCGACGCGGACTTCGAGGAAACCGGCGCGCTGCCGGAGGAAACGGAGAACCTCGTCAACGAGCCGTTCCGGGTCGGCAGCGTCCAAGCCGTCGTGCTGCTCAGCGAGATGCCCGACTGCGTGCGTGCGAGCCTTCGCAGCCGGGACCGCGTGGACGTGGCGGCCGTCGCGCAGGCCTTCGGCGGCGGCGGGCACGCGCGGGCGGCGGGGCTCCGCGCCCAAACCGACCTGGAGACGCTCAAGGACCGCCTCGTCGCCGCGTTCAAAAAAGTTCTCTGACCGCGCAACTCCCTCGCAAACATCGCCTTGCCGCCCGGTTTTCCCTCCGCGCGCCATTTTCCTCGATTGGACGTTGACAGGGCGCGGCGGTGTGGTACAGTGTTCCGCGTTGCAGGTGCCCCGGTCTGAGTCGGGGCCAACAGGGAAGGCCGTGAGAATCGGCCGCGGACGCGCCGCTGTAACCGGCGACGACCGCCGCAAAAGCCACTGTCGCGATGCGGAATCGCGATGGGAAGGTGCGGCGAGAGGTTTTCAAAACTGATCCGGGAAGTCCGAAAGTGGTTCCGGTTCGAAAGGACCGGCGGATTTGCCGAGACGGTTTTGAAAGAAGCCGGAAGCCAGAAGACCTGCCTGCAACCAACCTGGATGGCCTTCGCGAGTGATCGGCCGTCGGGACCGGCATTGGCTGCGTGCGGACCCCGGCGCCTCGATTCGCGAGGACCCGGGGTTTTTGCTTTAGGTCGCTCGCGGCAAGGCGGCCGGTGCTTCGCTCACCGCTCTTTGTCGCCCGCGCTCCAGGGCACTTCCCCACAGGTTGCCGGCAGGAGTGGTCTTGCGCCCGGACCCGCCCGCCAACGCTCATTGGGCCAAGGAAATCTGACAGGAGGTGCTCGCAAAGCTTGGCGACATGCGTGGAAAACGGCTCGATGCAGAAAGAGACAGGCGAGACGCCTGTCCTACGGAAAAGAATTCAAGCTCTGTCTTTAACCCGCGCCCGCCAGGGGCGCATGCTCGGAGGCAAAACATGAAGAAGTTCGGTTTCGTGATGATGCTCGTGACGCTGGCGGCGTGTTCGACGACCGGCTGGGCCTACACGTTCGACCAGGTGAGCACGGAGTTCTGGGCGGGCACGGGCGGCAGCGAGGCCATGTGCATCCTGGATTTCGGCGGCGGGAACAGCTACGCGTTCGGCTACCGCTGGGACGGCGACGCCACCGGATGGGACATGCTCCAGGCGGTCGTCGCCGCCAGCGGAAGCACGTTCACCTACACGCCCATCACCGGCACGATGAGCTCCATCGTGGCCGAGGGCGGGTCCATCCGCCTGGAAGGCACGCAGTACAGCTTCGGCAGCATCGTGGAGAAGCTCACTTACAACGGGCACACGCTCGTGGACGACTACTACGGCACGGGCGAGAGCATCTGCTATTGGGTGAGCGGATACGCCGACTACACCGAGGACGTGTACGACGCGACGTGGACGAAGATCGGCGAGATCTCGCACCCGGGCGACCCGACGGGCGACGGGACGGACTGGTTCGCCCCGCCGACGTTCGGCGCGAGTGGGCGCCCGCTGTCCGACGGCTGGTGGGACGGATACACCCAGGTGAATGAGTTGGGCAACACCTACGAGCCCGCCGTCCCGATGCCCGAACCGACGACGCTGGCCCTGCTGGGCGCGGGCGCGGCCCTGCTGATTCGCCGCCGCCGGCGCTGACGACGAAGTTTCGTTCCCGCGGGGCCTCGGAGTGTTCCCGACCCGGGGCCCCGCGAACCCTTTTTCGGTTCCGGATTCCGGAAGGAAAATGAACCGCGGAGATCGCAGAGGACGCGGAGTGATAAGAGAATCAAAGCAATTTCTTTCTCTGCGGTCTCTGCCGTCAGGCCACGGCACGCCTGCCGTGCCAGGGTGTCCTCTGCGGTGAATCTTCTTTATGGGTTTCCAGGCGAGAAGACATCCCGGTTCGCGACGCGGCAAGGCGGCATTCACGCTCATCGAGCTGCTGGTGGTCATCGCCATCATCGCGCTGCTGACGAGCATCCTGCTGCCGAGCCTGACGGCCGCCAAGGACCTCGCCCGCCAGACCCAGTGCCTGGCGAACCTGCACAGCCTGGGCGTCGCGATGAACCTGTACCTGACCGACAACGGGGAATACTTCTGGCCGTACATGCTCTCGAACTGGCCCGCGCCGGGGGACAAGACGTACTTCTGGGGCAAGGTCGGCGACCCGCTCGACACGAAGCCCAGCCCGTTCATGGCCGCGTGCGATTACCGGGCCGAACTGCTGGGCTGCCCGGCGCTGCCGTGGGGCAGCTACGTGCCGCAGGCGGGCATGAACGAGCCGACCACCTGCTTCGGGTACAACGCGTGGTGCCTGGACCCGCGCGCCGCCAGCCGCCGCGGGCCGGACGGGCAATTCCTGCCCCGAAAGAAAAGCTCCGAACTGACCGCGCCGCACGAGCTGTTCGTGTTCAACGACTCGGCCATGTTCTGGGCCCCGGCCGGCGTGCCGATCCTCCAGAACAGCACCTTCCTCGAACCGATTTCCGGCATGTGGATCCCGACGCCGACGTCGCACTTCCGCCACCGTGGAAAGACCGACGCCCTGTGCGCCGACGGTCATGCGGCCGGGTTCGGCCTGGAGGGCGGGACGATGCTCCTGCCGGCGCAGAACCTCGGATTCGTGGGGACGACGAATGTTCCGCACTACGATCAGGAATAGCGCCGTCTGGCTGCTGGCGGCGGGGCTGCTGGGCGGCTGCGCCGGCGAATACGAGCGGCGCGACCTCGGGCCGGACTCTTCGCAAGGCCGGCAGGTGCGGAAGATGATCGACGCGCTCCGCCAGGCCGGAGACGCCTTCGACGCCGAAGCCGCGCGGCAATCCGCCGACGGGCTGACCGCCTCGCAGGCGGCGGGGCTCCAATACCTCCTGCGCCAGATCGCCCAGGCCGAGCGCGTCGAGCTGGCCTCGCTGGACCGATTCGGCGAGCGCGTCTACCGCGCCGGCCTCGACCTCGCAGGCCCGCAAGGCCCCCAAAAACTCCACGTCCTGCTCGTCGAACTTCCCGACGGCCAGCTCCGCTGGGCCGGCGCGAACTGAGTGGCAGGGCGTGTGGCTTGGCCACGCGCGCGGATGTTTTAACCAGCCCCCGCGGTCACGCGGGGGTTCTTGCCGTTTCTTCGTCACGCCGCATTCGTCCCCCTGTTTACGCAGGGGGCTTGTTCAATTCATCACGCCGCAATCGACCCCCTGCTGACGCAGGGGGCTTGTTCAATTCGTTACGGCGTAATCGCCCCCCTGTTGACACAGGGGGCTTGTCGTTTCCCCCCGCCACAGGTAGCATTGTTTCCATGCCGCGGGGAACGACAGGCAATTCGGGCGGTGAAGTGGGAAACCAGTACCATGCCCTTGCCCCCTATATCTTCCGCGTAAAAGGAATGGGAGCATATAACTCATGAAGTGCTTCAAGAAGATTTGCATTGGGGTGGGTGTTCTGGTTGCTGCGGCGATAATTAGCGGTGTCATTTATTTCATATGGATTATGCAAATGCTGGAGACGCGCGTATATGATGAAACCGAGAGCATATCATCATATCTTGGACATGAATATGTGATCGAATATCCGATGTTCCTCATTGAGACTGACGGAAAAAGACTTCTATGGACGGGCATCGATATTCAGAATTTTCCTAAATCTGTGGAAGAATATGAGGCATCACCGACAGGTTGGCCGGCCAAGATAGTTGATGCTTTGCAACCGGGAACGCGATTTCAAATTGTAAGCCTTTATAGGAGGGCTTCTCCGACATCCGGAGAAAGATATGTTATGTTTATGAAAATCCAATCAGGCAAATACAAAGGGACTGTATTTGAAACGGATGCTAAAGATATAATGCAACGTGACGAGAAGGGGAAATGGACATTTCTTTCATTTGTCCACTTGGATTCGGCATCAGGGACTTCTGGGGGGAATTAGAGGTACCGGTGGTAGGGCGCGTGGCTTTGCCCCGCGCGCGGATGGTTTTAACAAGCCCCCGCTGTGAAGCGGGGGTTCCTGCTGTTTGGATTACGCCGCAATCGACCCCCTGCTGACGCAGGGGGCTTGTTCAATTCATTACGCCGCAATCGGCCCCCATTCGTCGCGCGGGGAAACCCACACGCTTTGCTCGCAAAGCGAGCCACCCATCCCGCCAACAGATGGTTTCCACAGAGCGAAGCCGTTGTTATTCCTTGGGCTTTTCCGCGGACGGCTTGGGCTTCAGCCCTTCCCTGACGGTCTTGTGTGCGATTTCCCGCATCAGGGCCGCGTCCTCGGCGGAAAGCTTCGGGGGGACGAAAGGCTTGCGGGTCAGGTCGCCGTAGATCGTCTCGTACTAGACGACCGCCGCCAGGTATTTGCTGGCCGCATTGCAGTGCTTGGGATCGTAGATCAACTGGGGCGTCGCCTTGCCCTTTTTGCTCCAGGCCCATCCCAGGACGAGAGAGTGTTTCTGCACGGGCAGGTCCGGGTATTTGTACGCGCTTGGATCCACGTTGTCGGGGACCTCCAGTTTCCATCGGGGGTCCTGTCGGGCGTTCTGGAAGGCCGTGCCCGTGGGAATGATCCTGTCCGCCTCGATTTCCTTCGCGATGACCTGGTACGCGTCGTGCAGGGCTTGGTACATCTGCTCCTGCGTCGTATGCGTCTTTTTGAGGAGCCCCATGTCGTCGGTGCGATAGGCCCAGGTCTCGTGGACCAGGATTTTCGCCTGGGGCGCGTATTTGCGGATGTAGGCGGCCAGGTTGGCGGCGAACGGCCGGTAGGTCTTGAGGTCGCGGCTCAGCCAGGAATGCTGCTGGAGCGTCACGATGTCCCAAGTGTCGCTCTCCAGCAGTTCCCGCAGGCTGCGCTTGCTGTAGGGCTTGCCTTGGAAATCGGAGGGATTGGCCTCGAATTTCTGCGCCAGGGTCCAATGCTTTTCCAGGGAGCAGCCGCCAATCTCGGCATGTCCCAGCACCAGGCTGTTGCCCTGCGATTCGACGAGGGCGGGCAGGTACTCGGAGGCGTTCTGCGAATAGCTGTTTCCGATCAACAGGATCCTGACCAGCTTTCCCGGGTATGATTTCGGCTTGGTGGCCTGCATCTTCTTTTCGTCCTTCTTCTCGCCGCTCGCGGCGTCCTGTGCGTCCTGTGCGTCCGAGGCGCTCAGCCGGGCGTACACCGTCAGCGTCACCGCCTGGTCCTTCTTCACGTCGAGGGTCTGCCAGATGCAGTTGACGTGCGAGACCACCACGTACGCCTCGCCGCTGTGCGGCGGATGCGATTCGTCCTTTCCGCGCACCACCTTCGACTTGCCCCAGGACTTGAATTGCCAGCCGGCCGGCACGTTGGCCGGGTCCGCCTTCTGCTCAAAATCGCCGTTGACGATCGTCGCGCCGGCGAGTTCCAGCTTGTCGTAGTCGATCCACAGCTGGACGCCGTTCGCCTGGAATTCGCCGCGCAGCATCACGTCGACCTTCCCGTCGGCCTCGGGGGTGAAGGTGAGGGCGAACTTCTCCCATTTGCCCGCCGTCACCGCCTGCTCGCAGTAGATCACGTTTTGGGACTTCTGCGTGATCTTCGCGCCGGTGTCGGAGGCCCCGGCCTTGATCGCTGTCTTGTCGCCTTTCAGGTCGATCCGCGCCTTGTCCTGCGCCTTCAGGTCCGATGCCCGGGCAACCAGCAACACGAGACCGATCGCGACGAAGCAATGCTTTCGAGTCGGCATGGCGATGCTCCTGATTCGTTAGGGGTGTTCTCCAAGGTATGGTCGTGTCCCATAGACCGCTGGGAGGCAGTTGCATTCCGCGTGAGGAAAGGCCAACCGGAAACATTTCGAAAATCTCCATGGTTACACTAGCGCGTCCGGCGGGGGGAATCAAGAGTCAGGTTCCCTATGGGAAAGCGGCAGGGCGCGTGGCTTGGCCACGCGCGCGGAAAGTTTCAACAAGCCCCCGCTGTGAAGCGGGGGTTCTTTCCGTTTCTTCATTTCGCCGCAATCGTCCTCCTGTCCCGACGGTGGCGCGTTCGAGGCGCATCCGCAATTACGATACACAACATCGGGAATGCGGCTAGCGGCGGGGCGGTCCGGCGCGCGGCAGGAGGTCAGATCGCTATCGCCCAACACCGGCAGCCGGTCGGCCGGGGTCTGCGGGCGAGGGGCGGAAAGGGTCGAAAGGGGGGTGAATTTTCGATCCTTTTTTCGGATTGGGCGGCGCTTTTCGACCCTTCCGGGCGGTTTTTGAGAACATTTTCCCGGGTTTTCGCGCCTATTTTTTGTAAGGGAAATCCTGTAGTTGGCGGCCCTGGCCGGACGGTTTTTTCGACCGCCCGGCCGGGCGCGCGGGTCGGGATTTTTCCCCTTCTGTCGGTCCGGTCGCCGGGCGCGCGGGCGCGGGTGTCCGGCGGCGCGGCGCGTCAGGTCTTCGGCGGCGTGAGGATCGTCGCGCGCAGCGTGGCGGAGTCGTGGTTGCTGTCCAGCGCGGGTCCCGGCGTGACCACGAAGTCCACGCGCGAGCCCTTGTGGACGGTCGGCGTCAGGTCGATGCTCTCGGTGGCGCCGGGCGGCAGGTGTTTGGAGTGGATCTCTTTTCCGTCGAGGAAGATCTTGCAGCCGACGCCGTCGCCATTGCGCCCGCGGCGGAGCTTGACGATCAGATGCACCGGCCCGTCCGTATCGCTCGTCCAGCGGAGGACGGTCCACCCCTGCGCGCCGTCGAGGACGGCCGGCTGTGCGCCGCCCGCGCTGATCGTGTACCATTTGGCGGGGCCCGTCCACATGTCCGCCCAGTCGCCGGGGGAGGGCAGCCACTTCATCGGCTGGACCTTTTCCGGCTGGTACGGCGCCGAACCGTCCTGGTTGCTGACGTAGTAGAAGTAGCTCCATCCGCCGGCGCCTTGGGTTCCGGAGAAGTCCCGCGCGGAGTCGGCCAGCACCTCGTCGTTTCGGGGCGTTTCGGCGACGGCCGTCACCACGCCCTCGCCCGCCACGAGGTAGAAGGGCGTCTCACCGACGGGCACGCGGATTTTGCCGCCGGTGGGCGCGAGCGTCTCGTCGCCGCCGACGAGGCTGACCCGCCGCACGGGCCCGCCGGCCGACAGCACCAGTTCCGCCGTCTCGAACGTCGACCAGCAGACCCAGAGCGTCTCGCCGGGCTTGTCGAAGCGGTAGACGCGCGTGCGCGAGTCGGTCGCCTCGCGCCGCGCGAACTTCGCGCGGTGGAACCGCCGGACCAGGTTCGCGTAGGCCGGATACGTCGCCACGGGCGTGTATTTGCCCATCGGATCGACGTCGCTGTGCACCAGTCCGAGGCGGGCGAACTCCTTGCGGTAGTCGCAGCAGAGGTACCAGTAGATGCGTTCGACGGCCGGCTGGGTCTGCAGGAGCGTGAACATGCGGACCATGTGGGAGGCCGCCTCGACGCGCTGCGTCGTGTGGTCGTGCATGTAGCTCGTCTCGGTCGCCCAGATGGGCTTGGCCTTCCCGCCGTTGTGCTTCTTCATCAGCGCGACCAGTTCGGCCACGTCCTGCTCGACGGACTCGGGCGACTGGTACGGATGCACGGCGACGGCGTCCATGTACTTCAGCGCGCCGCGCTGGAAGAGCTTCTCCAGGTACGGCAGGGGAATCTTGACGGTCGCGCCGCCCAGGACCTTCACGTCGGGGCGGGCGGCCTTGATTTTTTCGTAGGCGACCCGGAGCATCTCGGTGTAGTGCTTCGGGCGGTCTTCGGCCGCCTTGCCCGCGCAGAACGTCCCGTTGTACTCGTTCCAGATCTCGACGGCCCGGATCTGCGGGCCGTAATGCTTCAGCACGGCCAGGCAGTAGTTGGCGTAGCCTTCGTACCCCTCGCGGCTGTACGGCGCGAGCTTGTAGCTGGGGATCTTCGGCTGGTTGTCGTAGAGCGTGTTTCCGAAGGACGCGACGAACAGCGGGTCCAGACCGAGCGCCTTGAGCTCGTCCATGTACTTCTGGTATCTCTCGGGAATGAGGTACTGGCCTTTGGCCTTCTCGACGGCGCCCCAGTACTGCTCGTCGCGCACGGAGACGGCGCCCGCCTTGGCCATCAGCCCCAGGATGTCGGTGGGCATGTTCTGGGCGAAGTGCGTCATCACGCCGAACTTGGAGTCGGACAGCTTCGCCAGGTCCGCCGGCGCGATGACGGCGTAGCTGGTCTGGGCCTCGCCGTGGACCTGTCGGCCGGTCTTGCTGGTCAACTGCACGAGGTAGTAGCCCTTGGCGTCGACGCCCGGGGCGAAGCGCGCCTTGCGGTCCGTCACGGGCGTCGTGCCCGCGGCCACCTGCTTGTCCTCGAAGTCGCGGACGGTCCATTCCACGGCCGTGCCGGTCTGCACCGCCGCCTCCAACTCGACCTTCTCACCAAGCGTGAAGATGTTGCCCAACTGGACCTGTGTAGGGAAAGTGATCTCCGCGGCGCCGGCAGGAGCGTCCTCGGCCAGCGCCGACGCGAAGGGGAACGCTGCCAGCAGGCTGACGGCCGCGAGAATCTTGCGAAGAGTCCGCATGGTTATTCTCCTTAGCGCAGTTGAAAACATTCGTTCCCTGGATGGGTGGCACGCCCGTACGGGCGTGTTGCCGAATTCGCCCAAGAACACGGCTTGCCAGCAAGCCGTGCCACCCGATTTCCGATGTTTTCAAGAGTCCTCGGTATCCTGAAAGCGAGAACGTGTTTACTGCTTCCTGTTGCTGTCGTTAAACACGGCGGGTCTCTGTCGGTATCGATATAATATAAGATTCTTATTTCGTTTCGCCGGTTTCCGCCAACCCTTGTGCGGCCGGCCTACAATGGGTAGGTTTTATAATTCCGGCCGAAAGGCCAAAGCTTCGGAAGAAAGGATTGTGATCTTATGGCGGAACTTCGCGGCAGCAAGACGGAAAAGAACCTCTGGGACGCCTTTGCGGGCGAGTCGCAGGCGAGAAACAAGTATACCTATTTCGCCTCCGCGGCGAAGAAGGAAGGCTTCGAGCAGATGGCGGCGATCTTCACCGAGACGGCCGAGCAGGAGAAGGAGCACGCCAAGCTGCACGCCAAGGCGCTGGGGCTGATCGGCGACACGGCCGCCAACCTCGAATCCGCCGCCGCCGGCGAACTCCACGAGCATTCGCGGATGTACCCGGACATGGCCAAGGACGCCCGCGCGGAGGGCTTCGAGGAAATCGCGAAGATGTTCGAGCGCATCGCGACGGTGGAGAAGGAGCACGAGGCCCGCTACCGCAAGCTCCAGTCGAACCTGGCCGGCGGAACGGTGTTCGCCAAGGGCGCCAAGGTCCGCTGGCGCTGCCGGAACTGCGGCGCGGTGATCGCCTCCGACAAGGCGCCGCCGCAGTGCCCCGTCTGCAAGCACCCGCAGGCGTACTTCGAGGTCGCCGCGGAAAATTATTGAGAGCCCGTAAACAGAAGACTCACCGCGGAGATCGCAGAGGGCGCAGAGAAGGAATTTGTTTTGGTTTATAATTCCTCCGCGTCCTCGGCGATCTCCGCGGTTTATTTTTTTTCAGCGTTTCGGGAGACCCATGCCTCCACAGTTCGTCTACGAGATGCGCGACGTCGCCAAGAGCTACGGCGACAAGGTCGTGCTGCGCGACATCAGCCTGTCGTTCTTCTACGGCGCCAAGATCGGAATCGTCGGCGAGAACGGCGCGGGCAAGAGCACGCTGCTGAAGATCATGGCCGGCGCGGACAAGGACTTCCAGGGCGAGGCCCGCCTCGTCAAGGGCATGCGCGTGGGGTACGTCGCGCAGGAGCCGCACCTGGACCTCGCCCGGACCGTCCGCGAGAACCTCCAGCAGGCCGTCGCGCCCGTCCAGGCGCTGGTCGACCGCTACAACGCCATCGCCGACCGGCTCGCCGACGCCGGCGACGAAATGGACAAGCTCATGGAGGAGATGGACGACCTCCAGCACCGCATCGACGCCTGCGGCGGCTGGGAACTCGACCGCCTGATGGACATCGCCTCCGACGCGCTGGTGCTTCCGCCCGACGACGCGCCGGCGGGCCTGCTGTCCGGCGGCGAGCGGCGGCGCGTCGCCCTCTGCATGGCCCTGCTCGAAAAGCCCGACCTGCTCCTGCTCGACGAGCCCACCAACCATCTTGACGCCGAGACCGTCCAGTGGCTCGAGCAGCAGCTCCGCGAGTACCCCGGAACCGTCATCATCGTCACGCACGACCGCTACTTCCTCGACAACATCACCCGCTGGATCCTCGAGCTGGAGGACGCCCGCGGCATTCCCTTCGAGGGCAACTACTCGGCCTGGCTGGCGCAGAAAGCCGAACTGCTGCGCCTCACTGAGAAGCGCCAGTCCGAGCGCCAGCGGGTGCTCGCCCGCGAGTTGGAGTGGATCTCCAAGAGCGCCAAGGGCCGCCAGCAGAAAAACCAGGCCCGCATCTCCCGCTACGAAGACCTGGCCGGCCAGGCCGCCCCCGACGCCCGCAGCGACGCGGTCATCCAGATCGCCCCCGGGCCGCGCCTGGGCGACAAGGTGCTCTCGGCCGAGGGCGTCTGCAAGAGCTACGACGGCGTGAAGCTGCTGGACGGCTGCTCGTTCGACCTGCCGCGCGGGGCGATCGTCGGCGTGATCGGCCCCAACGGCAGCGGAAAGACCACGCTGTTCCGCATGATCGTGGGGCAGGAGACGCCCGACGCCGGCCGGCTGGAACTCGGGCCCACCGTCGTGCTCAGCCACGTCGACCAGCACCGCGACGCCCTGGACGACGCGAAGACCGTCTTCGAGGAGATCACCGGCGGGGCCGACAAGATCGACCTCGGCCCGGCGCAAATTCCCGCGCGGGCCTACGTGGCGCGGTTCAACTTCCGCGGGCCGCAGCAGCAGAAACTCGTGGGGGAACTCTCCGGCGGGGAGCGAAACCGCGTCCACCTGGCCAAGCTGCTCAAGCGCGGCGGGAACCTCGTCCTGCTCGACGAGCCCACCAACGACCTCGACGTCAACACCATGCGCGTCCTCGAGCAGGCGCTGATCGACTTCCCCGGCTGCGCCATGGTCATCAGCCACGACCGCTATTTCCTCGACCGCATCTGCACGCACCTGCTCGTGCTCGAGGGCGACGGCAAGACGCGCTGGTTCACCGGGAACTTCCAGGCCTACGAGGAGATGATCCAGGCCGAGAACCCCGAGCGCCTCGCCCACCGCCGCGGAAAATACAAACGCCTCGCGCTGCGGTGAGGACTGAGAAGGAAGGTCGAAGTTCGTAGTGCGAAGTTCGGGTGCCACCCTCAAGCGCTGTATGCTTGAGGGTGTCTGTAGCCTGTCGTTTGGGACTCGGGACTAGGGGCTCGGGACCGGGGGAAGAAGGCAATAGCGGCAGGGGCGCCTCGGGCTCTTACTGAGCCGCGACCGTGAGGGAGCGGTCGCCGGGAGTCGCCGAGGAGGAAAGGAACCCGGAACTCAGGAACAAGGAACCCGGGAAGACAGAAGCCCGGCGCGCGATTCCGGGTTCCGTGTTCCCCTGTTCCCGGATACGAAAACAGAGCCGCGACCGTGAGGGCCCCGACGGGCGTCCGAAGGTAAAAGAAGGTAAAAGCGGTCAGGAACCTATATTCGTGTCGGCGTTCTCGGCGTGGAAGCGGCCCGGCCGGGACCGACACGCTCCCCGCGCGGGGCATCTTGCATCAGGGAGGAAGAGTCGGAAGGCAAAAGATTTTGCAGGGATGAACGCAGGTGCACGCGGATCACTGTTTTTGTAAAACTCGTATCCGCGTTACTCCGTGTTCATCCCTTCCGATTGTCATGGAAGGGAAATCCTCTGACGGGGGGGAGCATGTTTTCGATCGTTTTCCTATCCTGACGGCCGGGAACCCGATGCGCCTGCTCCCCGCCGCGCCGCACGCCGGGCTTGACAAAAAACCGAAATGAGGTATACTCGTACATGCTTCGCGGGCCCGCTTCGACAAGAGCGGCGGGCAGACGCGAGGGCAGGGGTCCCGTGCTCAGGTGATGTCCCTCCCTAGGCCGCACGGCCAAGTTCTTTCCGGTACGCTTGCGATTGAGAATAAATCTGCGCGGGTCGCAAAGCGCATGTCCGAGCGTTTGAGGGAAAAAGAAAAGAGAGGGACGCCATGAAAAAGGTTTCGCTGGCGCTGTGGTGCGGGTTGGTGATCGGTCTTGCCGCGGGCAGTTCTCCGGCGGACATTCTCATGGACGACGACACGCAGGTGGCGGCGAATGAACTCGACACCGTCCTGCACCTGTCGAAGTTCGACACGTCCCTGGGCACCTTGACGGGCGTATGGGTCCAGATCGAGCTGCGCCTGAAAAACGCCGAAATCGAGATGGACAACGACGCGAGCCAGGCCCAGAACGGCACCGGATGGGTCGTCAACACGGCCTCCAGCCTGACCAGCGGCGTTTCGCTGGTCAAAACCGATTACGACAGCATTGACAAGGGCGACCTGGCGATCAACCAGAGCCAGGTGTTCCTGCTGTCCGCCACGAGCGGCGACCCGACGGGCCAGTTCGATGCCACGGGCGCGGGCGATTATGCCGCCTGGCAGCCCGGCGTCCTGACCAGCGGCGATTCGGGAAATATCCTGGAAAGCGCCTGGGACGACTACAAGGGGACGGGCGTTTTCACCATCACCGTCAACACCACCTATCTGACCTCCGCCACGTTCGCCGGAAGTAACGGATTTTTCCAGGGCAACACCCCCGACGGCGAACTCTACGGGAAAGTCATCTATACGTATGTGGTTCCCGAACCGGCCACGCTTTCGCTGTTGGCGCTGGGCGGAATCGCGCTGCTCCTCCGGCGAAGGCGGAGATAGGGCGCTTTCCGATCGCCTGTCGCGCGCGAACGCGCCGAAACGAAGAAACACCCCCAAGCCCCCGCTTGTGACAGCGGGGGCTTGTTCATTCCGTCCGCGCGGAATCCACACGGCTTGCAAGCAAGCCGTGCCACCCCGTCAGCGGCTGAGGACGAAGATCGCCAGGTCGGCCAGACGGTTCGGGTCGTCGTAGACCTCGGCGCGGGCCTCGGTGTCCAGGCAGACGCGGCGGTGGACGGTGTATCCCTGGTCGCGGCAGAAATCCTCGAAATCCGCGACGGTCAGGAAGCGGATGTTCGGCGAGTTGTACCACTTGTAGTGCAGCACGCCGGGCGACTCGGGCGCCCTGCCGTCGTGGTAGAGCATGTCGCGCAGCTTGTAGTACCCGAAGTTCGGGAAGCTCACCACGCAGCGCCGCCCGACGCGGACCATGTCGGCCAGCACACGCTCGACGTCGCGGACGGCCTGGAGCGTCTGGGAGAGGATCACGCAGTCGAACTGCCCGTCGGCGAACTGCCCGAGCCCCTCGTTGAGGTCGGCCTGCACGACGTCCAAGCCGCGCCGCACGCAGGCGAGGATCTTCCGCTCGTCCAGCTCGACGCCCAGCAGCGGGGCGTGGCCGCGGTCCTTCAGCAGCTTCAGCAGCGAGCCGCTCCCGCAGCCGAGGTCCAGCACGCTTGCCGATTCCGGCAGCAGCTCGACGATCCGATCGTAGTCCAGCCGCTGCGGGTGGAAGATGCTCGTGGGGCTCTGCGCGACGGCGTCCTCGACGTCCTCGGCTTTTTCGGCCTTGGCGGCGCCGCGCCCGTCGAGGTTCTCCAGGAACGCCCCGATCAGCCTGCCGTAGCGGTCCAGGTCTTCGGTCAGCAGGAACGCGTCGTGCCCGCAACTGCTGTCGATGTTGCAGTAGCTGACGGGCTTGTTGCCCGCGAGCAGCGCGTGGACCATCTGGCGCGACTGGTCGGGGGGGAACAGCCAGTCGCTCGTGAAGCTCAGCACCAGCCAGCGGCAGCGGCTGGCGGCGAAGCTCGCGGCGAGTTTCTCCGGCGTGTCGCCCAGGTCGAACAGGTCCATCGCCATGGACAGGGCGAGGTAGCTGTTGGCGTCGAATCGCTCGACGAACTTGTCGCCCTGGTAGGCCAGGTACGAGCCGACGGAGAATTTCTTCTCGAACTCGGTGGCGACCTGCCGCGGCTGGAGGCGGTTGGCGCCGAACTTCTGGGCCATCGCCTCGCGCGAGAGGTAGGTCACGTGCCCGAGCATCCGCGCGATGGCGAGCCCGACGGCGGGGATCGGCCCGCCGTCGTAGTACTGCCCGCCGCGGAAGTTGGCGTCGCGGAGGATGGCGTTGCGCCCGACGACGTCGAAGGCGAGCGCCTGGCTGGTCAGTCGCGGGCTGGTGGCGACGGCGATCGCGCCGCGGACGGACTCGCTGTGCCGCGTGGCCCACCCGAGCGCCTGGTGTCCGCCCATCGACCCGCCGATGACGGCCAGCAGCCGTGAGATGCCCAGGCGCTCCACGAGCAGGCGCTGGACGTTGCCGATGTCGCCGACGGTGATGGTGGGGAAGTCCTGCCCCCAAGGCCGCCCCGTGGCGGGGTTGACCGAGCCGGGCCCGGTGGTTCCCCGGCAGCCGCCCAGCACGTTCGGACAGATCACGAAGTAGCGGTCGGTGTCGATGCACTTTCCGGGCCCGACGGCGATGTCCCACCAGCCCGGCGCGTCGGCGGGGTTGTGGGCGGCCACGTGTGAATCGCCGCTGAGCGCGTGGCAGATGAGCACCGCGTTGCTGCGGTCGGCGTTGAGCTTGCCGTAGGTCTCGTAGACCACCGTCACGCTCGGCAGTTCGCCGCCGAGTTCCAGCGCCAGCGGCTGGTCGAACACGGCCGTTTGCGCGTGCGTCAGGGGCACGGCCGCCCGGGCGCTGTCGCTGCTGAGGAACAGTTCGTCGCTCATGAACGCTTCCTTCCGATGTTCCGCTCGGTCGCTCCCGCACGGCCGGGGGGCTGCTGCCGCGCCGGGAGGAACCGACTGCCTATTGCTTATTTTCGTATCCGGGAACTGGGGAACCGGGGAACCGGGAACCCGGGAAATCCGGCGCGCCGCACCGGCGAATCGGTTCTTGTCTTCTCCCGGTTCCTTGTTCCTGAGTTCCCGGTTCCTTTCCCATTGCGGCTCCCGGCGACCCCTCCCTTACGGTCGGGGCTCTTCCAATTGTCAATTGACAATTTTTCTTCACTCTCCACTCACCAGTCTTCACTCTCCACTCTTCCTCAGCGCCTGATCGAGGTCGGCTTGGATGTCGCGCACGTCCTCGATGCCGACGCAGAGGCGGATGAACTCCGGCGAGACGCCCGCCGCCCGCTGCTCGGACTCGCTGAGCTGCTGGTGCGTCGTGCTGGCCGGGTGGATGACGAGCGTCTTGGCGTCGCCGATGTTGGCCAGGTGGCTGCACAGGCGGACGGCGTTGATGAACTTCTCGCCGGCGGCCTTTCCGCCCTTGATGCCGAAGCCGAGGATCGCGCCTGGGCCTTCGGGCATGTACCGCCGGGCCAGCGCGTGGTGCGGGTGGCCCTTGAGTCCGGGGTAGTTCACCCACTCGACGCGCGGGTGCGCGCCCAGCCACTCGGCCAGGGCGCGGGCGTTTTCCACGTGCCGCGGCATGCGGACGTGGAGCGTCTCGATGCCCAGCAGGAAGCACCACGCGGCGAACGGGCTCATGCACGCGCCGGTGTCACGCAGCCAGTGCGTCCGCACGTGCACGGCGAAGGCGATCGGACCGACCGCCTTGAGCGCCTCGGTGAACACCACGCCGTGGTAGGCGGGGTCGGGCTTGGCGAACTGGGGCCAGCGGTCGGCGTCGGCCGCCCAGTCGAACGTGCCGCCGTCCACCAGCGCCCCTCCGACGTGCACGCCGTGCCCGCCGAGGTACTTGGTCGTCGAATAGACCACGAGGTCCGCGCCGTGCTCGATGGGGCGCAGCAGGGCGGGCGTGCAGACGGTGTTGTCCACAATCAGCGGAACGCCCGCGTCGTGGGCGACGGCCGCGATCTTCGCGAAGTCCGGGATGTTGTTGCTCGGGTTGCCGATCGACTCGATGTAGACGCAGCGCGTGTCGGCGTCGATGAGCTTCGCGGCCGCGGCGGGGTCGTCCGCGTCGAAGAAGCGCGTCTCGATGCCCAGCCTCGGCAGGGTCTGCGTGAACAGCGTGACTGTCCCGCCGTAGAGCGTCTTGGCGGCCACCACGTTCTGCCCCTGGCTGGCCAGCGTGCAGACGGCTGCCGTGATGGCGGCCATCCCGCTCGAAAACGCCAGCGCCGCCGCGCCGCCGTCCAGCGCCGCCAGGCGCTTCTCCAGCACGTCGCAGGTGGGGTTCATCAGGCGCGAGTAGATGTTGCCGAACTGTTTCAGGGCGAACAGGTCGGCCGCGTGCGCGGTGCTCTCGAAGTTGTAGGCCGCCGTCGCGTAGATCGGCACGGCGCGCGAATGCGTCGCCGGGTCGTCCTGCTGCCCCGCGTGCAGCGCCAGCGTGCCCAGTCCCAGTTTGCCGCCTCGATCGGTCATGCGTTTCTCCTTCGCCGACGCGAAACGCGAACCGTGGATTCGACGGGGGAAGGTGGGCAGGCAGCCGCGAGAAGATGCGTTTCTACAAAAACGCCTCTCGCAGGGAGAGGCTTTCGATTGCCCGGCGCGTTCGCGTCGCGGGCCGCATCGATCCCTTGCGGGCTGACTGCGGCACCTTATCCCAGTCGCGGATCGCTCCGCCGTCGGAACAGGTTGCCGTGCGGTCGTCGGGTCAGTGCCCTCGCGCACTCTTGATGCCGGAGAAAAACATACCGCAAGACGGCGGGGGCCGTCAAGAGGAAAAATCGCGCTATCCGCGCGAGCGGACCTCGGCGACGACGGCGGCTGTCGCCTCCGTGTCGCGCTGAACCTGGCGGAGGAACGGGTCGGAATCGAGCTCGCCCAGGACGGCTTGGCGCTCGGCGTCGCGGGCGAACGTGATGCGGCGGAAGGGGTTCTCGAAGTCCTTGGCCCGGCTGGCGCGGACCTGCTCGGCGACGTGCCGCTGGAGGCACAGCGCCTCGTCCAGTGCCGCCCCCCACAGCGAGACGGAAAGCTTCTCGACGCCCAGCAGCGCGCAGAGCGTGGCGCAGGCGTGGCGGCGCTTGTCGAGTTCGTAGCGGGCCCAGAGCTCGTTGTAGCGCGCGTGGACGGCGGACCAGTCGGCCAGCCGGCCCGCGGCAAAGTCCGCGCGGAGCGCGTCGGCGTCGTCGCCCGGCAGCAGTTGTCCGCCGAGGTTGACCCAGCGGGTCTGGCGCGGGCCCGCCAGGGCGCTGGTCATGTCGGCCAGTCGCGCCCGCGGGTTGTCCGCCATCCAGGCCAGCAGGTTCTTCATCGCGTAGTGGTGCAGCATCTGGCGGTAGGCGGCGTGGGCGTGGGCGGCCTTCAGGACCACCACCGCGCGGCGCGAGTTTTCCACGCCGTCGGCCTGCACGTCGAGTTTCCCGGCGGCTGCCGGGTCGGCGGACAGCAGCTTGCGGCCCTCCTCGGCCAGCGCGGCGTCGGAAACGCCCTGGACGCTTCGCCCGGCCGCACGTGCGGCGGCAGCGCCGATCCACTTCTCCAGCAGCGCCAGCGCGGCGAAGATTTCCTCGGCCGTGTCCGGCGCCAGCGGATCGGTCTCGATGTGCTGTCGCTTCCGCACGCGCCGGTCGCGCGCGGCGTATTTCCACGCGTTCCTCGCCAGGGCGTACAGGTTGTACATCCACCAGTACGCGGGCAGGACTTCCAGGCGGTCGGCTGCGGCGTTGTGGTTCAGCAGCGAAAACGGCAGCGGCACGTCCAGTTCGGCCGGGTAGTCGCCCTTGGCCAGCAGCGTGTACGACGCGAACCGGCAGCAGTGCTTGACGCTCACGCAGAGCCCCGGCCAGAAGCCGCGCCCCGCGAGCAGTTCGCCGTCGGGCGCGCGGCTGTTGTGGTTGGATCCGAGCGTCGCGCCCGCGGCGACGTTGCTCTGTCCGAGCACCGTCGCGGCGATGAGGAACGAGTTGTTGTGGTGCTGCTCGTGGGCGGGCAGGAGCAGGCTGTGCAGCACCTCGCAGCAGGCGATGGTCGAGTTGTCGCCGACGGCTACGTGCGCCACCCGCGCCCCGCGCAGCAGCGAGACGTTCTCGCCGAGGGCGAAGCGTTCTGCCTTGACACCCTGGACGATCCGGCAGCCGGGCGACGCCACGCCGTCGGACAGGTCGGCCCCTTCGCCGATGAGCGCGGGCTGCTCGGCCGTCGAGGAAATCGTCACGTTCTCCAGGCGGTCGGCCCCGCGGACGATGGCGTGCGGGCCGAGGATCGCGTCGCGGATCGTCCGGCAGTGGCGCACCATCGCGCCGGAGCCGACGACGGCGCAGACCTCGCGCCGCTGCGCTAGCTCGCGCAGGCGGGCCTGGAGGGCCTCGTCGTCGGGCCAGCTCGCGGCCAGGTGCGCGTCGGCCGGCAGCATGCCCTCGAACGCCGCCACCGCGCGGCGACCGTTCTCGTTGCCCAGTTCCAGCACGGCGCCCCGCCCGAAGGTTCCCTCGCCCGTCGCCAGCAGTTCGCCGACGTTCTGCACGATCGCGCCGTCGCCGATCCGGCAGCGGGACAGGTGCCCGACGTTGTGCACGGCCACGCCGTCGCCCAGGTCGCACGCGGCGATCCGGCTGGCGGTCAGTCCCACCGGCACGGAAAGTCCGTCGCGCTCCAGCACGCCCGGCGCGAGCCTGCCGATCCGCACCAGGCCGTAAAATTCGCAGTTGCGCACCACGGCCGGGTCGAACGGCGGGAGCACCAGCACGCGGTCCCAACTGTCGGAGCGGTTTCCGTTGCGTTCCAGGGCGTCGATCTCGGCGCGTTCGAGCAGGCGGTGGTGGCCCGCCCGGCCGGCAAGAGCGTCGCGGAACGCGCGCTCATCCGTGCCCGAGGGGGCCCAGTCCCGTCCCAGCGAGGCGGCCGTCGTCTGTTTCTCCCGGCTCATCGAATGGTCCTCGAGAACCCCGCGATCCCGTCAGGGCGCGGACTTCTCCCGCTGTTACTATCGGCATTGTCGGCCCGGCGGGCAAATCCGAAATGCCTTCCGCCGGGAGCGGGAAATGCGAAATTCCTTCCGCTCCATTTGGATTCCCGCGCGGGCAGGGGATAAAATGTCATCGTCGCGACGCGCGCCGATCCACAGCCGGACAGCGAGAATTCATGGGCCAGGTCCTCGAAAATTACCGGAAACTCTCCGCCCGCGCCGAAGAAGCGCTGCACTGGACGCAACAGGCGGAAAAAATCCGCATCCAGGTGGGGTCGGCCACCTGCGAGAACGCCGCCGGCGCCGAGGAGGTGCTGGCCGAGTTCCGCAAGCACATCGCCGCGTCAGGGCGCGACGACATCCTCCTGCGACGGACCGCCTGCACGGGCCGGTGCAGCTGCGAGCCCATCGTCGGGGTGATGATCCCAGGAAAGACGGCCGCCAAGTACGAGAAGGTGGATCGCGAACTCGTCCACCGCATCTTCACGCAGCACGTCCTGGGCGGCCGGCCCGTCGCGGACCGCCTGCTGGACTCGCCCCCGGACACGATGGTGCGCTACGAGCTGCTGTTCTGCGGCTCGGCGCGGTGCGGGCGGCTGCTGGAGAAGGACTTCCGCCAGCTCTTCCTGGACAGGCTCGCGGCGCGGAAGATTCCCGAGTCGCAGGCGCGGGTCGTCGCCGCCAACTGCTTCGGGCTGTGCCGGACCGAGGTCATCGGCAAGGCGTCGCACGTGCTGGTGCTGCCGACCAAGGTCATCTACCGCATCGCCGACGAGGCGGACCTGGACGAGATCCTCGACACGCACGTCCTGGGCGGACGGATCGTCGAGCGCCTCCGCGTGCCCGACGCGCCCATCGGCCAGCGCTTCTTCGAAATGTATGGCGACGTGGCGTTCTTCAACCGCCAGAGCCGCATCGCGCTGCGCAACAGCGGGATCATCGACCCGGAGAACCTCTTCGAGTACGTACACTTCAACGGGTTCGAGGCGCTGGCGCGGGCGCTGGACCGCAACGATCCGGCGTGGGTGGTCGAGCAGGTGACGGCGTCGAAGCTCCGCGGGCGGGGCGGCGGGGGGTACCCCACGGGCCTGAAGTGGGCCGGCGCCGCCGAGCGGCCCGGCGAGACGAAATACATCATCTGCAACGCCGACGAGGGCGACCCCGGCGCGTTCATGGACCGCAGCATGCTCGAAGGCGACCCGTTCAGCGTGCTGGAAGGCATGATGATCGGCGCGTTCGCCATCGGCGCGACGCGCGGGTTCCTGTACATCCGGGCGGAGTACCCGATGGCCATCCGCCGCGTGGAGCACGCCATCGCCCAGTGCCGCGAGCACGGGCTGCTGGGCGAGAACATCCTGGGCTCGGGCTTCTCGCTGGACCTGGAGATCCGCCTGGGGGCGGGGGCGTTCGTCTGCGGGGAGGAGACGGCGCTGATCCACTCCATCGAGGGCCAGCGGGGCCAGCCGCGCATCCGCCCGCCGTATCCGGCCGAGCGGGGCCTGTGGGGCTGCCCGACCGTCATCAACAACGTCGAGACGTTCGCCAACGTGCCGGTGGTGCTGCACTACGGCCCGCAGTGGTTCGCGCAGATCGGCACGGAACACAGCGGCGGAACGAAGGTCTTCGCGCTGGCGGGCAAGGTGAACCACACCGGGCTGGTGGAAGTGCCGATGGGCGCGACGCTGCGCGAGATCGTCTTCGGGATCGGCGGGGGCGTTCCGGGCGGCAAGCGTCTCAAGGCCGTCCAGACCGGCGGGCCCGCCGGCGGGTGCATTCCCGCGGAGTTCCTGGACACGCCGGTGGATTTCGACACCCTCGGGAAAGTCGGCTCGATCATGGGCTCCGGCGGCATGATCGTCATGGACGAAGACGACTGCATGGTGGACATCGCCAAATTCTTCCTGACCTTCAGCCAGGACGAGTCGTGCGGGAAGTGCACCCCCTGCCGCGAGGGAACCCGGCGGATGCTGGAAATCCTGGAGCGCATCACGTCCGGCAAGAGCGCCCCGGACGACCTGGCGCGCCTGGAGCGCCTGGGGAAGCTGGTCAAGAAGGCTTCGCTGTGCGGGCTGGGGCGGGCCGCGCCCAACCCGGTGCTCAGCACGCTGAAATACTTCCGCGACGAATACGAGGCGCACGTGACGCGGCGGACCTGCCCGGCCCGCAAGTGCACGGCCCTGGTCCGCTACGAGATCGATCCGGGCAAGTGCGTCGGCTGCACCGCCTGCGCCCGCAACTGCCCGGTGAGCTGCATCTCCGGCGCGCCCAAGAAGGTCCACGAAATCGACCAGGCGCGGTGCGTCAAGTGCGGGCGGTGCTTCCAGGTCTGCCGGTTCGACGCGGTTTTGAGGAAATAGCCCGGCCGCTTGCGGGAACGAACATGAGCGACGTGAAGACAATCAACCTGACGATCGACGGAACGCCGGTGGTCGCGCCGGAGGGCACGACCATCCTCCAGGCGGCAGAGACGCTCGGAATCCACATTCCGCGCCTCTGCTACCACCCCGACCTGTCGCTGGCGGGTTCCTGCCGCGTGTGCATCGTCGAGGTCAAGGGCATGGCGCAGTACATGGCCTCCTGCTCGGTGACGGTCTGGGAGGGCATGGAGGTGCAGACCAACTCGCCCGAGATCCGCCAGGCCCGGCGCGACATCATCGAGCTGCTGCTGGACAACCACCCGCGCGACTGCCAGACCTGCGAGCGCGACGGGCACTGCGAGCTGCAGAACCTGGCGTACTCGCACGGGGTGCGCGAGCGCCTGTTCGAGGGCGAGCGCAAGCGGTTTGCCCTGGAGACGTCGGGCGTGTCCGTCGTCCGCGACAGCGAGAAGTGCGTCCTGTGCGGGCGGTGCGTGCGCGTCTGCGCCGAGGTGCAGGGGATCACCAACCTCAGCCAGCACGGGCGGGGCTTCCACACCGTCGTGACGCCCGCGCACGGCGCGACGATGGACGAGTCGGTCTGCATCCAGTGCGGGCAGTGCATCAACGCCTGCCCGACGGCCGCGTTCCTGGAAAAGGACCACACCGACGACGTCTGGGCGGCGCTGGCGAACCCCGAGCTGCGCGTGGTGGTGCAGACCGCGCCGTCGATCCGGGCGGCCATCGGAGAGGGTTTCGGCCTGCCGCCGGGCACGCCCTGCACCGGGCGGATGGTCACCGCGCTGCGGCGGCTGGGCTTCGACGCCGTCTTCGACACCGACCTCGGGGCCGATTTGACGATCGTCGAGGAGTCGGCCGAACTGCTCCGCCGGCTGGACGGCGGCGGTCCGCTGCCCATGCTGACGAGCTGCTCGCCGGGGTGGATCAGTTTCCTGGAGAAGTTCTACCCGGCGCTGATCCCGCACGCCTCGACGTGCCGCTCGCCGATGACCATGCTCTCGGCGCTGTCCAAGACGTACTACGCCCAGAAGCTCGGGGTCGATCCGTCTCGGATTTACATGGCGGCCGTCATGCCCTGCGTCGCCAAGAAGTTCGAGATGCGCCGACCGGAGCACCGCGAGGCGGACGGTTCGCCCATGACCGACGCGGTGCTGACCACGCGCGAGATCATCTGGATGATCCGCTGCTACGGGATCGACTTCGCGAACCTTCCGGAAGGCGAGTTCGACGCGCCGCTGGGCGTGGCGACGGGCGCGGGCGACCTCTTCGGCACGACCGGCGGCGTGATGGAGGCGACGCTGCGGACGGCCGCCTGCAAGCTGACGGGCCGGGCGCCCGAGACCCTCGAGTTCGAGCAGGTCCGCGGCGTGCTCGGCGGGCGCTGGGCGGGCTGGCGCGAGGCCGACGTGCGCATCGGCGACCGCACGCTGCACGTCGGGGTGGCCAACGGACTGCACAACGCCAAGAACCTGCTCGACCAGGTCATCGAGGGGCGCAAGAAATTCCACGTGATCGAGGTGATGGCCTGCCCCGGCGGGTGCATCGGCGGCGGCGGGCAGCCGTACCCGCCCACCGGCGAGCGCATTCTCGACCCCGAGCTGTTGCGCCTGCGGGCGTCGGCCCTGTATAAAATCGACGCGGGCAAGACGCTGCGCCTCTCGCACGAGAACCCGGCCGTCCGGGAAGTGTACGAGACCTTCCTCGGCGAGATCGGCGGCGCCAAGGCCCACGAACTGCTGCACACGAGCTACGCCGCCCGCTTGCCGCGCGGCGTGCGATGAAATTTCAGGATCCCCAAGAGCGGAACGACGCGATGAAACCGCCCACGACAACGGACAACTGGAACGAGGTGAAGGCCGCCGCCGAGGCCGCGCTGCCCGCGCCGATCGTCGAGTTCATCGCCGACTGCCGGCGCCGGGAGCACCCCGAAAGCCACCTGATCTCCGTGCTCCACAAGGTGCAGGGGCATTTCGGATATCTCTCCGCCGAGCACATGGACGCGGTGGCGCAGCTGCTCCAGGTTCCCGCCGCCAAGGTCAGCGGCGTGGCGACGTTCTACCACTTTTTCCGCCTGCGCCCGCGCGGGCGGTACGTCATCAACGTCTGCCTGGGCACGGCCTGCTACGTCAAGGGCGCCGACAAGCTGGTGGCGAAGCTCAAGGACGAGTTGGGCATCGACTTCGGCGAGACGACCTCCGACGGCATGTTCTCGCTGGAGGCGTCGCGCTGCCTGGGCACGTGCGGGCTGGCGCCCGTGGTGATGTTCAACGACGACGTGCACCCGCGCGTCACGCCCGATCAGGTTCCCGTGCTGCTCCAGCAGTACCTCGACCGCGCCCGCAAGGCCCCGCCCGCCGCCCCGTGACGCGATGCGATTCCTGTCTTGGAATCCTGACAGAAAGATTTACCACAGAGGCCACAGAGACCGCAGAGAAGATGATTCTTTGTGTCCTTTGTGTCCTCTGTGGTTCATTCTGTCAGTTGTTCTTTTTTTCCGCCGGCCAGTCGCGCCCGGTCAGGGCCTTCATGTGTTTGGGGATGTCGCCCGAGCGCATCAGCGCCGGCAGCGGTCCGACGGTGGACATCAGGAACGTCGTCGAGTTGTTGCGGTTGAGCCCGCCGTGCGTCGAGGCCACCCGCACCCGCGCGGCGAAGCCCTCCTTTCCGCTGTACCACCCGTCGGTCAGCGAGACGATCACGTCCGGCGCGCTCCGCGCCAGCGCGAAGTGCGCCCGCCAGAGGCGCTCCAGCGGGGCGGGGTACTCGTGGTCAGCCGTCGCGGCGAGCGTCTCGTCGGCGTCGTAGAACCCCTCGGCGTCGGGTTTGAGCTTCGCCATAATCTCGCGCAGGCGGAGCGGGTCGCCTGCCGTCGGCGCGTAACTGTACCGGCCTTGCGGGCTGCGCCGGATGATCGCCTTTCCCCCGTCGGCCGACAGCAGCACCACCGCGTCGCCGTCGGCGTAGCTGGCCAACTCCACGCCCTCGCACTGCACGGCGTCGAGCGCCAGGGCCGCCGGCCAGTTCGTCGAGAATCCGATGTACGTCTCCAGCCCGAATCGCACGTACACCACGTCGCGCGGACCCTCGAGCCGCTCGCCCAGCCGCCAGCCCGATTTCCGCAGGTGCTCTTCCATGCCGACCCGCCGGGACTCGGCGTAGCTGTGCCCGTGGTCTGCC
>JAKPKY010000010.1 GCA_029553505.1 Planctomycetota bacterium
GCCGACCGGCTGACGATCGCCGCGACGAGGAACACTGCGAAAAACATCGCCGGACTTTCCACCTGTGTGCCGGTGCCGAAGACGCCCGCCGTGATCGTGATGACCTTGAACGGGATGGGCGTGAAGCCCGCGGTGAAGACGATCCCAAAGTTATATTTGTCGTACAGCGCGCTGACGTCGTTGAAGACCTTCTCGGTGAACCCAGGCACGTAGCGGTAGAACAATTGGTCCACGCCCGCGTCCCACACCAGCCAGCCGATGCCGAACCCGAACACCGCGCCCAGGACGCTGGCCAGGCTGCACAGCGAGGCGTAGCGCAGCCAGCGCTTGCGGTTGCCGAGCGTCAGGGGCATCAGCAGCACGTCGGGCGGAACGGGAAAAAAGCTGCTCTCGGCGAAGGACAGTACGAACAGCGCGACGGCGGCAGACGGACGATACGCCCACGCGAGCGTCCAGTCGTACAGGCGGCGGTGCACGTGCCACCAGGGCACGCGGCGGTGCTCGCCGATCTTCGCGCCGCAGTGGCGGCAGAATTCGGCGTCGGTCTCGACGTGCATCCGGCAGCGCGGGCAGCAGCGCGGTTCGGCGGCGGGGGACGGTTGGGTTTCGATGGCTGGGCTCCTTGCTGGCGCCGGACCAGTAGACCGCCCGGGCCGGCGTTTGTCAAACGCGCCGGGTCACGCTTCGGCGAGGCGGCGGCGGGCCTCGTCGGCCGACAGGCCCGCCACGAGGAATTCCTTGCGCGGACTCGTGGGACCGGAGACGAGTTCGACGGATTTCGAGCTCACGCCGAGGGCGTCGGCCAGGGCGGCCGCCAGGGCGCGGTTGGCCTTTCCCTTTTCGGCGGCGGCCGACGTGGCGATCTTCAGGCAGTCACCCAGGACGCCGACGACGCGGTCGCGGCTGGCGCCGGGAACCGCCTTGACGGCGATCACCACGCCGCCCGCGTGCGGGCGCATCCGGAGTTGGTCGGCGCCGCGCATGGCCGGCTACTTCAGCATTCCGCTTTCGCGGGCGTAGTTGAAGATCCCGCCCGCCGCGACGATTTCAGCCACGTCGCCCAGCGGCTGGAGGTCGTACGTCCCGCCGCGCGTGCGGTTGGTCAGCGTTCCGGCGGACAGGTCCAACTCGATCTCGTCGCCGGTGTGGAAGCGGTCCACCAGCCGGCGGGCGGTCTCCAGCGGGGCGAGGTATCCGCCGTTGACGCTGTTGCGGTAGAAGATGCGCGCGTAGCTTTCGGCGACGACGGCCCGGCAGCCCGCTTCGGCGATCGCCAGCGGCGCGTGCTCGCGCGAGCTTCCGCAGCCGAAGTTCCGCCCCGCGACGATCAGCGCGAACTCGCTGGTGAAGGTCTCGCCGCGGACGAACGGAACGTTGCCCTGGGGCAGGCCGCTCTGGGCGGCCGGCACGCCGCTCATCGCGTAGCGACCGAAGTAGCGCCGCTCCTTCGGGTCGGCGGGGTTGTAGCTGAGGAACTCCGCCGGGATGATCTGGTCGGTGTCGACGTTGTCGCCGACGACGTATACCTTTCCGTGAATCTTCTGCTGCATGGGTCGAATCCTCTGCGCCGCGCGGGCGGCGCCGCTTTTGACTGCAATTTTAAGAACCGGTTTCATACTCTACACGGGCCGCGACGAGGCGGATGGTGGTGCAGGCCAAGGCGCGAGGCCGACGGCGACCCTTCGACGGGTCGTCGAGGCCGAGCAACGCAGGCATGCGACACCAGACGTCTCGTCCCAAAGGGTTGCGATGAAAAACAGGCATCTGCGGCGTTAGGCCTCCTCGACAACCCAAACCGGGTTGCCGTCGTCGGCCTTCCTTGCATCTGCCAGTTTTTCATCGCAACGCGACTCCGCGTAGGGTATGAAACCGGTTCTAGGCAAACATTGTATATATACCGTCGGGAAAGGAAAGCGCCCATGACCGACAACTTTGCGGACAGGCTTCTGGAGGCCGTCGAGGCCAAGGGCTCACCGGTGTGCGTGGGGCTCGACCCGCGCGTCGAGCATCTGCCGGAGGACTTCCAGCTGGACTGCCGGGGGCAGACCGCCCAGGCCGAGGCCGTCCGACTCTGGGGGCGCGAGCTGCTGGAGGTGGTCGCGCCGATCGTGCCGGCCGTCAAACCGCAATCGGCGTACTTCGAGAAGCTCGGCGCGCCGGGCGTGGCGGCGTATTTACACCTGGTCGGATACGCGAAGAAACTCGGCCTGCTGGTCCTGGGCGACGTGAAGCGCAACGACATCGGCTCGACCGCGGAAGCCTATGCCGACGCCCACCTGGCCGGGCCCGGCGGGGCCGACGCCGTCACCGTCAACGGGTATCTCGGGGCCGACGGCATCGAACCGTTCCTGAAGGTCTGCCGGGCCGAGGGCAAGGGCGTGTTCGTGCTGGTGCGGACGAGCAACCCGTCGGCGCCGGCCGTCCAGGACTTCGCCGACGCAGCCGGAAAGAAACTTTACGAGCACGTCGCGGAGATGGTGGCTGCCTTGGGCGACGGCGAGGCCCTGGTGGGCTCGCGCGGGTACAGCAGCGCGGGCGCGGTGGTGGGGGCCACCTGGCCGGACGAGGCGCGCCAGCTCCGCCGCCTGATGCCGCGGCAGATATTCCTCGTGCCCGGGTACGGCGCGCAGGGAGCGTCCGCGGCGGACTGCGCCGCGAGCTTCCATGCCGACGGCGCCGGCGCGATCGTCAACGCCAGCCGGTCGGTCATCTTCGCCCACCGCGACAAGCAGTACGCCGGAATGGACTGGAAGCAGGCCGTCGAACGGGCGGCCCGCGCCTTCGCCACCGACATCGCCCGCGCGGTAGGGAAGGCATAAGAAGGTCGAAGTTCGAAGTTCATAGTTCGAAGACGCCTCCAGGTCGATCTCCGCACTCGGGTTTCTGTACTTCGAACTCCGACCTACGTACTTCGACCTGTTTTTCGGGAACACCATGAAGACCCGTCGCGCCAATACGCAGATGTTCGCCCTTCCGCATCGTCCGCCCGCCTGGGTGGATCTGCCCGGCGGGCGCTATCGCCTGGAGAAGGTCTTTAAGCACGATTTCTTTGCCGCCACGTGCCTGTACGAGCTGGCCTCGGCACGCGGGGCGGACGCGCTGCGGCGCGTGGTGGTCAAGTTCGGGCGGACGCAGCCGTTTTGCGGGCTGCCGTGCCTCTGGCTGTCCGAACTGCTCCGCGCCCACGAACGCGACCTCTACGCCGCGCTGGCGGGCGTTCGGGGCGTGCCGCGCTGGGCAGGGGAGCTTGCCCCGGCCGGGTATGCCGTGGAATACATCGACGCCCGCCCGTTGGACCATCTCGACGCGCTGCCGGCGGGACTGTTCGACCGCCTGCGGACGCTCTTCGACGCGATCCACGCCCGAGGCATCGGCTACGCCGACGCCAACAAGCGATCCAACATCCTCGTCACCGACACCGGCGAACCGTTCCTGATCGACTACCAGATTTCCGTCCGACGGCGCGACGACTGGCCCTGGCCGCTGCGGGCGATCCTGCGGGCCGTCGTGGCGTATCTCCAGCGGAGCGACCTGTACCATCTCTACAAGCACAAGCGCCGCCTGGTCCCGGGCGAGCTGACGGCCGAGGAAGACGCCCTGTCCCGCCGTCGCGGCTGGCTGCACACCCTCCACCGCAGGCTCACCGACCCCTGGCGGGCCCTGCGCCGATGGTTCCTCCGCGCGCAGTACCGCAGCGGACGCCTGGAAAGCCCCACCGCCACGCTCGAAGACCACCGCCAGCCGGAAAAGGAAACCTGGCGGGGATGACCAAGAAGGCCGAAGAAGGCAATACAGTAGGCCATAGGGAACAACAGAGCCGAGTGGTTTCCGAAATCCGTGGTAGCCCCAAATCCAAAATTCAAAATCGAAAATCGTCCGAGTCCCTTCTTTCCTGGTTCCCTGTTCCTGGTTCGGGGTTCCTGTCTGTCAGGGAATCCGGCACTGTTTTCGATAGTGCAGGGGAGCCTGTCGGGTTTCTCGGCGGAAGACCTCGGTCATCCGCTGGGCGTTGGGGAAGCCGGACTTTTCGGCGATGTCGGCCATGGGCAAGTCGGTTCCGGCCAGCAGTTGTTTCGCGCGGGCGATGTGGGCCCGCCAGATTTCCTTCTGGATGGTGCGTCCGACGTTGGCCTTGAACCGCAGTTCCAGGGCGCGGCGGGACAGGGGCACGTGGCCCAGCACATCGGCGACGGAGACCGATTCGGCGGCGCGGTCGCGGATGAAGCGCAGGGCGCGGACCACCAGGGCGTCGTCGATGGCCAGCATGTCCGAGGAGCGGCGTTCGACGATCCGCTTGGGGGCGATGATGTGCGGATGTTTCGGCGTAGGCTCGCCCTTCATCATGCGGTGCAGGACGGCCGCCGCCTCGTAGCCCGTCTCGAAGGCGGGAATCTCCACGGCCGACAGCGGCGGAGACGCCACCTCGCACATCAGGTCGTCGTTGGCCGCGCTGAGCACGCAGACGTCCTCGGGCACTCGCAGACCGCGACGCCGGCAGGCGATCAGCAGGTCCACTCCACCCAGGTCGGTGGCGGTCAGCACGCCCACCGGCGGCTGGAGCTTCGCCAACCAGTCGCCCAGGTGCTTCTGGACGTTCGGCCAGGCCACCCCGCTCTTGCAGGCGGAATGAAGGTCGAACAGGTCATACTGCGCGCCCCCGGCGTTTCGAACGGTCTCGGCGAAGCCTTTTTCCCGCCCGAGGGAATATCCCATCTGGCGATACTCGGCGCAGAAGGCGAAGCGTTCGAATCCGCCGTCGAGGAGATAGCGGGCGGCCATCTCGCCTATGGCGCGGTCGTCCCAGTAGACGCGGGGGATGCGGGGGAATCCGGCGGAATCCCAGTGGATGTTGACGGCGGGAAGACGCAGGCCCCGCATCACGCGGGCGTTGACGTCGTAAAGCGGGCGGAAGATCACGCCGTCCGGCGCGTCCCTGCCGCGGAGGGTGTTGGGATTGGTCGTCGGGTGCAGTTCCCACGGCCCGTAGGTGGCGGCGTACCGCGCGATGCCCCGCACCATTTCGCGGGCCACCGTCTGGAACGTGTTCATCAGGATCACGACGCGTTTTGTCGATTCGCCCATTTTCGTATCCGGGAACCGGGAACACGGAACCTGGCACGCCAAGGCGTCGCCGCGGCAAGCCCGGGCCGCACATCGCTTGTCTTTCCCAGTTCCTTGTTCCGGGCTCCTTTCCGTTCGATCCTCGGTCTGCGGTCTTCGGTTCTCAGTCCTTCCGCCTTTGCAGCATAGCATGTATTGCGCGGAAAGCGAAAAAGAAAACGCTTAAGCGTTTGCTGGAATCCGGTGTTTACCGTAGAATCAGTCTTTGTGGAGTGTGACGAATTTCATGTGAGGGATGTTGCGATTCACAGGCAGAGAAAAACAACTCACGAGCATTGAAATGCTCATCATAATTGTGATCCCCCGGGAGAATGAAGGAGAAAGACGATGAAGGCGACGGCAATTTTGGCGAGTGTTCTGGCGATCGGTCTGGCATGGAGCACGGCAGGGGCGACAGTGGTCTACACCAACACGTTCAGTTCGGCGGCTGACTATGTGACGACGGCCGGACCGGGACAGAACTGGAGCGGAACCAGCAACCTGTCGTGGAGCAACACGGCTGGCGTGGGCGGCACGAACGGAAAGCTCAGCGTCGGAAGCAGCGGCTCGTACGTCAACAGCCTGGCCGGGACGTATCAGATGGCGGCGGTCGGAGACTGGATCGAGGTCTCCGTGATGGTCCTGGGCCGCGGCCTGTCGTCCACCAGCCGCGATACCGCCCTGGTCACGCTGAGCGGCGACAGCAGCTACGTTTACGGCAGCGCCTCCGGCCAGTACAGTGTGATGGCGCGCGTGGGCACGGATTCCTCGGCGACGGAGGAGAGCCTCCAGTTCCGTCTCTACGCGGGCACGGCTTCCCCGACGACGGTCACCTCCGCGAACTTCTCCCTGCTGACGGCGGACGTCTGGTACAAGCTCACGATGAAGGTGACGCGCAATGCCGACAACACGCTGAACTACGTGACCTCCATCCAGAATTACGGTTCGAACGGGCAGACCCCCGGCAGCGTGGTCTCGAGCCTGTCGGGCACGACGGCCGTCACCAGCCTGAGCACCGACTCCACGATCTCCGCGGGAATGGGCGCGCGGAAGGGCAACGCCAACGGCCTGGACAATTTCCAGGTGTCGGTGGTGCCCGAACCGGCGACGGCGGCGCTGGTCGCCCTGGGCGGCGGCTTGGCCCTGCTCCGTCGGCGACACTAAGGCGGCTATTTTTCAACGGTCAGTTCGTGTGACGTAGAATAGATAAGTCCGGTCGGGGCGTTCCGACCCGCCCCGGCCGGGCTTGGCGCCGCGCGACGCCCTCCACGACGCGCGGCGCCGGGAGTGCGGCGGATGCGGACAAAAGGTCAACGCGGATTCACATTGATCGAGTTGCTGGTCGTCATCGCGGTCCTCTCGCTGCTGGTCTCGATCCTCATGCCTAGCCTCCAGCGGGCGCAGGAACTCGCCAAGGCGGTCGTCTGCATGAGTTCCCTGCGGAACGTTGGCATGGCCGAGACGCTCTACGCTGCCGACAACGACGGATGGATGGGCTACAGCTTCCACTACACCAATGCCGCGGACAACTGGTTGAAGTTCCTCACCGGCGGGAAAGATCCCTACTGGGTCACGCCGGTTTACGTGGAAAACACCGAGACGTTCGGCTGTCCGGCGCTGTCGCCCACGGGCAAGGAGGGCGGCAAATACGGCATGAACACCTACGCGGTCTCCGACGCCGAGATGCCGGGCGTCAGGGTGACCTGGACGGACGGCGTTTCGTCGTGCGGATTGCAGTTCGTCAATCCCGGCGAGGGGCTCAAGAGCCGGACCGCCTTCATGCTGGCAGACACCTGCACTCCCGCCAGCCGCAGGCAAGGGGGGAATTTCAGCTTCTACAAGTTCGCCGGCGGGGGAATCGGCGTCGGCTCCGGGCGGCAGGCCATGCACCTGCGCCACCTCGACCGCGTCAACGTCCTGTTCTGGGACGGGCACCTGGAGGCCGTCGACGAGGATCACCTGCTAGACTACGGATGCCTCGCCTACGTCCGAGGCGACTGGAGCGAGGTCAATCCCTACGTGCCCTGATTTGCCCTTTGTCGTATTCGGGAATCCCGAGTCCCTGGTCCCGATTCCCTGTCTCTCCGGCATTTTCCGTTCGTCCAAACCCGGATTCCGCCATATAATGAGCCATGAAGGTGGAGGGTCGGCGGACGCTTATCCGCCGGCCGAGGGAAACCGCTCACTTCCTGCTGTACCGCTCACGCTCCTGTGGATGGCGCTCGTGTTTTGCGCATCGGCGCCGCCGCGGTGACAAAGCGTGCCGGCCGGGCGAGCCTCCGGCTGAAAGGAAAAAAGGAATGAGCGCCACGACCACGGTTGGGAGGGGTTCCGTCTTTGCGTTCCTTCTGGTGATCTGTCTCGCGCCGGCGGCGCGTGCGGGAAACGTCGCCGTGGCCGATGCGGGCACGGCCGGGCTCGTCTCGGGCGAACCGCTCTCGCCGCGCGTGCTGGGCTACAGCGACGTGGACAAGTCGCACGACGGCGCCGGCGGGTGGGGCACGAACTACTACGACGATCTCAACAGCAACGGCGCGCACGATCCGGGCGAACCGTTCGGCGACTCGGCCGACCCATCCTGGACGAATGCGACCAGTGGGACGGACAACTCGTGCTGGATGGCTTCCGGCTGCAACATGCTCCAGCAGCTCGGCGTGATTTCCGACGCGGCCGCCCTGTACAACCAGTACGCCCTCAACGGCGTTCCCACCACGGGCGGCACACTCACGTGGGACGAGGGGGGGCTCCAGGAGGACGTCATCCAATATTGGATGAGCCAGAATCCGACGGTGGCTGCCGGAATGACCGTCGAGATCCACTGGCGCAGCAGCACCGTCCACTACACCGACGGCATGAGCGCCTGGGAAGACTGGAACCCGCGGACGGAAGTGGCCGCCTACCTCGCCGCGGGATGGCAGGTGGCACTCGGCATGTGGCCGCTGTATTTTGACGGGACGAACAGTTGGCACGGCGGCGGGCACGCGCTGACGATCCAGACGATCGGCGCGGGCACTACGTTCTCCTGCACCGATTCCGACCGCGACGCGGACTTCAGCGACTCCGGCGACGTGAACACCTACACCGACGCTGCGCGAGGGCCCACCGCGTTTCTCGGTCACAATTACTACGCCTGGTACAACGACTTCTACGACGGAGACATCGCCTACTATCCCGTGGGCGACGTGGGCTATATTATCGCCATCATCCCCGAGCCGGCCAGCATCGCCATCACGGCGCTGGGCGCGGTGCTGATCCTCCGCCCGCGACGGCGCATCCGCATTCGTTGAAACGCGCGGCGATTTCGCGAGGAAACAGCGGAGCGGGATTTCGGGATTCAAGCAATTCCGCGTTTTCCTCTCACGAACAACTTCCTGGGAATCCCTCGAATCCGTGGAATCCCGCTTTCTTTTATGTCCGCGTTGCCTATACGGCAGGATTCTGGGAAACTGCGCGTATGGCGGGGCGCGGATTTTTGTAAAAAAGTCTCCTCGCGTGACGGGTAAATCCGTCGTCAGACCCCCATATGCTGTGCCTGTGATCGGGCGAAACCCCTAGCGATTGCGGACATCGCGTTCCGGTGCAATATGCGCATAACCCCATTTTCCCCAAGGGCTAACCGTCATCGACAATCGTCGCGGCGTCCTCAAGTTTGCGCGCCCGACTCGTCGATACGTTCACCAGACGCGCGACAATTCGTGCGGCCAAGGAGCCGATCATGCAATCCATCCTGGGAATCGCGCACGACGTGGCGGAAGTGGCGGTGCTGGCGGTGGGCGCGGCGCTGCTGCTGGCGGCCGCCTGCATCCTGGTCTGAGAATCACTCCGGCGGGTTGTACTGCCGGACGATGTCTTCCAACTCCGCAAGCTTGCGGATGCGGTGCGCCGGGCGGATCTTCGCGCCGTCGTGCCGTCCGGTGGGGTCCTTCAACACGGAAATCATTCCCGCGCGGCGGGCGCCGAGGATGTCGGCCTTGAGCGAATCGCCCACGAAGAGCGTCTCATCCGCTCGCAGTCCCGCCTGCTTCAGCGCCAGCCGGAACACCCGCCCGTGCGGCTTGCGGTACCGCACGTTGCAGGAATAGACGCGCACCGGCAACAGGTCGATCAGCCCCAATTGTTCCAGGTGGCGATCGAGCACTTCGCCCGGCACAAAGGTGTTGGAGATCAGCCCGAGCCGCAACCCGCCGTCGCGGAACCGTTCCAGCAGTTCGCGCAGGCCCGGCTCGATCGTCGCGCAGCGGCTGAGCGGCTCGTACCACTTCCACGACAGTTCGACCATCTGGTCCGGTGTCAGGTCGTGCCCCATGCGTGTGGCCATCCGCCCGATGACGTCCAGCGAGTTGAATTCCCGCCGCGTGATGTGGCTCTTGAGATAGTTCCAGCGGATGGCGCGGAGCTGTCGGCGGTGGAATTTCTCAAAACTCGGCAGCGACAGGTTGAGGCTGTGGAGATAGTCGTACGCGAGCCTTCCGCCAGCCTCGAACAGACTATTGATGTCCACGCTGCCGAAGTCCAGCAGCGTGTCGCCCAGGTCGAACAGGATGCCCTTGATCCGCGCCGTCATTTCTCCGCCGTCAGCTTCCTCCGAGTCGGCAAAAAGATACCCGCTGTCCCGCCGCGATGCAACCCGTTGAAGAAGTGGAGAGTGCATGGTGCATCGTGGAGAGTGGCGAGTGGAGAGGGATTTGAAATTTGAGATTTGGGATTTTTGATTGAAAGACCGAAGACCGGATACCGGACACCGAAGACCGACAGGCGGAACATGATCGCAGCAGAATTCGACCTTCGAACTGCGAACTTCGCCCTTTTCACGCCGCCGCAGCAAACCGTGTGAACTCACGGGACGAAAAGCGCGGGGAGAATCATGGAGAGTTTTGGCATCGCGCATAAAAAAACCTCCGACCCACGCAGTGAAGGTGAATCGGAGGCTGCCACGGCTAGAAACCAGCCGTATTGTGCACCCGCCGTCGGCGGGGGAAAGCTCTCACTCGACCACGGCAAGTATAGCAGTGCCGGCGCGGGCGTGTCAACGCAACGGGAAAACCGCCAAGGGCCGCCTTGCAATAGATAAGACCTTGCCGGAAAAGAGGTTGTGATACGTGAAAAACTTTTCTTCCGCGCCGTTTTCTCCCCCGCCCGAAAAAAGGCCTCCCGAACCGGATTATACTATAAGCTACCAACTTAACTGATGTTACAAAAAGTTTGCCCGTGATTTCTGTTGCTGGGAGGATGCTGCGGGCGGGACGTCTTATCTGAGTCTGTTTCGGCCGCGAACACTGCGAACCACACGAACGGAATACGAGTCTGGATGTCTCGCCATGCGAACACCCTCAAGCAAAAAACGCTTGAGGGTGGCACCCGTGCGTTGAAAGTCCGCGCGTCAGGGCTTCGTGCCGAAGTGTTTGAACTCGACGTGCTTTTCTGTCTCGGCGGCGGGACGAGTTGCGGGAAAAGCGGGCGGAATGTCCTTCTTCCGTTCGGGAACGACGCGCATCCCCGCCGCGATGTCCTGCAAGAGCTTTGCCTGTTGAAGATCCCGGGAAAGGACGAACGCGTGGACCGTCACGTGCCCGAGCCGCCAGCCGAATCGGCAATGCGCTTCCCGCCAGTGGATCGTGTCCTTCTCGCCTTGATGTTCCCAAGCGGACCACGTAACGCTCCGGCTACAGAGGGTGCCCCGCTCCTGGCGGAATTCTCCCTCGCGCCGGAACGGGTTCGCGAACCAGCCCACGTAGACGCCCAGGGAGCCTTTTCGGGAGGAGCGTTCGCCGGCCTGCGTCAGGTAGTAAACGTCGAAGTCGATACCTTCCGTGCGGGTCAACATGTAGCCGGGCGGGACGTCCAGCTCGATGCCGGGAAGAAAGAATGGGCTGAAGTATCGGTCCCATGCGTAATACCCCGCGCCGGCTGCGAGGGCCAGAAGGACCACGGCCGCGAGGGCGATGCGCATTTTTCGCGGGCGCGGCGAGTTGTGCCCGGATTGGGGGGCGGGGGTTTCCGGCTGCAATTCAGCGTTATCAGCCATGGGTTGGTTTCCCGAATCCCAGAGGTACCCTTGGATTATCGCATGGCAGGAGCGGAAGGCACAAGAAGGCCGGGCGTTTGGTCTTGCTTTGGGCAGCGGGTTGGGATACTGTACGCGGTCTGTAACTACACGACCTTGAGCCTCTAAGAGATTGGGAGACGCGGAATGGCTGAATACAAGGACCTGGATTCCAAGGCCATCAAGCTGGCCAAGCAGATATGCAGGATGTGCACCGCGGCGGGCAGCGGGCATCCGTCCAGCGCGCTATCGCTGCTGCACATCACCGTGGCGCTGATGTATCGCGTGATGCGCTATGACCCGAAATACCCCTGGCACACCGGCGCGGACCGCCTGGTGCTGTCGGAAGGGCACGCGGTTCCGGTGATCTACGCGGCCTACTGCGATCTGGGCGGGGTGGTCGGCCAGCCGGGCAGGCCCTCGGAACTGCGGTTTGACGACGCGCTGACCCTGCGCGAGGGCGACAGCGTCCTCGACGGGCATCCCAACCCCGCCATCGGAATGCCGTTCTTCGACGCGGCGACCGGGTCGCTGGGCCAGGGGCTCAGCGTTGCGGCCGGCCTGGCGTGCGCGGCGCGACTGGACGGGTCGGACAAGAAAATCTTCTGCCTCATCGGCGACGGCGAAAGCCGCGAGGGGCAGATCTGGGAAGCGCTGGACTTCCTCGTCGATCACAAGCTGACGGCGGTGCGCCCGGTCTTCAACGCCAACGGCTGGGGACAGAGCGAGAAGGTCTCCGTCAACCAGTCGGCCGAAGCACTCGCCCGCAAGCTCGACGCCTATGGGTTCGAGGTCAAGACCATCGACGGGCACAACTGGGACGAGGTGCTGGCGGCCCTTTCGGCCGACGCGACGGACAAGCCCATCGCCATCGTCGCCAGGACGGTCAAGGGATGGGGCGTCAAGACGCTTTACAGCTCCAACTATCACGGCAAGCCGCTGGCGGCCGACCAGCTCGACGCGGCGCTGGCCGACCTGGACGCCAAGGCGGCGGAGCTGGGCGTGGCCGGCGCGGACGACGCGTCCGCCGCGAAGATCGCCTCGCCCAAGTCGGTCAAGCGCCCCGAGACCGGGGCGATCTCGGCAGGGACGTTCTCCGATGCGATGAAAGCCGCCGGGCTGGACAAGGCCCTGGAGGCGAAAAAGCTCTCCACCCGCCGGGCGTACGGCGTGGCCCTGACGGCGATGGGCGCCGACCCGCGCATCGTCGCCACCGACGGCGACGTGAAGAACTCGACCTTCGCCGAATCGTTCGCCAAGAAATATCCCGACCGCTACTTCGAGGCGCGGATCGCCGAGCAGAACATGGTTTCCGCCGCGGCGGGCCTGGCGGCGGGCGGGCGCGTTCCGTTCGCCAGCACCTTCGCCAAGTTCTTCGTGCGGGCGTACGACCAGGTGGAGATGGCCGTCATCTCCAACGCGAACCTCAAGCTGGTCGGTTCGCACGCGGGCGTGTCGCTGGCGGCCGACGGGCCCAGCCAGATGGCCCTGCCCGACCTGGCGTTCTTCCGCAGCTTCGCCCACGCCCGCAACGCCTCCGGCGCGCCGTCGGTGCGGGTGTTCCAGCCGTCCGACGCGATCAGCGCGTTCAAGATCACCGAGCTGATGGCCAACGTGGACGGCCCGTGCTACATGCGGACGCACCGGCCCGACGTGGAGTTCCTCTACGACGAGAGCGAGGAATTCACCGTTGGCGGGTTCAAGCACCTCATCGACGGCGAGGACATCGTCCTGGTCGCCAGCGGATACATGGTCCACCTGGCCAAGCAGGCGTGCAAAATCCTCGAGGAAAAGGGCGGGCTTTCGGCCTCGCTGATCGACGCCTACTCGATGCCCCTGGCGACGGACGAGATTCTCCAGATCGGCGACGATTGCCGCGGGCAGATTCTCGTGGTCGAGGACAACTACATCGGCGGGATGGCCGACGAGCTTTCCGCCGCCGCTGCCGCCAGCGACCTGGGCGTGATGGTCCACAGCCTGTACGTCGCGGGCGTGCCCAAGAGCGCCAAGACGCCCGAGGATGTCATGAAGATGGTCGGCCTGTCGCCCGAGGACATCGCCACCCGCTGCCAGCAGATCTTCGACCACTCGGAGGCGTAAGCGGGCGAATCGCGTTGCGAAGTTCCGGCGCGGCGGGCATCTCACCCGCCGCGCTTCTTTGCGCGCCGGCGGCGTCTCGGGAGTCCGCATGAAAGAGAGCGGGATTTCGGGATTCCGGGGATTCCGCGACTGAATCCAAAAACATCTCTGGAATCCAGTGAATCCGTGGAATCCCGCTCTCTGTCAACGCGTTGCCAACGTCTTATTGTTTCGGCCGGGTCCGCGGTTCGGTCGTCGGCGGACGCGGCGGCAGGGCGTTCAGGATCCGGATGACGACGGGGTCGTTGGCCTCCTGCGCGCCGAAGGGCCCCATGCAGACGCCCAGTTCCCCGCCGACGGCGACGACGACGGACGATCCGAGTCCGAAGCATTCTTTCCACTGCGGGGCGGCCTGGAGCAGCGCGGCGGCAGCGGGACTGTCCGGCACGATCGTGCAGACCCGCGCCGACGCGCCCAGCCAGGTGTCGATCCAGATTCCGCCGACGGAGGCGAACTGGCGCCCGCCGGCTTCCGCGAGGCGCACCGACGAGTAGCGGGACAGCTTGCCCTCGCGGGCCTTTTCCAGCAGTTCGGCCAGCCACTGCATCGGCCGGGTGGCGAGGTCGAACAGGGCCTCGGCCTCGACCAGGTCCCGCACGGTCGGCCCGATGCCTGCCGGCAGGGCGGTGGACTTGCGGAGGTTCGCGCGGATCTGGTTGATCAGGCGGACGACGGCCAGGTGGTTCGCCTGCGTCTGCGTGATGACGAGTTGCCCGGCCAACTGGCGGATGGATCCGATATCGCCGGTGGGGGCCCAGGAGTACGGGTCGACCGCGGAGAAGATGGTCTCTCGCAGGTCGGCGCCGAGATAGCGAGTCCAGTCGGGTTCGCGCCGTCGCCGGCGCAAGGCGGACTCGTCGGGCGGCAGGCGCGTTTCCCCGGGCAGGTCCACGACGTTGCGGATGTCCGAGGCGGGCGCGCGGGAAGGAGTTTCCACGCGCCATCCCGGCGCGGGCGACGGAGAGGGCCGCCCGCTCTCCGCGCCGGACGAATCGTCCAGGTCCGACGGACCGCCGAACAGCCCGCCGCTGGATTGCGGTTCCCGCGCCGCCGGCCTTTCGCCGGCCATCGCCTCGTTGTACAGGCGGTTGTACAGCAGGATGTCGCGCACGTCGTAGACGTGCGTCATCACGTAGCGGGAGGCGTCGTCCGCGGTGGTGATGGTCAACTTGCCGTCCTCGACCACGAACGTCAGGCGGTTGTCGCCTCCGACGTCCTCCAGGACCGTCTTGAGCACCGTCTCGAACGTCGCGTCCTTCAGATGGACGTTGATGGGGTTTGTTTTTTCGATACCCGCCGATTCCAAGGCCTTCCATTTGACGTAGATGCTGGTGCCGCTGACTTCGCGGAGGAACCGGAGTACGTCCTTGAACTCGATGTTGTCGAAATCGACCTTCGGCAACCGGTCCGACAGCGCCTTGGGCAGGCGGATTTCCTCGAGGGAGATGTCCGGGCCGATGCGCACCGTCTGCGGGCCGACGGCGCTGAACGGCAGCGGAACCGACGCCGTCGCGCCGAGAGGCATCAGCAGCGTGTGCCACGTCTGGTCGCCCAGCTGGCGGGCGTACGTCTCGCGGCTGAGCCGCTCGTTCTTCAACCGGGCCTGCACCGACGCCTTCAGGGCGAGGTATTCCCGCAGGAGGTTCGCCTGCGCGGTCGCCTCGAATTCGCCGGGCCCGCGCCGGGCGATCTGGTCCATCAATTCGAGCGCCTCGTCGTGCCGGCCGAGGCGGATCAGCTCCCGCGCCTGGGCAGCCAGGCGGCGCGACTCTTCGTCCTGTTGCGGCTGGGTGGTCGCCAGCGCCGCGCCCGCCTGGGACAGCGCCGACGGCGCCTTGACCATGCTCGCGTCGCGCCGGATTCCGCGCCGCACGTAGTCGGCGTCGGATTCGAGGACGAGGAACGTCGCGGCCCGGCTGGCCACGCGGAAGCCCGTGCTCAGGTCGATCATCGCCTTCAGGTCGTCCATCGCGACGTCCTCGCGCTGGCTGAGCCGCCACAGCGTTTCGCATCGCAGGTGGGCCCAGAGCTGGCGCAGCTCGGGCGGGGCGGGTTCCCCGGGCGCGTCGGCGAGCGAGAGAACGTATTCTCCGCGGAAGGGTTTTCCGTCGCACTCGGCCGAGAGGCGAACGAGGACGGTCTCGATGGCCGTCCGCCGCCCGGCGACGACGAGGCTCTCTCCCGGCGACAGTCCGACGGCGCCCCATTCGCCCGGCGCGGCCTGCGCGCCGTCGGGCGTGAGCACCTCCAGGCGCAGGTTCGCCACGCGCGGGCGGATCGAGGCGGCGGCGAACTCCTCGACCGCCATCGCCGCCTGCTTGGGCGAGTAGACCAGCTCGGACCGCCCGCCGGTCATCCGGGCCAGGTCGTCCAGGCCGTCGCTCCACTGGCCGATCTGGCAGGCGTAGACGCGGCAGTTGGCGGCGGGTCGGCTGGGCGGCGGCGCGGCCGGGCGGCTGGCCTGGGCCGTCGCGGGGGAGGGCTTCTCGTCCTCGTCGGCGGGCGGTTCGGGCGGACCCTTGCGCGTTCCGAGCGTTTCGCACCCGTCGGTGAACACGAACAGGTGCAGCGGGACCGACGGGTCCGCGTTGCGCGCGTCGGCGGCGCGGAGCGCCGCGGCGAGGTCGGTTCCGCCGGCGGCCTGGCGCGTGCGAATCCACTGGGCGGCATGGGCCTTGTTGGCGGCCGTCGCGGGCGCGGGCCCGTCTTCCGGCCAGACCAGAACGTCCGACCCGAACACGATCAGCGAGAAGCGGTCCTGCTCGTCGAGGCGGTCCAGGACGCACATCGCCCCGGCCTGCGCCGCTTCCATCGACAGGCCCCGCATCGAGCCCGACGCGTCCAGCAGGATCGCGCAGTTGCGCGGGCGGCGAGGCGGCTCGGCCAGCTCCCTGGGGGGCGGAAGGACCGCGGCGAAGTACGTCTCGCCGTCGGCGTCGCGCCGGCGGACCGTTTGTGGCGGCAGCGTTCGCGGGACGATCTCGAACTCGACGGGCGTTTCCAGCGAGGTGTTTTCCTTGCGGCCCCCGGCCGTCAGGGGCTCGCCCGCCTGCACGCCCAGGTTGTGCGTGACCGCCCGCACGTCGCGCACGCCGCCGGGCATGCGGATCTCCGCCAGCACCTCCAGGTCCTGCGCCTCGACGACGGTCGAGCCGTCCGTCCGCCCCGGCCAGCGCCACACCAGCGCGTCGCCGCGCGTCCGCAGCAGCTCGCTGTAGACGATCTGCACCTTCTGCGTTCCGTGCGGGACGATGGGAAACACCGACAGCGCCCACTGCCCGTTGCCCAGGCACGTCAGCAGCGCCGGGTCGCGCCGCTGGTGGCGGATTTCGCGGTAGATCCGCTCGGCCGTCACGTGCGGAACGACGGCGCCCGGGCAGCGCATGCCGTCGACCCACATGGCCAGTTCGTGGACGGCGGCGTCGGGCGAGAGGCGGAAGCGGAGAATCGCCTCCCGCTGGTCGTTGGTGTAGTTGACGTAGGTCAGTTCCAGCGTGGTGGTGGCCAGCCGCCCGTCGACGCGCACGCGCATCGACGCCTGGCGGATGACGACGGGGGTTGCGCCCTGTCCGGCGGCGGCGCAGCACAGCGCGACGAGGAGGGGGAAAAATCGGAGTCGCATGATCCCGTCCCTTTCTTTCTGTCCCACAGAGGCCCCACAGAAACGAACAGTTCCGGTCGATGCATGGAAGGAAGACGAAGGAAATCGTACCCCCGCGCGACGGCGCACGCCAGCGCGATTTGCCGGCGCGCTCATCGGGCGACAGAGAGGTTTTTAAGAACACCTGAAAGAATGCACCGCAGAGGTCGCGGAGGACGCAGAGAAAGCAGAAAAGCAAAACGAATTTCTTCTCCGCGCTCTCTGCGCACTCTGCGGTGAATTTTCTCTCAGGCGCTGAGGGCGGGTTCGAGCTTCGCGTCAGGCTGCGGTTCGCCGGGCAGGCGGTAGATGCCCCGGTGCAGGCGTTGCAGCAGTCCGCGCCGGGCCAGGTCGCTCAGCACGGCCCCGACGATCTGGCGCTTCAACCCGGTGAGTTTCCAGATGGCGCGGAAGCCCAGCGTCTTTCCGGGCGCGGCGTCCAGCAGGCTGAGGATGCGCTGCGGCATGGTGCCGCCGGTCGCGGCCTTCAACTCGACCGTGCCGGCCTGCGGGACTTGTTCCCAGACCTTCAGGCTCTCGGGCACGGAGAGGAATTCGTAGTGCCCCATCTTGACGCGGCGGGCGTGCCCCTCGATCCGCAGACGGTAGAGAATGTATCCCACGGTGCCGGGTTTGAGGCCCAGCGCCTCGGCGATGTCCTTGTTCCGGGCGGCGCCGCGCCGGCGAAGTTCGTTTACCACGGCCAGGCGGGCGGTCTTCAGCGGCCCGGGCGCAATCAGTGCGTTCATCTGGGCTTTCGTTCCTTCCAACGGTGAAACGGCGGATTATCCCTTCCCGCGGGCAATTGTCAAGAGCATCGAGGAGAAAGGCCAAAGGGCGAAGGCCAGAGGCCAAAGCGGAAAACGGAAAGCGGAAAACGAAGAGTGCGGAGTGGGGAGAATTTGAGATTTGAGATTTGAGATTTTTGATTTTGGATTTTCCGGGCGGATTCGCGGCAGGGGGTTCCTGCCATTTTTCATCGCCCCGGCAGGGGCGGAGGAATGTAGCCACGGGTGAAGCAAGCCCCCGTGGGGCGCAGCGCAACCCGTGGAAGAGGGTAGTTCATTTTTTCCGCCCCGAGAGGGGCGGAGGAACGGTTGGAGAACCGAGGGGTCTCCTTCGCCCCGCCGGGGCGAAAAGGAAAAAGACTCGCTTCCACGGGTTCCGCGTCGTCCCGTTGGGACTCCGCTGTCACCCGTGGCTACACCCCTAAGCCCCTTCGGGGCAGACGAAAACGCAACGCAATCACCCTCACCCGGCTCGCCAAGAGGCGTCGCCGTGGCAAGCCCTGCCCTCTCCGCGATGAACAAGCCCCCTGCGTCAGCAGGGGGTCGAATGCGGCGTGACGAAAAACAGCGGGAACCCCCGCGTAACCGCGGGGGCTTGTAACAAACGGCGAAACCGAAAGAACCCCCGCGTGACCGCGGGGGCTTGTAACAAACGGCGAAACCGAAAGAACCCCCGCGTGACCGCGGGGGCTTGTAACAAACGGCGACGGGTTACGGTTCGAACTCCAGCGTGCCCTGGCGGGCGGAGCGGGTCTTGTGTTTCGGCGCTTCGGGCAGGGTGTGCTGGGCCGCGCCCCCGGGCACGCGCACGCAGCGCGGGTTGGGCCGCTGCGGGTCGCGCAGCAGTTCGTCAATCGTCACGATCTGCACGCGCGGGTACGCCTGGCGGTCGTAGGGGGAGATGTAGCTTCCGGCTGCGGCCGCCTCCGTCCGCATCGGCTGGGTCGGGCCCTGGAGCGTCACGAAGACCGCCAGTTCCGCCTTTTCCCGCCCCATCGTGCCCGCCAGGTCGCGGATGTCCTTGGCGCCGACCTTTCCGCTCTTGACTTGCACGAGCATCGTCTTGCCCGTCCACGCGCCGCCGGACTGCTCGTCCACGAAGTAGCGCACGCCGTCGATGCCCTGGTCGGCGCCTTTTTTCTTCCGTCCCCCGGCCGGGCGCGCGCCCAGCAGGCCCAGCGCCCAGAACTGGAACTGGAACGGGTCCTGCTGCGCCAGCGCCTCGGCCCCGGAGACGCTCGCCGGCTCGCCCAGCACCTCGTAGCTCACCGGCGGGTCCTTGAACCGCGTCAGGCGGTGCTTGATCAGGTTG
>JAKPKY010000056.1 GCA_029553505.1 Planctomycetota bacterium
GGATGTTCCCCGCGCCGCGGATCTCCAGGTCGCGCATGGCGATCTGGAACCCCGCGCCGAGGTCGGAGAATTCCTCGATCGCCTTGAGCCGCCGGGCCGCCGTCGGGGAGACCGGGCGCCGCTCCGGAAGCAGCAGGTAGCAGTACGCGCGGTGCTTGTAGCGCCCGACGCGCCCGCGGAGCTGGTGCAGTTCGGCCAGGCCCAGGCGGTCGGCGTCCTGGATGATCATGGTGTTGGCGGTGGGGATGTCCAGGCCGCTCTCGATGATCGTCGTGCAGACCAGCACGTTCACCTGCCCGCGGACGAAGCGGAGCATCGCCGCCTCGAGCTGCTGGGCGGACATCTGCCCGTGGGCGAACGCCACCTTCGCCTCCGGGACGAGCCGCTGGACGCGGTCGGCCACCGACTCGATGTTGAACACGCGGTTGTGCACGAAGAACGTCTGCCCGTCGCGCGCCAGCTCGCGGAGGATCGCCTGGCGGATGAGCCGGTCGTCGTAGTGGCACACCTCGGTGTGGATGGCCCGGCGGTCCAGCGGCGGAGTCGCCAGCGAGCTGATGTCTCGCAGGCCCAGCAAGGCCATGTGGAGCGTCCGCGGGATCGGCGTGGCGGTCATCGTCAGCACCTCGACCGTCGCCCGCAGGCCCTTGAGGCGCTCCTTGTGCTCCACGCCGAACCGCTGCTCCTCGTCGATGACCACCAGCCCCAGGTCGGAAAACTGCACGTCCTTGCTCAGCAGGCGGTGCGTTCCGATCAGGACGTCCAGCTGCCCCAGCAGCGTCTTGCGGAGAATCTCCCGCTGATCGCCGGGCTTGCGGAACCGGCTGAGCACGTCGACCCGCACGGGGTAATCGGCGAACCGCTCGGTGAAGGTGGCGTAGTGCTGGTCGGCCAGCACCGTCGTGGGCACGAGCACGGCCACCTGCCTGCCGCCCTCGACGGCCTTGAACGCCGCCCGCATCGCCAGCTCGGTCTTTCCGTACCCCACGTCGCCGCAGAGCAGGCGGTCCATGGGGCGCGGCTCGGACATGTCCGCGTCGATCTGCCCCATCGCGGCGAGCTGGTCCTCCGT
>JAKPKY010000026.1 GCA_029553505.1 Planctomycetota bacterium
GTTGCCCCATCCGGGGGCCGGCGGCGTCGTTTCGCCATGCCTTCCGCCGCTGAAGTCGAAGAATACCTCCGCGCCTTGCGCCGCTGCGAACGTTGCCCGCGCATGTTCAAACCCGTGGTGGTGGGGCGTGCGGTGCCGAGCCCCGTTCTGCTCGTCGGTCAGGCTCCCGGCGATAAGGAGCCCAAGCTCGGTCGACCTTTTGCCTGGACCGCCGGGAAGACACTTTTCAAGTGGTTCAACCAGGCGCTTGGCTGGTCGGAGGACGAGGTGCGCGACCGGTTTTATTTCGCCGCCGTGTGCCGCTGTTTCCCCGGGAAAAAGCCGGAGGGCGGCGATCGTGTGCCCGCGCCCGACGAGATCGAGGCGTGCGCGGAGTGGCTGCGCCGCGAGGTGGCGCTGCTGCGCCCGCGGTTAGTGCTGCCCGTCGGCAAACTGGCGATCACGCAATTTGTCGGTGAGCGCCCCCTGGCCGAGACGATCGGCCGGCAGTTTCCCATCGAGTACGCGGGGCATGCGCTGGACTGCATCCCGCTGCCGCACCCCTCGGGGGCTTCGCCCTGGCACCGGATGGAGCCGGGCAAGACGATGCTGCAAAACGCGCTTCAGTTGGTGGCGAAGCATCAGGCGATCCCGCTCGCGGCGCAATTGCCGCCGAGCCAGGATCGCTTGCTCTAAACGGCGCTCGGTGGACCGGGCGCGGGCCCGACCTCAGGGCGTCTTGGGCTGACTGATCGGACGGCCGTATTCGTCGACTTCGACCTCGACGGGGACCTTGATGGTGCGGCCGTCGGGAGTGGTCTCGGTGCGCCAGGTGCGCACGACACGGCGCTCGTTGTCAAAGGTGGCCTTGGTGGCGGCGGCGGCGCCTTCGCCCACGCCTACGACTGCGCCGACGGCGTTGGAGCCGACTGCGCCGACGACGGTGCCGACGGCGTTGCCCACGGCGGGGCCGGGCTGGCGGCGATTGGTCAGGCGGCTATCGGCGTTCTGCGAGGTGCAGCCGGTGGAGAGTAGGGTGGCGGCTCCGATGAGCGCGAGGCAAAGAGGCAGACTGGTTTTCATGCACTCCCAAG
>JAKPKY010000033.1 GCA_029553505.1 Planctomycetota bacterium
CGCTGATCGAGGGCCTGCTGTCGGGGCGTCCGGTCGTCGCCAGCGACGTGCCGGGGATGCGCGAGCTGGTGCGCGACGGGCAGACGGGTCTGCTGGTCGCGCCGTCCGACGCGCAGGCGGTGGCGGCCGCCCTGCGACGCATGGACGACGATCCGGCCTTGGCGGCGCGGCTCGGCGCCCAGGCCGCACAATGCGCCCGGGAGCATTTCTCCGCGACGCGAATGGCCGAACAGTACGAAGCGCTGGCCGAAAGAGTGGCGAGTGCATAGGGGAGAGAAATTGTCAATTGTCGATTGCCAATTGACAATTCGAAGACCGAGGACCGAAAAAGGAGCCCGGAACTGAGGAACTCGGAACCTGGTTCGCGCGGAATCTTTTTCCGTGTTCCCAAGTTCCTGGTTCCCGGTTCCTTCGAACTCGGCTCAGTTCATCCAGCTCTGACCGAGCAGGCTCATGCGTCCGCCGCCCAGCTTGAACTCGGGGACGCCTTCCGGCCAGAAGGTGATGAGCAGCCCCACGTCGTCGTCGGCGCGGTTGTAGGTGAAGCTGAAGGCCGCGAACCAGCGGGGGAATTTGCGGGTGATGGTGACGGCAGTGATGAGGTTCTCGCTGCCGTTGTAATCGAAATCGTACTGTTCCAGCACGCTGAGGGAGTATTTATTGCTGAGCTTGTAGTTGAAGCCGAACGTCCCGACCGACGAATCCAGGTCGCGGAGGTACCGCAGCCCGGCATAGTACCGCAGTCGCGGGTCGCGCTGGACGGCCAGCCCGAAGTTGGTCCGCCGGAAGGCCCCGGTGTTGGTGTCGTAGTTGGTGTCGGCCAGGAACGTCGTCGAGTCGGAAATGTTCCAGGCGTAGTCGACGTTGACGTGGTTCCTCGCGAGGCTGTACTCCGGGCGATAGCCGAAGAACCGCCCGTCGGCGGGGAGGGACTCGTCGCCGTTGGTGTAGAATCCAGCCAGCACGTTCAGTCGCATCCAATCGACGGTTCGCTGGTTTCCGGGCGCCCCGCGCTGGGTCTGGAGGCGCTGTCGGACGCCGAAGGCGGCGCCGCTGGTCCGCGTCAGGTGCTGCTCGATGAACGGGCTCATCGGGAACAGTTCGGACGGATGCACGCCGCCGTTGTCGGCCAGGAAGACCGCCGCCTCGGGCGTCACGACGTGGCGCAGGCGGTTGAGGTCCCACAGGCGGCTGACGACGTCGTTGTAGACGCGCCAGAGGTGGGTGTTGGCCCGCAGACCGATCTGCCCGTAGGGCCGGCAGCGCTCGCCGTCCTCGCCGATGGTGTCGTCCCAGTACGTCGCGCGCCCGGTGGCGTAGGCGACGAGGTTCGCCGGGCCCGCGTGCAGGGGCACCTGCACCTCGTTGCGCGTGTCGGCGCGGGGGAAGAGGCGGCTGTCGGTCTCGCCGGCGTCGCTGGCCGGGCGGTACCGCTTGAGCCCCGCGTGCGACTCGCTATACAGCGACGCGACGCGCCCCAGCGGCTCGCCGATCAGGTAGAAGCCCAGGTCCGGCGCCGATTCCGTCTGCGTCTGGAACCGGTTCAGGCGGTACTGCAGCAGCGCGTCGAACGCCCAGTTGTCCTGCTGCTTCTTCAGGTACGCCAGCGTCTCCTGCTCCTTGCCGGCGTGGAATTCCTCGGGGAAGAACTCCTCCAGGAAGTTCTTGTCGCACAGGTAGCTCAGTTCGAGCTGGAGCAACCAGTCCTTCGGCAGCAACTGCTTGTGGCGGGAAAGGAACCGCCCTCGCGTCTGGGGCGCGGGGATGTCCTCCCGCTCCTGCCCGAAGTCGTCTTTCCCCTTGCGGTCGTACAGGCCGTAAATGCGGGAGTATCCGCTGTAGTTCGGGCGCGCGTAATCGAGCTTCACGCCGGCCATCACGCCCCGCTCGTAGTAGTCCAGTTCCAGCCGGGCGGTGTATCCCTCCGGCCGCAGCAGGCCCAGCAGGCGGAACAGGTGCCACTCGGTCTCCACGCCCAGTCCGAACCGCCCGTGCTTGCCCGCCTGGATCTTCCGCAGCGCGGTGTCGCCCTCGGTGAAGTCGCCCTTGAGCAGCGGCGCGTACAGCACGGGCATGCCGCGGATGTTGAAGGTCGTGTGCTCCAGCGTGCCCAGCCAGCTCCGCTCGCCCACGCGGACGCCCTTTTCGTCGTAGGGCGTGTTGTCCATCAGGTACGCCCGCTTCGCGCCGATGTGGTACTCGGGGGTGTAGAAGTCGCTGGTGGTGATCTTCGCGTCGCGGAACCAGACCTCGCGGGCGGACAGCACCCTCGCTTCGGCTGCCCGCACGTAGATGGGAATGTTCCGCTGCTTCTGGACGGTGCGGAAGACCGGCTCGACGATCAGGGCGCGATCCGTGGTGAAGTCGTAATACGCCGCCGGACCGCGCAGGAACCGCTCGCCGCGGGCGATGACCACGTCGCCTTCGAGATACACGCCGGTGACGGTTTCGCGCTCGGATGCGGCGCCCTTCTCGGCGGGCAGGGAAGTCTTCACGCCGCCCAGCTCGGTGCTGAGGGGGCTGGTGGATTTCTTGTCGGCCGGGACCTTCTGGGTGAACAGGACGGCGGCCTCGCTGCGGAGTTCGAGGAACAGCGCCCCTTCGGGATTGCCCTGGGACAGGTAGACGTTGCCCCGTGCGACGATGACGCGCCGGGTTCCCCGCTGCTCGGCGACGATGTTGTCCGCCCGCCAGGTGACGGGCAGGACTTCCCTGGGGCGGGGCGTCTCGACCGGCTTGGTGGTCGGCGCCGCCGGAAGCGTCTGGCCACCCGCGGCGGTCGGGGCGGCGGCGACGGCAGGCTGCGTGGTCGCCGGCGCCAGCGCCGGGGCCTCGTGCCGCGCCGGCTGGGTGGCGCTCGAAGCGCCGTCGCGCACTTCCTTGGCGCGGGTGTAGAGGGGGAATCCTTCCAGCGGGCGGTCGGAGAACGCGCCGTCGGTGAAGACGCGC
>JAKPKY010000052.1 GCA_029553505.1 Planctomycetota bacterium
ACCGCGAAGAAAACGCCCGCCAAGACGGCGCTGGGGCCGCAGGTGGGCGATAAAGCGCCTGCTTTCAAATTGCCCGCCACGGCGCTCGGCATGGTCAGCCTTGCGGCGTTGAAGGGCAAGGTCATGGTACTGTATTTTTATCCTAAGGATGACACGTCCGGTTGCACCGCCGAGGCCTGCGGCTTCCGCGACGCCATGCCGCAATTGGCGAAGCGCGGCGTTACTGTCATCGGCGTGTCGCGGGACAGCCTCGCGGCGCACGAGAAATTCACGAGCAAATACGCACTCGCCTTTCCACTGGCTTCCGACGAGAGCGGCGCGGCGTGCGAGGCCTATGGCGTCTGGGTCGAAAAGAGCATGTATGGCCGCAAATATATGGGGATTGAACGCGCCACCTACCTCATCGACGCCAAGGGCATCATTCGCGCCGTTTGGCGCAAGGTCAGCGTGCCCGGGCATGTTGACGAGGTTAAACAAGCCATCGCGGCCTTGTGACAAGCAACGTCGTGGCCCAACCGACGATCATTCCCGTTTCGCCTGCCGCCTTGGCGCAAGCCGCCGCTTTGTTGCGGGCGGGCAAGCTGGTGGCCTTTCCGACGGAAACCGTTTACGGCCTCGGCGGCGACGCTACGGATGATCGCGCCGTCGCCGCGATCTATGCCGCCAAGGGCAGGCCGCAGTTTAACCCGCTGATCGCCCATGTCGCCGACGCCCGCGATCTCGATCCGTTAATCGTCTGGAACGAGGTGGCGCGGCGTCTGGCGGCGCAATTCTGGCCCGGCCCCTTGACGCTGGTGTTGCCCCGCGCCGCCGCTTGTCCGGTATCGTTGCTGGCCAGCGCCGGATTGGACACGCTGGCGGTGCGCGTGCCGTCGCATCCGGTGGCCCGCGACCTGATCCGCGCCACGGGCAGGCCCGTCGCCGCCCCCAGCGCCAACGCTTCGGGCAAACTCAGCCCGACGACGCCGCTGCATGTCGCGGAATCTCTGGGCGATAACGTCGCTATGATTCTGGCGGGCGGCAAGACGGAAGTCGGCGTGGAATCCACGGTGCTCGACCTCACCGCGCCGCAACCGGTCATCCTGCGGCATGGCGGCGTGACGCGGGAGCAACTGGAGCGGCATCTTGGCCCGCTTGCCGCGGCGGCGTCCGACGACACGGCCCCCAAGTCTCCGGGCCAGTTATCGAGCCATTACGCCCCGACATTGCCATTGCGCCTTAACGCGCTGCAGGGGGGGGACGACGAGGCGCTGCTGG